>NZ_JBONDW010000008.1:0-324874 GCF_054919535.1 Mycobacterium venezuelense
CCCCAACAGGTCGGCTTCGGGCAACGATTCCCAGGGCAGGTCGCGCACCCCGGCCAGCGCCGCGCGTAACGCGGCGAGCTTGGCAACGACCCGACCATCCACACTTCGAACACTAGTTCGAACCACCGACAAATCGGCCCCGCTTGTGGCTACTGAGAACAAAGGGACCAAAGTTCTTCCACAACCTGCGCGAGCGCTTCATCAATCCTTATCTGCAGCCATGAATGGACAAATAAGGTAGTTTGCAGACATGACTGTCACTGTGTACTCAGCAGAACAAGTGGCCGACATCCTCGGACTGCACGTACGCACCGTGCGCGCATATGTCCGCGACGGTCGCCTGCCCGCCGTCCGGATGGGCAAGCAGTACCGCATCACCGAGCAGGACTTGCGCGCGTTCACCGGGGCGACTGCCGACAAGCCAGCCGGTAAGCCGCACGCGCACGTCTCGGCGGTCGCGCACGTACATAACGTCGACCGCCTCATGATGGACCGCGTCACCACACATCTCACGGCCGCCGCGGTCGGCGACCGAAGCCGGCAAACTCCGCTCAATGTTCATTCGACTTATGACGAAACCGCCTGCCGCCTCACCATTTTCGTTGACGGTGACCCGGCATCCACGTCTGCGTTGATCGGATTGATCGACGCCTTGATAGATCAGGAAGAGAAGTGAGAGACCTCGTCTACCGATCGTCAGCAGGCCAGAACACCGTCGAGCACAGTTACCGCGAGCATCTTCGGCATTGGCCCACACCGTTGCGACAGCGCACGGTCGCGACGTATGAGGGCGATACGTTCGTCTTGGACTGTGGACCCGCTGACGCGCCACCGGTCGTACTGCTGCACGGCGCGGGAAGCAACAGTGCGATCTGGCAGGCCGATGCCCCGCGTTGGTCACTGACACACAGGCTCTACATGGTCGATGTCATCGGCGAGCCCGGATTGAGTGCCCCGGCTCGACCCGATCTGAACTCCGATGCCTATGCGCTGTGGCTCGATGACGTATTCGACGCACTGCGCATCGATACCGCCGCCATGGTTGGCGTGTCGTTGGGCGGTTGGCTGGCAACCGATTACGCGATCCGCCGGCCCGGCCGCGTGCAACGCCTGGCCCTGCGGGCCCCTGGCGGTATCGGCCGTCAACGCTACGGTGCGATCCTCGCGGCTCTGGCTCTCACACCATTCGGAAGTCGCGGCACCCGAACGGCATTGCGGATTGCCCTCGGACCGGGCACGGTTCCTGACCCCGTCATCGACTACATGCTGTTGATCCAGCGCAACTACCGGCCCCGCCGCGACACGCTGCCCATCTTTTCCGATGAACTCCTACAGGCCATCACGGCACCGCTGTACGTCGCACTGGGCGCGGGTGATCGCCTGCTCGACTCACGGGACACGGCCGCACGCTTGGCACGCTTACAGCCCTCGGCGTCGATCAACCTCATCGCAGGTATGGGTCACGGCGTGTTCGACGACGGGGACGATATACAGGCTTTCCTCAATGAAGACCCAAAGACGTTGAGCGGCCTGCAGGCCTAGCCGCCAGTGCCGCCTGCTCCCCCGCCACCCGGCGCGGGCACCCACGGCAGGCCCGGGATGGTCGGGTAAGGAGCGGCGGGGCTCCAGGGTGGCTGCGTCGAGGTCGGCGCCTGAGTTGTGGGCGGCGGCGGCTCGGTCGTCGTTGGCGGTGGCGGCGGGGTTTCCGTTGTGGGCGACGGTGTTTCGGTCACCGGCGGCGGTGGCTCCGCGGCGGGTGGCGGCGGGACTGTCTGCGTCACCGTTTGCGGCGGCGGAGCCTCGTGTGTCACGACGTGAGTCTGCTGCGGCTCAGGCGCCGGCGCATCGACGGGCACCGCTGGTGGCGGCGCCTCGGGAGGTGCGGTGGTGGTCGTGACCGGTGCGGTCGTCGCCGCCGGAACCGCGACGTCGCCGCTGTCGCGGTTGTTCATCAAAAGCACTGTGGCGACAGCTGCGAGCGCCGCCGCCCCACCGACGCCGGCCAGTACCGCACGGCGGCGATACCAGGGTTGTGCGACGGATTCTTCGTGCTCGGTCAGCTCGCGCTCGCCGAACTGCAACTGCGGTCGCGCCGTGGTGCGCGTGCCCGGCTCAGACTCGAAATCGTAGTCGTCGACTTCCGCGACATCGGGAATGTCCTGGGCGTCCGACCACGCCAACGCTTTCGGGGCAGCGGGCGGCTCGGGCGCCACCAGCGCCGCCGCCGCGGTCGGCGGTGCGGCCGAAGAGGCGGGTGCCAACGCGGTCACCCCTTCCTCGACCGTCCCGCGCACAGCGGTCAACCCGCCTCCGATGGCAGCAGTCAGTTCGGGCTGCGCTCCGGTGATCACCGGGACGCGGAAATGCGCGGACAGCGTCGTGGTGATCGCCGGAATCCGTGCGCCGCCGCCGATGGTCGCCACCGCCACCAGATCACCGGGACGCAGCCCACTGCGTTCGACCGTGTCCTGCAGGACGGACACGAATTCGGCAAGGGGCTCATGGATGGCGTCGTCGAGTTCGTTGCGGTTGAGCCGCACGTCGCTGCGGTGGCCGGGCAGCTCGGCGACGAGTGCCGTGACCGACTCGACCGACAACCGTTCCTTGGCGCGGCGGCACTCGCCGCGCAGTCGGCCCAGTGAGCCGATCGCAGACGTGCTGGCCAAGTCGATCGTGCCCGCCGCGGACAGATCGTTGACGACGTGACTGAGCAGGGCCTGGTCGATGAGGTCGCCGGACAGGTCGGGGTGGCGGACGGTCGGCGCTATGGGGTGATACCCGTTGCCCGCATCGGCGAGGGTGATGTTGGTGCCGCTGCCGCCGAAGTCGCAGACCGCGATCACGCCGCGGGTCGGCACGCCCGGCTCGTCCTGCAATGCGGTCAACGCCGCGGTCGCGTCCGAGACGACCGTCGGAGTGTCGCGGAACTCGGGTACGGCGGCGAGCGCGGCGCGAAGCGCCTCAACCTGGTTGGGCCGCCAGTGCGCCGGATGGGTTATTGCGACGGGTGCGCCCGCCGGACGTCCGGCGGTCACCGTGTCCAGCAGCGCACCGAGGCCATCCGCGACGAGCGTCTCGCCGCGGTGCGACGAGCCGTCGGGTGCCAGAATGCCGACCGGGTCGCCGACCCGGTCGACGAAGTCGGTCAGGATGAGGCCACGTTCGGTGAGGTTGGGGTTCTCGCTGGGCACGCCCACTTCTGAGGCGCGATGTGGATAGAGCGTCAGCACCGGCGACCGCGTCACCGCAGCCCGGCCCACTACTACCGCGGTCAGGTTGGTCGCGCCAACCGACAGCCCGATCCCGTCAGCCATATCGTCCCGTCTCGAGAGAAAACCCTATCCGGTATTCAATCTCGTTTGACGCGGCTGGTGTTACTTAGCGAATGGTGCCGGCACCGGGAATCAGTGGTAGGTCGAGGGTAGTCACCCATCCTGGCGAATGTTCGTTGACCGCGGGGACGGCGTTGAGCGCCCGCAGCCCGGTGGCCAGGCAGCCGGCGGCCGCCGCGTCGCGGCCGGAGCCGTCGGTGAACCGGAACGCGGTCTCCTGCGAGATGCTCGGGGTGCCCTCGATGTCGACGCGGTAGACGTCGTTGTCGTTTCCGGACGGCCAGTCCGGCGCGGCATCCAGGCCGATACGGTTGACGTGCTCGAGTTGGATTCGGGTCTCGCCGCGGTAGACGCCGTTGATGGTGAATCGGACGGCGGCCACGTTGCCAGGGGCGATGATGCCCTTGGCCGTCTTGCGCTCGTCGGGCGTGACCCACTTGTCCCACGTGGTGGTGATCTCGTCGAGCTCGATACCCGCCGCGTGGGCAATCATGGGAACCGTTGCGCCCCAAGCGAAGATGAGAATGTCAGGACTCTCGAGCAGAGGCCGGTGCTCGGGCGGCTTGCCGATGCCCATCTCGAATTCGTAGTCGCCGGTGTAGTTCGTGTAGTCCAGCAATTCCGAGGCGCGAACCCGGCGCACCTCCGAGCACAAACCCATGAGCGTCATCGGGAACAGGTCATTGGCGAAGCCGGGATCGATACCCGTGGTGAAGCATGACGCGCCGCCGACCTCGCACGCCTCGGTGATCGGTTCGATCCAGTTGGGCGGGTTGAGGTGCATCTTCGGCCACACCCATGGCGTCATCGCCGTTGAGCAGACATCGATGCCCGCGCGCAGGAACCGGGTGATGAGTGCGATGTTCGCGTCGGCGTGCGCAGCCGTTGGCCCGTAGTGCACAAGGGCATCGGGCCGCAACGCGATGAGCGCGTCCACATCGTCGGATGCCGCGATGCCGATAGGCGCGCCGAGGCCGCAGATCTCGCCGACGTCGCGGCCCACCTTCTCCGGATTGCTGACGCCGACACCGACGAGCTCGAACAGCGGATGTCTGACGATCTCGGCGATCACCATGCTGCCCACAAAACCGGTGCCCCAGACCACGACTCGTTTCGCCACGGAAATCACCATAAGTGATACCCGTCACACCGGGAATCACGGGGCCGCTTACGGCTTTGTCTTGTCCATGACTTCAGCACTTGAGGGACGGCGCGCACTGGTAACCGGCGGCTCACGCGGAATCGGCGCGGGCATCGTGCGACGGTTGGCCGCCGACGGGGCCGCGGTGGCCTTCACCTACGGGGCATCTGCCGCCGAAGCCGAGAAGCTCGTAGCCGAGTTGACGGCCGACGGCGCGAAAGCAGTGGCGATCCAGGCTGACGCCGCCGAACCGGCCCAGGTCGCGGCGGCGGTCGAGCAGGCGGTTGCGGACCTCGGCGGCTTGGATGTGTTGGTCAACAATGCCGGAACGGCATATATGGCACCCATCGACGAGTTCCCGCAGGAGGAGTACGACCGAGTCGTGGCCGTCAACATCGGCGGCGTCTACTCGGCGATCCGCAGCGCGGTCGGCCATCTCGGCGAGGGATCACGAATCATCAACATCGGCAGCATCAATGCCGATCGCGTACCGACGGGCGGAACCGCCGTCTATGCGATGACCAAAGGCGCCGTATCGTCGCTGACGCGTGCGCTGGCCCGCGAACTGGGACCGCGCGGCATCACCGTCAACAACGTGCAACCGGGTCCGATCGCGACGGATCTGAACCCTGACGAAGGCGAGTTCGCCGACGTGGTACGGCAAACCACAGCTTTGGGCCGTTACGGGCGCACCGGCGACATCGCCGCAGTGGTCAGCTTCCTGGCCGGACCGGAATCGGATTACGTCACCGGGGCGAACTGGAACGTCGACGGCGGCTTCACCGCCTGACGGTCACAGGTCGACAGGATCCAGCGGCTGCGGCTCTGCGGTGTCCTTCAGGTGGGCTTTGAATTGCATTGCCCGGTAAGGCCATCCGGAGTCCGTGCGCCACTGCGACACCACGAGTCCGACACCACCGGGGATGTCCAAGCGTGAGCCGGGAAGCACGTAGCCACCGTAGAGTTGGGCGACCCGGCTCTGCGCATGGTCTTCGTCTTCCCAAGCCGATCCGAAGATCGGCATCTGGACGGGTGTGGTGTGCATGTCGGCCACCGGCGAGTCGACCACGCGGTATCCCAGCGCGTACTTGGAGGCGAGAAATCCACCGAGGACCCACTTCCCGGGTGCGACCCGGCGAAAGCTCAGTTCACCCCAGCGCTCGGTGGCCGGAGTGATCGGCGTGGCACGTCGGCCCCATTCCCAACCCGTGCCGGTATGGCCCCAGCTCCAGTAGGACTCGGGCTGACCGATGCGGCCCGGACGCACGCGCATCAAAATGATGCCCTTGTTGCGCTGAAAACCGGTGGCAGTCACGTACACCCAGCCATCACCGGGTTCGTAGTCCCAGGACCAGCACTGTGCGTGGCCGCCGTGCAGATCCGCCGGAAATTTCGAGCCGAAGCGCTCCCATGAAACACCGCAGTCATCCGAACGCCAGATCTCGGTCCAGATGACGTTGCCGAATCCGCGGTTGACAATCGCGTGCAGGTACAACGAATCGCCCACGCGCAACAGGTCACTCGGGATGACAGTGCTGATGGCATTGCGCCGCCAGCCGGAGATGTGGTGCACGTAATGCCACAGTTGACGCGCGTACCGCGGGTCCGGTCCGCCCGCGTGTTCGTAGACGATCTCGTGATTCGCGTCGCCCGTGCCGATCAGCACCACCGGCGAACGCCAGTCACCTTGCCCAACCCGGCGGCCGGAGAAGGTGTCACCAAAAACCGAAACCAACTTTCCGTTCGGCGCGAGGACCGAAGCACCGAGGTCGGTGCAGGTCACCCCGAACCGGTCGGTCAGGCCGGGGCCGGTGAGATCACATACCTTGCCGTCGCGCAGCGGGATTCGGCGGCCGGCTACGTGCACAACCGCAAGCCCCACGGCTCACAGTCGAGCGGATAAGCCTCGACCGGCAGCGGCAGCGGCTTCTGGTAGGCGAGCGTGAACGGCACGGTGTGAATCGACGGGGCCAGGCCGCACACCGCGTTGTGCGCCACCGATCGAGTGCCGGTCAGCGTCACGTCGTTGAACCGATAGGTCTCGGTGATCGGCGCCCAGCTACCGTCCGGGCACTGCATGCCTTCGATCTTCGACGTGATGAACTGCCACTGACCGTCGGCCAGCCGGGCGTCACCACCGCTCGTGCCGCGCGACGCCTCGACGTGCAGCCGGCACGCCACGGCCAACTCCAGCGGCTCGCGCAGATCCCCGACCACGGGCACGCAGGACGGGTAGATCGACCACGTCTGAGGCTCCAAACCCTCCTGCGTGTAGGTGTAGACACCGTTCATGACGGGCTCGGCTTGAACCGGGCCGGCAAATCCCAGGCCCGCGCCGAATCCGATCGTGAACACCAGGGCGGTCGCAACAGCCATGCGCTTGAAGGTCACAATGGGTGAGTATCGCAGTCTTCATCAGCGTCGTCACCGGTTTGTCCGTCAGGCGTTTCCCGGTCCCGGTGACGACCCGTAGCGGGTGAGCGAACAGGCAGATCACCCGCGGTGATCCTGGAGAGATCGTGACCTCACGACCAGCGGTTAAAGCCTTACTCGCAGTCTTGGTGTGCCTCCTTGCGGCGTGCTCGACCGGCGAGCGCGTGGATCTCGGCGACGAGTCCTCGGGCAACCTGATCGCCGCAATCGCCGGTGAACCAGACCAACTCGACCCCCACCGGACCAGCGCATATTTCTCGTTCGAAGTGCTTGAGAACGTGTTCGACACACTCGTCGAACCCGACGAGAACCTGCACATGCGCCCGGCACTCGCGCGGTCGTGGGAGGTCAGCGGCGATCAGCGGGTGTGGACGTTCCATCTGCGCGACGGTGTCACGTGGCACGACGGCAGTCCGCTGACCGCCGACGACGTCGTCTACTCGTACAACCGCATCATCGACGAACAGTTGACCAACGTCGACAAGTTCAGTGCCGTCACCGACGTGAGCGCCCCCGATCCGGCCACGGTCCGCATCACCGTCGAGCACCCCACGCCCAACCTGTTGACCAATCTCGGAGGGTTCAAGGGCATGGCGATCGTGCAACGCAGCAACGTCGAGAGCGGGCAGATCGCCACCCATCCGATCGGCACAGGACCGTTCTCGTTCGAAGGACGCAAGAGCGGCGACTCCATCACGCTCAAGGCCA
This sequence comes from Mycobacterium venezuelense, assembly GCF_054919535.1. Classification (NCBI taxonomy): domain Bacteria; kingdom Bacillati; phylum Actinomycetota; class Actinomycetes; order Mycobacteriales; family Mycobacteriaceae; genus Mycobacterium; species Mycobacterium venezuelense. Next base: position 7,615 of record NZ_JBONDW010000008.1, read on the forward strand.
ATCCGGATTACTGGGGCGGCGCACCCGGCGTCTCGGGGGTGACGTTCCGCTTCATCTCGGAGCCCTCGACCGCGCTGTCGGCGCTGCAGGCCGGTGAGATCGACTGGACCGACTCGGTGCCGCCGCAGCGCGTGGCACAGTTACGTGACGACGACTCATTGACGCTCGCGGTGACCCCGAGCAACGACTACTGGTATCTGGCCCTCAACGAGGCGCGCCAACCGTGGGACGACGTGCGGGTGCGCCAGGCGATCGCATACGCGATCGACCGCGACGCGATCGCCGCGGCCACGAGTTACCGCACCGCGTCGACCAATCAGCTCGCGATCCCCGAAGGCAACCCGTGGTACACGCGCTATGACCGGTACCGCTACGACCTCGATGAGGCGAAACGGCTCCTCACCGAGGCAGGCGCCGCTCCGCAGAACCTCGACATGCTCGTCACCAGCGAGTATCCCGAGACGGTGACCGCGGCCCAGATCATCGCCGACAACCTTGCGCCCCTTGGTATCACGGTGAACATCCGCACCGTCGACTTCGCGACGTGGCTCGACGAGCAGAACACCGGCAACTTCGACATGCTCATGATGGGCTGGCTCGGCAGCATCGATCCCGACGACTTCTACTACGCGCAGCATCATTCCGACGGCACCAGCAACGCGCAGAAGTTCTCCGATCCGGAGGTGGACCGGCTGCTCGACGCCGGGCGTGTCGAAACCGACATCGCCAAGCGAAAAGACGTCTACGCCAATGCCGCGACCCGTATCGCCGACCAGGTGAGCTATATCTATCTGTACAACCCCTCGGTCATCCAGGCGTGGGCCAACAACCTGTCCGGTTACGATGCGCGTCGCGACGGGGCGATCCGTTTCCGCGGTGCGGAACTGAATGCGGGTGGTAGGGAATGAAGCTCGGCATCGCACGATTTCTCGCGCGGCGGCTGCTGCATTCGGCTGTGGTGCTCATCGGAGTACTCATCGTCGTATTCGCCCTCGTCCATCTGGTGCCCGGCGACCCGGTGCGTATCGCGCTCGGCACCCGCTACACGCCCGAGGCGTACGAGGCATTGCGTGCGGCCAGCGGCATGGACCGGCCGATCGTCGAACAGTTCTTCGGCTATCTCGGTTCAGCACTGACCGGTGACCTCGGCGTGAGCTTCCGCAACGGCGATCCCGTAACCGTGACCCTGCTGGAGCGGCTGCCCGCCACCCTGTCGCTCGGTCTTGTCGGCATCGTCATCGCGCTCGTGGTAGCGCTGCCCGCCGGTATCTGGTCGGCATTGCGGGAGGGCAGGGCCAGCGACGCGATCGTCCGGGTCGCGAGCCAATTCGGTGTGTCGATCCCCGATTTCTGGCTGGGCATCCTGCTGATCGGTTTGTTCGCCTCGACGCTGGGCTGGTTGCCGACCTCGGGATACCGGCCGCTGCTCGACGATCCTGGCGGCTGGCTGCGCCACATCATCCTGCCGGGGCTCACGGTGGGTCTGGTCGCGGCCGCGATCATGACACGGTATGTGCGGTCGGCGGTGCTGGAGGTCGCAGCGATGGGCTACGTCCGCACCGCGCGGTCGAAAGGTCTGCCACCTCCCGTGGTCACGTTCCGTCACATCGTCCGCAATGCGCTGCTGCCGGTGCTGACGATCACGGGCATCCAGCTCGCGACGATCCTGGGCGGTGTCATCGTGGTCGAGGTGGTGTTCGCGTGGCCGGGCCTGGGCCGGCTCGTGTTCAATTCCGTTGCCGCGCGCGATTACCCGGTGATCCAGGGCGCGGTCCTGCTGATCGCCGCGTTGTTTCTGCTCATCAACCTCATCGTGGATGTGCTCTACGCGGTCGTCGACCCGAGGATCCGGCTGTCATGACCACACCGACCGAAGGCCGCGTGGCGTCGTGGCGGCTCCTGCTGTCCAACCCGGTGACCACTGTCAGCGCCGTCGTGCTGCTCGCGGTCGTCATAGTGGCGTTGACCGCACAGTGGATCATCCCGTTCGGCGTCAACGACATCGATGTGCCGAACGCGTTGCAGGCGCCGAACGGATCGCACTGGTTCGGCACCGACGAGCTTGGGCGCGACGTCTTTTCGCGGGTACTGGTGGCCGTCCAGGCGTCGCTTCGGGTCGCGGTCGTCAGCGTGGCGCTCGCCGCGGTGATCGGTGTGACGACCGGCGTGGTCGCCGGGTACCGAGGCGGTTGGCTCGACACGATCGTGATGCGGGTCGTCGACGTGATGTTCGCCTTCCCCGTACTGTTGCTGGCGCTCGCGATCGTCGCGATCCTCGGTCCCGGCATCACCACCACGATGTTGGCCATCGGCATCGTCTACACCCCGATCTTCGCGCGGGTGGCCCGCGCCAGCACACTGGGCGTGCGGGTGGAACCGTTCGTCGCGGTATCGCGCACCATGGGTACCGGCAGCGGCTACATCCTGACGCGACACGTCCTGCCGAACATCGCCGGGCCGTTGATCGTGCAGCTGTCGTTGTCGCTCGCGTTCGCGATCCTGGCCGAGGCCTCACTGTCGTTCCTGGGCCTCGGAATTCAGCCGCCGCAGCCGTCGTTGGGCCGGATGATCTTCGACGCGCAGGGTTTCGTGACACTGGCCTGGTGGATGGCGGTGTTCCCGGGGGCAGCCATTTTTGTCACCGTGCTGGCGTTCAACCTGTTCGGTGACGGGCTGCGCGACGTGTTGGATCCCAAGCAGCGCACGCTGATGGAAGCCAGGAGGGGCCGGCAATGACCACACCTGTGCTGAATGTTCAGGATTTGCGGGTGTCGATCGGCCGACGGGAGATCGTGCGCGGCGTGTCGTTCGATGTGCACCGTGAGCAGACGGTCGGCATCGTCGGCGAATCCGGATCCGGCAAGTCGATGACGGTGCTGGCTGCCACCGGTCTGCTCGATGCGCCGGGCGCGGTGGTGGCAGGCACGAGCACGCTTGCCGACGGATCGCAGCTCGTGGGTGCGTCGGCCCGGCTGCTGCGCGCGGTACACGGTGGACGCATCGGGTTCGTGTTCCAGGATCCCGGCACCTCACTGAACCCGCTGCTGTCGCTCGCCCGGCAAATCACCGAAACGCTTGAGGCGCATCGCAACATGAGCCGGCGCCAGGCTCGAATCCGGGCCGGTGAGCTGCTCGATGCGGTGGGGCTGCCGCAGGACCGGCTGGACTCCTATCCGCATCAACTGTCCGGTGGTCAACGGCAGCGGGTGATGATCGCAATCGCCCTGGCCTGCGATCCCGAGCTGCTGATCGCCGATGAGCCGACCACCGCGCTCGACGTCACGACGCAGGCCCAGATCATCGATCTGGTCGCCGATCTTCAACGCGATTTCGGGACGGCGGTGGTCTGGATCAGTCATGACCTCGGTGTCATCGGCCAGGTCGCCGACGACGTGACCGTGTTGCGCGACGGCGAAGCCGTCGAGCAGGCGCCGATCCTCGACGTATTCGACCGGCCCGAGCACGAATACACGCGCGGGCTGCTTGCCGCCCGACCCCGTGTCGACGGCGTCGGGCCCGCCCCGGCACCCGGCGACGCGCCGACCTTGTTGGATGTGCGGGGCCTCACCGTGCACTACTCGGGCGTTCCCGCAGTGCGCGACGTGTCGTTTCAGATCCGGCGCGGGACCACCCTTGGCGTCGTCGGTGAATCGGGCTCGGGCAAGTCGACCGTGGCGGCGGCCCTCACCGGGCTCACCGAACCGTCGGCGGGCATCGCCACCCTCGACGGGGCGGACGTGTTCGCCGGTGGACGGGATCTGCGCAGGCGGATCAGCCTGGTGTTCCAGGATCCGTTCGCGTCGCTGAATCCGCGCGCCAGGGTGGGCGCTGCCATCGGTGAGCCGCTGCAGGTCCATCGGCTGGCCAAGGGCCGGCGGGCACGTACGGAACGGGTCGCACAGCTTCTCGAGCTTGTCGACCTGCCAACAGATTTCGCGTCACGCTATCCGCACGAGCTGTCGGGCGGCCAACGGCAGCGGGTCAGCATCGCGCGGGCGCTCGCCACCGAACCCGATCTGCTGATCCTCGACGAATCGACGGCTTCCCTTGATGTTTCGGTGCAGTCGAGGGTGCTCGACCTGCTGTCCGATCTGCAGCGCGAACTCGGGTTGGCGTACCTGTTCATCGCCCACGACCTTGCGGTGGTGCACCGCATGAGCCATGACGTGCTGGTGATGCGGGACGGTGAAGCGGTGGAGTACCGGCCCGCGGCCGAGTTGTTCGCCGCGCCCGAGCACGAGTACACGCGCACACTGCTGGCGGCGGTTCCGCCCACGCGGCCGCATGAGAAGGTCTAGCGCATGACTCTTGATGGGAAAGTCGCGTTGGTGACGGGCGCCTCGTCGGGCCTCGGTGCGGCGGTTGCTCAGTTGTTTGCCGCGCGGGGCGCATCGGTGTTCGGTGTTGCCCGCGACGCGGAGCGGATGGCAACGGTGTTCGACGACGTGCCCGGCGGCAAGTACGCGTCGGTGGACATCTCGTCGTCGGAGGCCTGCCGGCAGGCGGTCGCGCGTTGCGTCGAGGAATTCGGCCGGCTCGATACGCTGATCAACGTCGCGGGCTTTCACCAGATGCGGCATACGCTCTCGGTCACCGATGACGACTGGGACAAGGACCTGGCCGTCAATCTCAACGGACCGTTCTACCTGTGCCGCGCGGCGCTGCCGCATCTGCTCGACGCAGGCGGCAGCATCGTCAACGTCGCGTCGATCGCCGGCGTCGAGGGCGAGGTCTATTCCGCGGGCTACTGCGCGGCCAAGCACGGTCTCGTTGGCCTCACGCGGGCGCTGGCGATCGAGTTCACCTCGAACCGGCTGCGGGTCAACGCGGTTTGTCCGGGCGGCATGCTGACGCCGCAGACCACCGAGTTCGCCGCGCCGGAGAACGCCGACTGGAATCTGATCATGCGCATCGCGGCACCGCGCGGAATGATGGACGTCGCCGACGTCGCGAAGACCATCGCGTTTCTGGCCAGTGACGACGCGGCGGCCGTGCACGGCGCGGTCTACATCGTCGACGCCGGTAAGACGGCGGGGTAATCTTCGCCGACCCGTTCCCACCGCCGCCCGATGCGCGCACCATGGAGGTGTCCGACGAGCAGGCGAAGGGAGCAGGCGATGAAGGCGCACGTCGGCGATTTCCTTGTGGTCAAAGGCACGACAACCGACCAGCACGAGCAGCATGCCGAGATCATCGGGGTTCGGGCCGAGGACGGCTCTCCCCCATATGTGGTGCGCTGGCTCGTGACCGGGCACGAGGCGACGGTCTATCCCGGCACCGACGCAGTGGTCGTGTCGGCCGACGAACACAATCGGGCCGCGCAGCGCGCGGCGGAGCGGTCGAGCCGGCCGGGCACGGTGAGCTGACTGCGGATCAACTGCTGGTTGTCGCCAGCGATGTCCGCATGAGCATCACGCTGTAATCCGACCACCGCGACAGCGTGAAGTACAGGTCGCTGCCCTTCGACCACGGGTGGATATAGGGCGCATAGATGCCGCCGGGGATCGCGGTCGAACTGACGATGGTCTTCGCCTGACTCCACGGACCTTCCGGCTTGTCCGCCGTCCGCATCACCACTGCGGAAGCGGCGTTGGTGTAGAGCATGACGAACTTCTTGAGGTAGTCGTTGTAGGACACCGACATCTCGCTGCCCGGGGCCCACACCACTTGTACGGCCAGGAACGGAAAGCCTCTCAGCCAGCCGAACGGGGTGAAGTACTCGTAGGCCGACTTGTCGGCGACCGCGTTCTCGGCCACGCGTGACAGGAAGGGCATGCCGCCCCGTCCTGCCCCGGTGCCGTAGGCGTAGACGTAGCCGCCGTACCGCAGATAGGCGCCCATCTGGAAGTTCTGGTCACCCCAGACGAACGGCACACCGGGAACGGTGTTGAACCAGCTCGGCCGGATGCTCGTGACGGGCACCGTCCAGGTTTCGCCGTTGTTGGCCGAAACGGCCACGGCGGAGAAGTTCGTCGACCACTGCCCTGGCGCGCCCCACTGGCTCACCGACATGAAATTGACGTATTGGGTTGTGCCGACGGATATCCCGGCAGTGGGTATGACGGTCACCTCGGTGGCTGCCAGCCCGAGGCTCTGGATCACCTGTTTGGAGAAGTTGGGCCGGGCCGCGTCGACGGGCGATCCGGCGTAGATGTTGCCGGGCACCGGGTCGGGCACGGTCACCCCGTCGGCGAGGTTGCGATCGGCACTGCGGAACAGGGTGTTCTTGCGCCATTCCTGGTCTGCCACACCGCAGTTGCCGAAGGTGTCGCCGAATGCGATGAGCACCTGGTTGTTGGCACCGGATTGTCCGTTGTCCCACATGATCCCGAGGTCGGCGCCGGAGATGCCGAAGCGGGAATAGCTGTCGGTGTTGGGTCCGGTCACCCAGTCGACCGTGGTGGCCGCCGACGCCGTTGGTGCGGCCGCGGCCCGAGCGGCGGTGTTCGGCGCGACGGCAGTGTCCTTGGCCGCCTCCGATGTGCTTGCGGTACTCGCCGGTTTACGGCCGATCGGCAGGTGCAGGATCGGCAGTCGCGGGGTCGTCGGTGTCGCACTGCGCGCCGATGCACCCGCGGGCGGGACCGAACATGGATCGGCTGCCGCGGGCGGCGCGGTGACCAACGAATGCACGAGCGCCACTGCCACAGTGGATGCGAGGGTTACCGATGCCAGTCGACGGAAGGCCGGCATGACACACCTTTCGGGCTGACGCGTGCGGACATCTGCGCTGAACCCCGGAGCGCGAACAACTGTGACAATAGTTGCTACAGAGGCGCATGTGGTTTGCCGGTGATGATCCGGTATCCATCCGTGATCGCTTCGAGACCGGTCGCTCGCCGTACCCGGAAACGGGCGGCCACGCGGTGCGCGGGCCGCCCGTCGGCGAGGTCTTCCTCAGTGCTCCAGTGTGGCGGCAGGTGGCTGCGCAGCGCTGGATGGTTCCGGGACCGGCGCAGGACCGAACACGTCGGGCTTGTCCGGCCAGAACCCGTGGATGATCGGGCACCCGATCACAGCGACGAGGCCCGATGCGATCAGACCCCCGTCGATGCCGCCGATCATCGGCGCCAGTGGCCCGGTGTAGGCGTCATTGACCGAGAACAGCATGCCGGTGACCGCGGCGACCGACCACACGATCAACGTGCGTGGATTCAGACCGCCCTTGTACCAGTAGATTCCGCCCCGCAGGCGCCGATTGAACACCTGCAGGTCGTCGACGTTGTAGTAGCCGCGCCGCTGCACGTGGCCGTAGACCACGATCACCACCCATGGGATCGAGAAGCACACCAGCAGCTGCAGATAGATCGCCATCCCGCTCTCGATCCGGTCGTAGAAGTGCCCGACGTAGACCAGTGCTGTTGCCAGTACGCACGCCAGCAGCGTCGCCTGAATCCGGCTGAACCGCGGGAAGATCGCGCTGGTGTCGAGTCCCGTGCCGTACGTGTTGATGACCGCCTGTGTGGTGCCCGAGGCCAGGCCGAGGTAGAGCAGAGCCGGGATGTACCACAGCGGCACGATGTCGACGACTCCGAAGACGAACGGGGTGTCCGCATCGGCGGCACCGGCGTTGAATGCGGCCGCCGACGCGAATGCGCCCCACAGGAAACACACCCCCATACCGAAGATGCCGCCGAGAAACAGGGTGAGGACGATGCGGCGGTCGGAGTACTTCCTGGGCGAGATGTGGCGCGTCCAGTCACCCGAGTAGGCCGCGTAAGACGAGACCGTGGCCGCACACAGCAGTGCCGACACCAGCCAGCTGTTGAGTTGTGAGCCGAACGCATAGTCACCGGTGCCCGCATACGACGCGTCGAAATCCTTGCTGTACACGAATAATCCGACGATCATGCACAGGCCCGCGGTCGGCAGGATGAATCGCAATGCGGCCATCATGCTGTGATGCCCGTACACGGAGATGACGGTGACGGTGATACTGAGGACGCCGTAGGCGACCAGCCGCACCGCCTCGTTGTCCGGCATGGCGAAGAACCGGATCAGGGCTGAGGCGAGCGCGTCACCGCCGGTCCAGATCGAGATCGCGGCGAACGCCAGGCTGGCGGTCCCTTCGAGGACAGATCCGATCAATCGCCCTGCGACACCGAAGTAGGCGCCGCTGGACACTGGGTTGTTGGTTCCCGAGTGCGGCCCGAGTAGCCCTGACAGGCCCAGGAAGATGGCACCCACCGCTGATCCGGCCATGATCGAGGTGGCCGCCGACCACCAACCGAGGCCGAAGGCGATCGGATACCAGCCGATGATGAACACCCCGAATGTCATGCTGCCGCCGAGCAGCAGCACATACAGGTTGCCCGGCCTGGATCGGCGTTCGTCTTCGGGGATGTAATCGATGCCGTGTCGCTCCACCCGCGGGAGGCGTCCGCGGTATGCAGTCTCTGAGTCCTTATCTATCTCCATGCCGACCATGCGGTTGTCACTTTCGGACGAGCCATTCGAATGGCTTCAGGTGTTCTGGGTTCTCGGTGTAGATCAACTCCGGATGCCACTGCACTCCGAAGCAGGTCTCACCTTCGATTGCCTCGACGATTCCGTCGGGGCTCCACGCGGTCGCCGTGAGCGATCCGGTGTCGGAAATAGCTTGGTGATGCTGGGAATTCACCTCAGTGAGATTGGGAAACAGCTCTCCAGCGAGTGATCCCTCCTTGATCTCGACGGTATGGCGGATCGAGGCGTAGCCGCCGTCGACGGTGTCCACCATGTGTTTTCGCACGCCGTAAGCAGGCAGGTCCTGATGCAATCGCCCGCCGTGCGCCACGGCCAGCAACTGCGCGCCGCGGCACACGCCGAAAGCCTTGATACCTCGCCGCATCGCCCGCTCGAGGAGCGCGAGTTCGACCAGGTCGCGCTGTTCGTCGACTCCCATAAGGGTGGCCCTGGTCGTTTCGCCGTAGCGGCGGGGATGGATGTCCCCGCCACTCAGCAACAGCAGCGCGTCGATACGTTCGGCCAGACGCAGTGCCCGTGCGGGGTCGAGCGTCGCCGGGATCAGAACCGGCGAGCCCTCCGCGCGGACGACCGCGTCGATGTAGTTCCGATGGCTCGCGAGATTGCCATCGGTGCCGAGCCCACACACAACGCCGACGACCGTCATAGTTCGAGCAGGTACCTTCTACGTTCGTTGTCGGAGACCAGCAGGTGATCGGCCTTCCATTCCTTGAGCTTCATCTCCGTGTACTCGCTGACGAATGCCGGTGAGAATGTTTTGTGTACCAATGGATCCGATTGGAACGCTTCGATGGCTTCCAGCAGTGTGCGCGGCAGCGCCGGTGCATCGGAGTTGTGTGAGGCCTGCTCCAACGGCTTGCCCGGGTCGAGACCCTCGCGAATACCTTCGAGGCCCGCGGCGATCATCAGTGCCGAGGCGAAGTAGTAGTTCGCCGCACTGTCGGCGGCCCGGTACTCGATGCACGCCCGGTTCTGCGGTAACCGCACCGTGCACGAGCGATTGTTGGAACCGTAGCTGACTCGCGTTGGCGCCCAAGATATCTGACCGTCGGCCAGCCGGGGAGTGAGCCTGCGGTAGGAATTCGTGGTGGGGTTGCCCAGTGCGGTGAACGCCGGCGCGTGTTTGAGCACACCCGCGATGAACTGGTAGGTGGTCTCGGTCCACTCGCCTGCGGTGTCACCCCGCCGGAACGCGTTTCGTCCGGTCTCCAGATTCACCAAGCTCATGTTGAGGTGCGCGCCGGAGCCCCACATGCTCGCGTACGGCTTGGGCATGAAGGTCGCGAGCAGTCCGCACTCTTTGGCGATCTGTTTCACCGCGAAGCGAAACAGCGTCATCCGATCGGCCATTTCGAGCACTGGGGCGTGTCCGATGCTCAGTTCGTACTGACCGTCACCGCCCTCGTGCCCGAAGGCATACACACCGAAGTCGAGTTCACTGAGGTATCCGACGAGTGTGTCGAGGAATTCCGACGCGTCCAGCGTCGCCTCGACATCATAGGCCGGTGAGGGCTTGAGCGATCCGCTGCGAGCCACGGGGATGAGCCGGTCGTGTCCGCCGTCAAGCGATTCGGGCCGGAACACGTAGAACTCGGGCTCGACGCCCAGGTGCACCGAGTAGCCTTGCGCGGCGGCCGCTTCGACCTGTGTTCGAAGCGCATTGCGTGGGCACAACGCGAACGGCTCCCGCCCGCCGTAGCTCATGTCGGCGATCATCCACGCGTAACGACGGTCCCAGGGCAGGATTTTGAGAGTCGAGAGATCGGGCACGCCGACGACCTCGTCCTCGGTCGGGTTCATGTTGCCGATACCGCCGAAACCGCGAGGTGTGTAGCGCTCGGCGCCCGCGACCAGATCGGCGAAGTGCGTCATCGGGACGATCTTGGATTTGGACCGGCCCAGGACGTCGATCCAGTTCGCCATCGCGTACTTGACACCTTGGGCGCCAAGTTCTTTCGCAACCTGTGTGTGCTCGGGATCGAGGCTGTACAACGTGTCGTTGCGTTCGAATATGGTGTCGGTCATGCGTTTCTCTCCTTCTTGGGGTGGTTGAGTGCTTCGGCGGCCTGCGTGAACGGTTCGAGCGGGGCACGAGCCACACCACCGCCGATCTGGCCGCCGCCGGCACCGGCGATACCGATGTCGAGGTACGGCGTGATACCTGTCTCGGCAATGCGCCGGACATCGAATCCGACCGGGGTGCCGCGGTAATCCAGCGCGGGGATACGCAGGTCAGGATGCTCGCCGGCGCAGATGTCGTACATCTGCACGGTGCGGCCGATCATGATGGCGGCGTTGCCGCCACTGGAGCGCTGCAACGGCAGTGCCGCCGCCTGCGCAACTCCCCCGAGTCCGACGACCTCGGTGATGACACTTTCGCCACCCATGAATTCGATGTCGTCTTCGGTGAAGCCGGGGTACAACCGGACCGCTTCGAACGTCGGCAGCGGACCGCAGAACCAGCGGTCGCCGGTCCCGGCGACCTGAATGCCGAACTCCTTGCAGGAGAAGGCCATCGACGTGACCAAAGTGCTGCCGGCGACACCGCGCATGGTGTCGGCCATCACCTTGGCCGCAGCCATTGCCAGCCGCAGGAAGAAGTAGTCCCCGCCGGCGAGATAGTCCGCCAGCACGCGCGCGTCCGCGCAAGCCCCATCGGCGATGGCGGGCAACAGCGTACGGGTGAACAACGCCGTCGCGGCGGTGTTGCGGCTGTGCAGTTCGTCGCCCATGGTCAGGGCCCTGCCGATGATGGGTTTGAGTGGAACACCGCCCTGTTGGCGCACCGCACGATCGAGCGCGGGGCCGATCCGATCGCGCAGATAGTCGAGGTTCGCGCGGGTGGCGTCGGTGTAGGTGCCGTAGTTGAGCCGGTCGGCGGTGTCGCCTTCGTAGAGCGTGCAGTAAGCGCGTCGACCGGTGCGTACATCCTCGACAACCAGGACGGGCATGGATGCCGTCGTCAGGCCGGCCAGGGAGCCCACCACACCGAGCGTTTGGCAGCCTGCGACGGTGAGGTCACCCCGTTCGTAAACCTCTACCGCCCCGTCCCGATCGGTGGCGAAGCCCTCGTAGATCGCCGCGCCGAGCAGGCCGTCGCGCTGGCCACCCGAGTAGGCACTAAAGGGCAACGTAGGACCCGAGGTCAGCACCAGACCTTTCCGCATCCCCGGGACCACATCGGCGGCCTGCGCGACGCCCACCAGGTGCGGTTCACACCCGAACAATTTCTCCAGCGCCGCGACGTTCGCGTTCGCCACGGCCGGCTGGACCAGAGTGCTCATGGATACCTCCATTCGACGTGTGCAAAAACCTTTTGGCATAAGATGGGCAGCATGGACGCCATGGACCGTTTTTGCCTGGCAGATCGCCGACATGAATCGAGATCGGACTTGACAAAACGTTTTGGCTTGTGCTGGTATGGAACCGTAGCGCAGTGACTTGCGATGGGTCAAGACCCAGATGTGACGGCAGGCACACCACCCCGCGACCGGGAGACGGAGCGATCAATGGCAAACATCAAGGACGTGGCGCGCTACGCCAACGTGTCCCCGACGACGGTGTCGCACGTGCTCAACGGTCGTGGCCGGGTGGCGCAGGAAACTCGGGATCGAGTCCTGGAGGTGGCCGAGCGGCTCGGCTACACGGCCAGCGCCCATGCCCAGCAACTCGTGACCCGGCGCAGCAGGATCATCGCCATCCAGATGCCCGACCTCGACGTGAGCGGCCGGGGCACCGCACTAGTTCCCAAGTCCGAATCCGAGTACTTCCTCGAGCTGATCAACGGCGCCGCCGCGGCTGCCACCGACGCCAGGTACGCACTGATCGTGGTGTCGTCGGGCGTCGACGCTTCCTCGATGCGCAGCTTCGGCGTCGACGGCATGATCATCGTCGACCCGAAGGGTTCCGAGCAGTTCCTCCAGGGTTCGTTCGCCGACCAGTACCCCGTCGTCACCACCGGTGAACCGGTCGTGGCGGCGGCGCGACCCTGTTTCGTGGTCGACAACGACCACGAGGCGGCCGCCAGAGAGATGCTCGACCACTTTGTCGCGCAAGGCTGTTCGCAGCCGGCGATCATCGTCGACACCACCTCGCGGTCCTACATCCGCGATATTCAGCATGCCTACGGCGAATGGTGCAACCTCCACGACGTGCGGCCCGCCATCGTCGCGGTGGCCGAGGCCTCGCCCACCGAGATGGGCAAGGCGCTGTCGTCATTGCGCAGCGGGCACTCCCCCGCCGACGCGATCTACACAAGCTCGGACGAATGTGCGATCGCGCTACTTGATGCCGCCCGCGAAGCCGGCATCTCGGTGCCCGGCGATCTGGCGCTCGCCAGTGCCGTGGACAGCTCGATCCTGCGAGTCACCAATCCACCGGTGACCGGAGTCTTCCTGCATCCCAGAGATATCGGGGCGCGGGCAGTGGAGAGCCTGACCGACCTCATCGCACGAAAGGACCCGGACTGCCAACTGCCACCGTTGGACAGCACTCGAACCCTGATCCCGACGCGACTGGTGGTGCGCGCGTCAACAGCCATGGAAGCGAATCGATGAAAGTTCTGGTGATCAGCGCGAGCCCGCGCGAAGACGGCAATTCCCATCTCCTTGCCGAGTCCGCGTGTGAAGGTGCGAAGCTGGCCGGCCACGAGGTGGACCATGTGTTCCTCGACGACTACGTCCACCGCATGCTCGACAATTGCCGACGCTGCCGGACGCCGAGCGGCCTGTGCTCGCTGGACGACCGCTACGAAACACTGCTGCTGGACAAGATGTTGCCGGCCGACGGGATCATCTACGCGATGCCGCTGTATTTCTACGGCATGCCGGCGCGGCTCAAGTCGGTGTTCGACCGGCTGTTCTGCTACACCGCCAACAGCGCACCGCAACAGGAGCAGGTAGTCGGCGGGATCACGGACAAGACCGTGGGCGTGCTGATCTCGTGCGAGGAGAGCTACGTCGGCGCCACGGCGGGCGTTATCGCGCAATTCCAGGAACTCACCCGCTATCTCGACCAGAGCCTGGCCGGGGTCGTGGTCGGCAACGCCAACAGCCGAGGTGAGATCGCCTGCGATCCAAGTGATCCGCTGTCGCGCGCACGCGACCTCGGAGCCCGGCTGTTCGACATCCGGGTGACCGACTACCGACTGACCACGGTTCGGTCCAACAAAGTGTGGGAAGCCCAGGAGTGATTCAGCAGTTGACTTATCCCGCGGGCACCACGAGAGCCGGACGGTAGGTCCGCTGCAAAGTCGCTGCCGCGACACTGCCGAGCAGCATCTTGCGCACGGCGGATTGTCCGCGGGAGCCGACGACCAACACCGCGGCCCGGTGTTCGTCGGCGAACGCGACCAGCGCATCGGCGGTGGCCCCCGCCCCCGATCCGCGGAACCGCCGAACGTGATGGGCGGCCTCCACGTCGCTGGTGTCCCCGTCCTCGACGGCCACCGTCAGGATCTCTCGGTTGCCGAACAGCCGTTCGGCGGCCTCCACGGCCCGGTCCGCGCCGGCGGAGCCGTCGACGCCGACGACGATCGGCCCGTCGACCACGGCTTCGTGTTCGGCCGACACCATGTGCTTCGACACCACGAGAACCGGCCGCGTCGCGTGGTGCACGACGAGATCGGACACACTGCCCATCTTGTGTTCGGTCGCGCCGATGCCGCGGGCCCCGACGATCACGACGTCGGGCTGCAGCTCCTCGGCCACCTGCGCCAGACCGAGGCCTTCGCCCGCCCAGGTGCGCTTCACGAGCGGCTCGGGCGTCCAGCCGACGGCGCGGGCCAGCGTCACGCCGGTCTCGACCAGTCGCGCGGCCTCGCCGTCACTTTCACGGTCGACGAGGTCGATCAATTCGTCGACGTTGCGCGCCGAGTGACGTAACCGCGCCCGTAAACCCTTGCTGCCGAACGGGGGTGTGCACAGGTACAGAATCACTGCCTGTGCGCCGGGGAACAGCTGGCTGCCCGTGTTGATCGCCGCGTTCGCGGAAGGAGACCCGTCATATCCGACCACAACCTTCATGTGCGTCCTCTTCTCGTCCGTTCGTCGTTCTAGATTAGTTTGCCGCAAGCCGAAAATAAGCAGGTAGCGCGCTACGCTCGTCGCGGGTTCGACACACCGCCAAGCTCATGCGTATGGACGCAACGTTCGCCGGAACGCCTTACCTCGGGCAGGCGATCGCCGCCGAGGCCGGCACGACGCTGCGCTCGAGGACCTTCCGGCACTGGGTGTGGGGCGCCGCAGGCGTGAGCGTCGCGGGCGGCGGGATCGTCGCCGCATTTCTGGCGTTCGCCGCACCCATCGTGCTAAGCCAGGACGCGACGGAGCGGCTGTTGGTGCGCGGCGGAACAGTGCTCGTGATCTTCCTCGCGGTGGCCGTCCCGATCATGGTGTGGGTCCGCCGTCGCCGCTTCGCGGCCAGCACGGCATGGCTTGGCGAAGGTCGCCTGCCGACCCCGGACGAGCAGGACATGACGCTGAGCGCGCCGGGGGAAGCGGTCCGGCTGTCCGGCACCGTATGGGCGCTGAGCGCCGTTGTCTTCGCCTCCCTCGCCGTGACGGAGCAGCTGTCCACGTCGCTGTACATCTTCAGCGTGATCGCGCTCGGCGGGGTGTCGACGAGCGCGGTCTGGTACCTCATCGTCGAGCGTGTCATGCGGCCGGTGTCCGCGCGGGCACTCGCGGGCGCCACACCCGAACGCCATGTCGGACCGACGATCGAGCGCCGGCTGATGATGGCGTGGACATTGGCGACGGGCGTGCCGCTGTTCGGTGTCGCGATGCTCGCGCTGGGCTATCTGGTCGACGTCGGCTTCCGTGCCCAACGCACGTTCGCCGCGATTCTGGTCCTCGTCGCAGTCGCGATCGTGGTGGGTTTGTTCACGATTCTGATCGCCGTGCGCTCGGTCACCGACCGAGTGGGCGCCCTGAGGGCCGCGCTGGCGCGGGTGCAGGACGGCGATTTCGCGGCCCGGGTCGCCGTCGACGACGCCAGCGAGATCGGGCGTCTGCAAGCCGGATTCAATACGATGGCCGAAGGCCTCGCCGAGCGCGAACGCATCCGCCACGCATTCGGTACTTATGTGGATCGCGCTGTCGCCGAGCACATCCTGGACGCGGGCGGCTCACTGCGGGGCCAGGAGATGAATGTCACGCTGATGTTCGTCGACGTGCGCGGCTTCACCACGTTCGCCGAGCGACTCCATCCCACCGAAGTGGTGGCGACCCTCAACCGCCTGTTCGAGACAATCGTGCCGCTCGTGCACCGGCACGGCGGCCACGTGGACAAGTATGCGGGCGACGGACTGATGGCGGTGTTCGGCGCGCCACGCCGCCAGGCCGCCCACGCCGATCAAGCGCTCGCGGCCGCGCTGGAGATGGCCACGGCGGTGCGCGACGAGTTCGGCGACACGCTGTCGGTGGGTGTCGGACTGAACTCGGGCCCGGTGGTCGCCGGGAATGTGGGCGGCGCTGGGCGTTTCGAGTTCTCGGTGATCGGCGACGCGGTCAACGTCGCCGCCCGCGTCGAGCAGGCCACCCGCAAGACCGGCGATGCCGTGCTGCTCACCGCAGGAACACTCGGGATGCTCGCAGACGCTCAGGTCTGCTTCATCCAGCGTCCCGGATTGAAGCTGAGGGGCAGATCCGCACCCGTGGCGATCTATGCCCCGGTCGCGGTCAAGGCCCACCCGCGCAAGCTTGCCGGGCTCGCGTAGTCGACTACTCGAAACGGGGCCGCTCGGGAACTGATTCAGGTGCCGCCACCAACGACGCGGTCGCGAGATGCCGCGACGTTGCGACGGTCGCCGTGACGATCGACTGGTAACCCGTGCAGCGGCAGAGATGGCCGACGAGAAGCTCTCTCACATCGGCGGCGGTCAGCACCCGATGTTCGGCGACCGCACGGCACACCGCCCACGACAGAGTCACAACCATCCCGGGCGAGCAGAAGCCGCACTGCACAGCTCCTTCGGCGGCGAGCGCGTCGACGAGCTCGCGAAGCGCTGCCGTCGCGACGGTGTTGACGGCCGCGTTGCGCAGAGCCCCGGAGGGGACCACGCAGGATGGCGCAGGCACCCCGTCGATCAGGACTGTGCACGCACCGCAATGGCCGGTTCCACATCCGAACGGCGGTGCGGCGGCTGCCCGCTCGAGTACGTCCCACAGGCTGGCTGTCCCGCCGTTCGGCAGCGCGATCTCGGTACCGTCGATGTTCGCCGAGGCCATCAGGCCGCTCTCGGGCCGTGCAGGTCGTGGTGCACCCGCCCGGCAAGTCCGGTGACCATCGTGAGGATCTCGTCACCGGTACCCGCCGCACGCGGGAGACCGACCAGTGCGTCACGCGCCGCCGCGACGAAGTCGACGCGATCCGACGACATGGCCGCGTCGGTCAATCGGTGTACCGGTCCCCCGGTCCGGACGACCAGTGCCGCGCTGCATCCGGGCCCGATGGCGGCGCACAGACCGACCTCGACCCGACTCATCCGGCTGCGGACCGAGACGCGCCGGTAGCTGATCCGTTCCGGTCTGCGCAACTCGATCTTCATCGCCAGCCGTCCTGGCGAAAGCCCGTGCTGCAGCACCTGTTCGACACATTGCCAATCCGGCAGAGCGCGGCCGGTCGTGGTCAGGATCCTGGCACCGGTGGCGACCAGTATGGGGCCCAGCTCACGCGGCCCGATACGCGACACCGCGTTGCCCAGCACCGTTGCGCGCCGGCGAACGGCAGGCGTGGCGAACCATGCGGCGCCCTCGTCACCGAACCAGCTTGCGAGTTCCGGGTGGTCCACCGACACCATTGCGCCGAGTCGCAGCCCGTCGGCGACGGCTTCGACATCCCATGCCTCGCCAATGGTTCCGAGGTGCACGAGCCCCTGCGGGACGGCTCCGCTCGTCGTGAGCCACGGTTGGACACCGGTACCGCCCGCGACGACCACCGCGCCCGGATCGGCCAGCTCTTCGGCCGCCTGTGACCAGCTCGTCGGATGGATCTCAGCCGTCACGCACTGTCCTCACGCCTGATGTCTCCGTGCGCCAGAGCGGAATCCGGCTCACCGGCCGCCCGGTCGCGCACCGGACGGCAGCGGCCACCGCCGCCGGCGACGAAACCAGTGGCCCTTCCCCGATTCCCTTCGCCCCCAAGGTCAGATCAGGATGGGGTACCTCGAGCGCAACGGCCACCACCTCGGGGACATCTATGGCCGTCGGGAGTAGATAATCGCCGAAGCCGGTGGTCGTCTGGATCCCGGCGACGTCGACTTTTCGCTCCTCCCATAGTGCGAACCCGATGCCCTGGACCGTGCCGCCGATCAGTTGTCCCCGCACTGAAACCGGGTCGATGACTCGCCCGCAGTCCTGCGCGCAGACGGCCTGAGCGACCTCGACCTGGCCGGTCACCGTGTCGACGTCGACCGTCACCCGGTGCGCCATCAGTTGGAATGCCTTGTGCGGCCGCGCGGAGTCGGTTGCCGGACCGTCGTAGGTGACCTCGTGCCGGAGCGTGCGGCTACCCATCTCCGAGGCGACGGTGGCTGCCGTCCAACCGCGGCCCAACAGCTCGTCGAGTTGGCGGCGCACCTCGGCCGCGGCGCGATGTGCCGCGCCCCCACTCGCCATCGTCTGCCGACTGGCCTTGCTGCCGCCCGCGGTGGGAAAGGTCGTGGGTGTCGACACGACCCTGACCGCAATGCCGGGCAGTTGCGCACCGACGATCCGCATGAGCACCTCGGTGACACCCTGTCCGACCTCGGCTGCCGATGACTCCACGTCGGCGCCTGCGGCGGACAAGGTGACCGCGACGGTGGCCGGGTCCGGTTTGCCATGGCCCAGCCCGGCGCTCTTGATCCCCAATGCCACGCCCACACCGCGGCGATGTGTCGTCCCGGGGCGGACGGCCGGTGCGGCAACCGTCAGTGCCGCGTCGAGGACGTCCCGAGGGTCGGCGCATCCGGTCAGCGGCTGGCCGGTCGTGGCGAGCGGTTCCCCTGCGCGCAAGAGGTTTTGACGCCGAAGCGCCACGGGATCGCGGCCGAGTTCGGCGGCGACCGCATCGACGGTCGATTCGATGAGGAAACAGGCCTGGGTCGCGCCGAATCCCCGCATGGCACCGGCGGGCGGATTGTTCGTGTAGACGACGCTGGTCTCGATATCCACTGCGGAAAAGCGGTAGAGGCCCGCGCTGAAGTCGTGGACGATGGCCGACACCGGCGCCGACGTCGACGCATATGCGCCACCGTCGAGCACCGTGCGGACGCACAGCGAGACGAACTCGCCGTCCGGACGGCACGTGAGCTCCACATCGGTCGTCATCGGATGGCGGCTGGGATGTGCGGCAAGCGATTCCGCCCTGGTGTAGATCATCCGCACGGGGCGGCCCGTACGCATGGCCGCCAAAACCAGATGCGCCTGCAGGGTGATGTCCTCGCGGCCGCCGAAGGCTCCTCCCACACCGCTGTTGTGCACGACGAGCCGCTCGGCTTCGATACCGAGCGCACGAGTCACCTGCGCATGATCGCCGTGGATGTCCTGCGTCGCGAGCGTGAGGTGGACAGTGCCGTCTGGTTGCGGAACCGCGACACCCGCTTCCGGCGCCAAAAACGCCGCATCCTGCCGTCCCGTCGACCAGCGACGGGCGACCGCGATTTCGCCACGGTCGTTGCCGCGCCTGGTCTGGTGCCGCGCGACCAGATTACCGTCGGGGCCTACCGCGGGAGCCGACCGGTCAAGGGCCAGTTCGGGATCCGTGACAGCGGGAAGACCGGTCAGCCGCACGGTGATCAGTTCGGCCATTCTCCGGGCCGCCGAGGCTGTCTCGGCTATGGCCAGCGCAACCGCCTCGCCGTGGTGGCGCACCTGCCCGTCGGCCAGAACCGGTTGGTCGGCCACCTTCGAGCCGAGCCGCCTGCCGGGTATGTCGGCACCGGTCAACACCTCGACCGCGCCGGGGACCCGCATGGCGGACGCGGTGTCGATGCGGTCGATCCTGGCGCTTGCGGTGGGGCTGCGGACAGTCACGGCATGCAGTTCGGCCACGGCGTGTACCTGAGTCGCGTACCGGAACCGGCCTGTCAGTTTGTCGATCGCATCGACGCGAACCGCGGTGCCGCCGATCGCTGCTGGAACGCTCCGCCGGGCCATCGGCCGCTCAGGGGTGGGCTGCACCGGCGCTGGGCAGCACGGGCTCGGCAGGCTGGTAGTCCTCACTGGTGAACTCCGCCACCGGTTTCGACTCCGCCAAGCCCGCGTCGACCAAAACTTTCTGTGTCTGTTCGATGCCGTCGACCGAGAAACTGCCGAAGCCGTGCTGCTTGGAGTAGTCACCGTTGTACGAGTCGAAATAGGCGTCCATGCTGAACTTCAGCGCACCTGGATCCACCTCGGGGCACTTCGCCACGAGCCGGTCGTAGGACTGCTGATAGTTGTCCTGCACGTACTTCGCCGATTCGGCCCACGCGGTGACGAATCCCTTCGCGGCATCCGGGTGCTCCTGTAGGAACGCGTTGTTGGCCAACATCGTGTGCCCGTAGGTCGGAACGTAATCCTGCATCGGCATGACCGTGAGGCCGGGACGCTGGTCGAGGATGGCCTTGGTGCTCGCGGTCGGATAGAACACCACGTAGGCGTCGATGTCGCCGTTGAGGAACTCGGCCTCGGTGGCGTCGTCTGAGGGCACCACCCGGACCTTGCCCGCATCGATACCCGTCGCTGTCACGAACGCATTCCAGACGGCGCCCTCGAACTGATCGGTCTGGACGGCGAGGCTGCGCCCCTCGAGATCCTTCGGCTCTTTGATGGACGGGTCAGCCAGGATCGTGACCGGGCCGACGGTCGACGCGGCTCCGATGATGGTGAGCGGCATGCCCTGGCCCGCGCCGATCACCGCAGGAGGTGCGGAGATGATGCCGAGGTCGAATTCCCGTGCGGCCACGAGCGGTACGGTGTCGCTTCCACCCTGACCGCGGTCATAGGACAGGTCGACACCGTTCTTCTCGAATATGCCTTGCTCGATGCCCTCGTTGACCACAGCCCAGTCGCCTGCGCAGGTCCATTCGAACGCCATCTTCACCGGCACTGAACCGTCCGAGGCTGAGGACGACGATGCCGCCTCGGTCGATGAGCACGCACCGAGAAGTAATGCGGCGGACGATGCGAGCACCGCGGCGCACCGGGCGCGGCCGGAGATGTGGAACATGATGACTCCTAACGGTTTCGGCCTGACGGTTTCGGTCAGGAAATTTCGGGTGTTGCGCGTCAGCGAACGACGGTCTTCCACGGCACGAGAATTCGTTCGGCCCAGACGCAGATGTTGAAGAACAGGATCCCGAGCAGGCACGAGAGCAAGGCCAGGACGAAGACGGCTGCCGTGTTGAGTTGCGCGCTGTAAACGGTTATGAGGTAACCGAGTCCGGTCTTCGATCCGATGAACTCACCGAGCAGCGTGCCGACCACGGCACCCGGCGCGGCGACCCGGAACGACGAGAACAGATACGGCAGGCAGTTGGGAATCCTGATCCGGGTCAGAATCGAGAACTCACTGGCGTTCGACAGTTTCATCATGTTGATGAGGTCTCGCTCAACGGATGTCAGGCCATGGGTCACGTCGACGATGATCGGGAAGATCGCGATCAGGCACGAGCAGATGACTATCGGTAGGCCGGTGCGGCCGAACCAGATGATCAGAAGCGGTGCGATGGCGACTGTGGGCATCACGCGAATGATGTTGAGGAACGGATAGGACAGTTCTTCGAAGATCGCGCTGCGCGCCATCAGTACGGCCAACGCGACCCCGATCACGATCGCCACACCGAAGCCGATGAGCGACATCTTCGCGGTCACCCACATACCGGACAGGAACAAGGCGGGATGGTCGAAGAAACTGTCGATGATGGCCGACGGTGCGGGCAGCACGTAAGGAGGGATCGCCAACCAGCGCACCACGATTTCCCACAGCACCAGACCTGCGGCGAGCACAAGCCACGCGCGGGTGACGCGGAAGGTAGACAACAGCCAGCCTGCGCGCTCCGCTGGCGGGATGACCGCGCTGACGCGCGGCTTGTCCGTGAACGGCACTGCCGTCATCTGTTCTCCTCCAACGAAGCCCGGATTCGGTGCTGGATTCGCGTGAATTCAGCGGAGTCCTTCAGCTCACTGCGCCGTGGCCGAGGGAAGTCGACATCGATGACATCGGCGACCCGGCCGGGATGGGCGGCCATGACCACAATCTGATCCGACAGGAACACCGCCTCGGCGATCGAATGCGTCACCAGGATGATCGAGGCGTCCGTAGTCGCCCAGAT
The DNA here is from genome assembly GCF_054919535.1 of Mycobacterium venezuelense. NCBI lineage: Bacteria > Bacillati > Actinomycetota > Actinomycetes > Mycobacteriales > Mycobacteriaceae > Mycobacterium > Mycobacterium venezuelense. The sequence goes on from NZ_JBONDW010000008.1 coordinate 29,378, forward strand.
CCGCAGCAATTCGGTGTGCATCTCGTCCCTGGTGATCTCGTCGAGCGCGCCGAACGGCTCATCCATGAGCAGCACCTGCGGTTCCATCACCAATGCACGGGCCAGTGCCACCCGCTGGCGTTGCCCACCCGACAATTGTTTCGGGTAACGCCGTTCGTAGCCCTTGAGACCCACTACTTCGAGTTGTTCGCGCGGAGTCTTCGCCGGTGGCCGCGTGCGCCCGCGCGCGACCTGGATCGGCAGCCGAACGTTGGCCTCGACCGTCCGCCATGGCGCCAGCACGGCATCTTGGAAAACCATGCTCATGAGACCCGACTTGCGGGCCTCCTCAGGCGTTTTGCCGAGGATGGACAACTTGCCCTGGACCGATGCGTCGGGCAGCAGGCCGGCAATCGCGCGCAGCAACGTCGACTTGCCGCATCCCGAATGCCCGACGACGGAGACGATTTGACGCGGGCGCACCGTCAGGTCGATGCCCTCCACGGCCACGACCGCACCCTCGCCCCGGCCGTGGACGATGCAGACGTCGCGCAGGGTGACCCGGTCGGACAACAATGCAGCCCCCGTATCGGACTTCGTGTCAGACGGCATCGATCAGGCGCCTCGTCGGTTGCATCTTGTATCCACAAGAGATTTGTAGCGGCTGACTTTTACGACTGACGTCGTGTGACGTTTCCGCCGTGTTTCGCGTTGCACGAGGTGAATTCCCGCCATCACTGCTGCCGAGCCTCCGCTCCATCTCGAAGAGATTGCATCTTGGATCCCGCGATGGCGAACCGGTGCCGCAATACGGCGACCGCCGCCGCGGCGCCGACCGTCAGGGCGTCGAGGTGTGGCGCGAACCGGCTCGTGTGATTGCGCGGGACGGCACCACCGCGACTGAACAATGACGGGTCCTGACAGCCGAAATTCCACATGACCGAAGGAATTCCGAGCTGGCGGGCATACTGGCTGAAATCGTCGCTCGCCGGAAGTGGATCGTCGGGTGAGTGCACGGCCGCGGCACCGAACAGACTCGCCAAGCCGAGGCGCACCGTCGCGGTTTCGTCCGGATCGTTGTTGCACGCGGGAATCTCGGAGACAGCGTCGACTCGTGCCCGCACCTCGGATGCGGTGGCCTCGGCCGCGATGACTCTGTGCATCGCCGCCACCAGACGATCGCCCACCGCGGGTTCGTAATTACGGGTCGTCACCGTGAAGGTGACGCGATCCGGGATGACGTTGGGCGCGGTCCCGCCGTGGATGGACCCGACACTCAGCACCGCCATCCGGAACGGGTCGATCTCGCGGGACACGATCGCCTGCAGCCGCAAAATCATGGCCGCCGAGGCCACGACCGGATCCCGCGCGAGGTGCGGTCGTGACGCGTGTCCCCCATGGCCGTCGACCGTGATGCGCCACGAACGTTGATGGGAGAGAAAGAAGCCCGGACGACATATGAGCAGGCCGATCGGTCCGGTTGTCACGTGTTGTGCATAGATCGCCTCGGGCATCCCGGTGTCGCCGAAGATGCCGTCCTCGATCATGGCCGCGGCGCCGGCACCGGTCTCCTCGCCGGGCTGGAAGACCGCCACCAGGGTTCCTGACCACGTGTCGCGACGCCTGTCGAGATACCCGAGCGCGGCGACGAGCGCACTGGCGTGCACATCGTGCCCGCACGCATGCATCACCGGTGTCCGGTTGCCATCGGGCAGCGTGCCGACCGCTCGACTGGCGTATCCGAGGCCGGTGAGCTCTTGCAGTGGAAGAGCATCGATGTCGGCACGCATGGCGATGACCGGCCCCGGACCGTTGCGCAGCACCGCGACCAGGCCCGTGCCCGCGCACTCGCGTACCTCGGCCGACGTCCGGTTCAGCGCGGCGCGCAGAGCCTTCTGGGTCCGGTGCTCCTGCATGGACAGTTCGGGATGGCGATGCAGATCGCGGTAGAGGTCGACAGCTTCGGCCATCGCACCCGTCGAGAACTGCCCGCACAGCTCACGCACCCGGTCGTCGACGGCTTGCCGCGCAACGGTCATGAGCCGTCACCGCCCGGTTGGACCACCACGCCGGGTCCGACTCCGCAGTGCAGACCCGACACGGTCTCCAGGACCGACCACGCGGTGATGGCCGACGTTTTTCCGCCGGAGGCCGGGTCGACGGCGTTGTCGAAGCGGAATTCGTAGCTGCCGACCGCCGACGACCACCGCACCGTATGGCGCGTGAAAGCCGCTGCGGGGTCGGCCATCACAACGACCTCCAAGCGGTCGAGGCCCACGGTGGCAAGGGCGAGCGCGACCGACGAGTTCGAGGTGCGTGGGTATCGCAGGGCCGCGTCGCGGGCTGAGCCGCGAAAGACCTCCACGGGCTCGGCCAGGGTCGGGTCCGCGCCGAGCGCCGCGGCCCGCTTGACCGTGATGTGCTGTGCCCGGGCTTCGCCGCGGTCGGCTCTGGCCGCGGCGGCGAGAACGTCGAAACCTCCGATGGCGCCTGCCGGCAGGATGATCCGACCGGGTCCGGACAACTGCGGCAGGAAATCCGGCTCGGCCAACGCCCCGGCCGAACACACGACGATGTCTCGGCCCATCGCCACGGTCAGACCGATGACGGACTGTGCGCTTTCCACCGTGGTGGCCTCGACCACCACATCGCAGGCACGGATTGCGGCGAGCACCTGTGTCCGGTCACTACGTGAGTTGAGAGAAGTGACGAGGCTGCACCCCGGCACATCGCCACGCGCGAGCCCGGCGGCAACCAGACCACCGATCGCGCCCCTGCCGATCACCGTCACAGCCGTCATACCGCTACCGCCGCTGCGTCCCACCGGGGGTCGGCCGCAGCCGCACACCGGCCCGTCGCGGTACGCACCAGCGTGTGGCTGGACCGCGCCTCCAATCGGCCGAGTTCTCGGCCCTCGTGCTGAACATCGCCTGCCGCGTCGAGCTGCCATCTCGGTGCTACGAGTGCGTCGCCCATGGCCTGCTCGCCGTGGTCGGGAGTGCCCAACAGCTGCGCGACGAGCTGGACGTTCCACGGCACCTGCTGCCTGCCACCCGGCGTCGCCCCGAGGACCCAGCCGTCACGGTGCCGAATACCCCACGCGTGCAGTGTGGTGAGCGGCCGCCGGCCCGCGACGGGGGCGTTCGGGTGCCCCGGTTCGAACGTGAACCCACGTCCGGCCCGGTTGGACAGGATCAAGTCATAGTCGCCGACCACCAGGCCGCTGCCGTACTGGGGAAACGACAACGAATGAACGAGCACGATCGCATTGCCAGCTTCATCCACGGCAGCGACCGTCGAAGTGCCCTCGGCGGTGGCCGTTTTCGTGTCCGCCAAATCGGCCAAGCTCTGCCGCACATCGGCGGGCTCGACGTCGCTGACGGCGCGGCCGGCCATGGCACGTGTGAGCGCGGGCCCATAGGTGGGCGCATTGGTCGCCCAGAGCCGCCCCGACTGTGTCTGCACACAGTGTGCGGCCTCCTCGACCACATCAGCCGAAGCCAGGTCTGTCGCGGTCAGCGTGCCGCCGTGCCGTCGCACGCACTCGACGACCGCATCGCCGACCGGACCGGCGAAAAGACCGGCACCGCGTGCCACGAACTCCTCCAGCGCATCGGCGAGCCCGGGCAGGCGCACCATGTCGCCCATGGTGTGTGGAGCATCTCGTGGCGAGTAGACGCAGCCATCGGGTTGATATCGGTACAGGAGCGCACGCGCCTCGCACTCCAGCTTCGCGTTCATCGGAGACCACCACGCGCCGCGGCGGGCCAGTTCTACCGCCGGGGCGGCGAGCCTCTCCAGCGGTAACCGTGCGAGCTCGGCGACGCGGCTGTACCCCGCTGGCGCGCCGGGGATTCCGACCGACAGCGGACCGGTGGCCGGAACCTGCCAGCCGGCACCGTCCGCCGCCGCGTACAAACCTGCCGACGCCCCGCCGATGGCCGCGAGGGACGTGGGCGCCGAAGCACCGGCGGTCACGTACAGCGCCACCACATCACCGGCCAAGCCGCATTTCGAGGGCAGGGCAACGGTCTCGGACAGTGCGGCGGCAAGCGCTGCGTCGAATGCGTTGCCTCCCGCGAGGAGCGCCGAAACCCCCACCGCGGCTGCGGCCCTCGACCCTGCGGACACCGCGCCGAGGCTTCCCGACGCCACCGCCCGCCGGGCGAGCACATCGAGCACCGTCAGACCTCGATCTGGCTCGGCCCGTAGTGTCGCAATTCGATGACGTGGCCGTCCGGATCCTGAACGTAAACCAGGTCTGCCAGACCTCGTGCACCCCAACGCCGATAGGGGCCGTCTGCGGTCTCGAACTCGCCCGACCCCACGAGCGCATACATGTCGGTGGATTCGATCTCGATGCAGAAGTGCGAAACGTTGGTTCCCGTCGCAGCGTGCCTGCCGTCCAGATCGATGATCGCGCCGGGGCAGATCTCTACCGAAGGGAACGGCACGGTGCCGGCCCGGAATTCATCCAAACGGTGCACCAGGAAGCCGAACTTCTCGACATACCACCGGACGGACGCTTCTGGGTCACGTACGCGAAGCACGATGTGGTCGAACTGTTTGACGGTCACGGCGCCCATGCCCGTTGCGGCGATATGGGAGTAAGTGGAAGTCACGAAGTATGTTGTATCCAAAGATTGTTACCGGCCGCGGCACAGCCAATTACAGGTAAGTTTCAGCCGGGCGGGTCACCATACCGACGTGTACTGTCCTGGTAATACGGTTATTCGTATCCAATAGCCAGTGACTCGCCACGGGGGTTCGCCAGAATGTCTTCCATCGGAAGCCGACATCGGTCCCTGCGCACCGAAACGGTCGACGAACTGCGGCGGCTGATCCTCGACGGCGAGTTGGCGCCGGGTGAGCGGCTGAACGAGTTCAGTATCTCCGAACGGCTTGGGGTGTCGCGTTTTCCGGTGCGGGAGGCGTTCCGGCGACTCGAAGCGGAGGGACTGGTCGAGTCCCTGCCCCGGCGCGGTGTCCGTGTGGTCGAACTCGACCAGCACGAGCTCGAGGTGGTACGCGAGATGCGGGTCGCGCTCGAACTGATCGCCGTGCGCCACACCGTAAACCGGTTCACCGCGGACGAGCGGGCGCGGCTGCGCCGGATCCTCGATGAGGGACAGCGTGCCGCCGAGGCAGGCGACGACACGCAACTCGACGAACTCAACGAAGAGTTCCACGTCGCGCTGAGCGAGGGCAGCGGTTCGCGGTTTCTCGCCGATACGCTGCGGGCCGTGCGCAACCAGTCGCACCATCTCGTCGGTGGCAAGAGCACGGCGGTGGGCAACTCGTGGGACGAGCATGCCGCGATTCTCCGGGCGGTGCTCGACGCCGACGCCGAGCTGGCAATGATGTTGATGCGCAGGCATCTGACCAATCGCCATGCGAACCAAGGCGGTGCCCACCCCGATGGTGCGCCCTAGTCGCTGAAGTCGAAGAACCGGTGGCGCGCGGGCAGGCGGCGCTGCGGTCCGACATATCGGTGTGCGGCGACGACGAATTCGCGTTCGGCACTGCGGTGCAACGCCGTTCGCTCGAACGCACCGTCCTCGAACAGCGCAACAACGTCATCGGCGAAAGCCAGCCGCGGGCCGTAGCTCGACCACACCACGGTGCCGCCCGGCCGGCACAGCGCAGTCGCGGTGTCGATGGTGCGCTGGGCGTCAGCGAGGTCGATATTCGCGAACACCCCGCACAGCAGCACCAGATCCGCTGGGACAGCTCCGATGTAGGCGTCAGTGGTTCCGGCGTCGGCGATCACGACTTCGACGCCGCCGAGGTTCGTGCTGCCCAGTGCCGAGGTGAGAAACGATGCGTTGAGCGGATCGAGTTCGACCATGCGGGCGCGGACATCGGGGCCACGCGGGTGGTGGATCAGCACGGGCAGCAGGTCGCGAGCCTGCCCGGCGCACGCACTCACCGCCGTGAGCGAACCCGCGGGCGCTCGGTCCATCGCGGCAAACAGCAACTCCTGCACGACTTCGAGGCGATCGCTGTCGGGCGAATGCAGTTCGTCGTATTGAGCGTGCCACTGATACCAGCGTGGTGAGGTGAGCGTCACCCGGGCCCGGCCTCCAGGCTCAGCCGTTGCAGGCGGTCTTGCGCGGTTCCCTCGATCACGCACTCGAGCTGGCGTGCGTTGAGCGCCGCCATGCCGTCGATCGCCTTCCCCGCCAGATGCTCGGCCTCGAATGACGCCATCGACTCGAAATGTGCTTCCAGGACCAGATGGTGCAAGCCTCCGAACGCTGGCGACCAGATCGCATAAGGCGTGAGCCCGGCCTGAATCCGCAAGGTGTTCTTTTCTTTTTCGGCGCTCACGAAGTCGGCGAGAGTGCCGAATTTCAAGTTGCGCAGGATCTGATGACGGTAGCTCACGGCTCACTCCACTCAAGGGGTATCGATGTGCGGGACGGCGACCCAGCCTTTGTCGTACGGCGTGGTGAAGAAGTTGTGCACCCGCATGTGCGAGATGAGCCACTGGCCGTCGACGCGGCGGAAGTCGTTGTCGTACGAGCCGGCTATCCACAACGGCTGATCGCCGCGATAGGTGCACGCCTGGAAATACATGAACTGTGCGCGCGCGGTGTCTCCCGACAGTTGAACAGCGGGATTGGTGACGAAGTGGGCCGAGAACGGCATGCGCTCGACGTTGCGATCGAACTTCTTGACGAGCGCCGCCCTACCCTCGGCCGCCCACCCGGGATTTCCGTGCGGCCCGACACTCTGCCATTTGCCGTCCTCGGTGAAAAGCCGGGCGACCTTGTCCCCCTTGCTTTCTTTCGCATCCGCGGCAGCCATGTAGCTGACCATCAGCGCGCGAATGGCCTCGCGGGACTCCAGGCCGTCCAACCGTGCGAGCAACGCGGTCAGCTCAGTGGGAGAAACGGTGGTGGATTCAGACATCGACGGTGAGTGCCTTTCGGTAACGCTCGATCAGCCATTGGTTGAGTTGCGGAATGTTCGATTCCAACCAGGACAGCGGTCCACGAGGCGCGTAGCGCGAACGCAGGCCCTGCTGGAGTGCGGCGGTCGTCACGGCATCCTGATGAATGGCCAGCGCCTTGCGCTCCATGAACCGCTCGTACGCCTCGTGGAAACCGGGTTGTTCCACAGCGGATTTCGGGTACAGGTTCACCCGCCGCAGGTCCATCGACCCTGGCCCGGTCGGGTGGATCATCGCGAGCTGAACGAACGTGGGCTGAAGGATGCTGAACAGCATGGGCGGTATCGAGGCGAACATGACCCGTTTGCGCTGTTCCTCGGTGAGGCCGGGAATGATGGATGTCGTGCGCTTGCCGTCGGTGCTCGCCAGGCCCGCGTTCTCGTCCAGCAGATACGTGGGGTGCATGACTTGGCCGTCGCCTTCGCCGAACTCGTAGAACCGCGCGTTCTTCGCGGGCGCCGCCTCGTGCACGCCTCGGTGCACGTAACTGGTGTGATAGGGCTCCAACGCGTTGTCGTGATGAATCTTCCAGTTCCAAGCCTGATTCGGGAAAACCTGGGCAGGCAGCGCGATCAGGTCCTCGATCCCGAAGGTCGACAGCTCCTCGTCCATACGGGCAACGGCCGGCGCCAGCGGTGCGGCGTCGTCGTCGAAGTTGATGAAGACCAGACCGTGGAATATCTCATGTCGAATCTGAGGAAGGCGGACCGTCTCACGCAGCCGCTTGACGGGCACGGTCTCGGTCATCGACGGCGCTGCCACCAGGCAACCGTCCAGCCCGTACTGCCAATTGTGGTACGGGCACACCATTCTTCTGGTGTTGACGCACCCGCTGCCTGCACCGCGGTTCTCCCCGGCCAGCCCGCCGAACAGCGGTTGACCACGGTGCTGGCAGACCGCCGACATGACACGCACATCGCCGGAGAGATCCCGCAGCATGACGATGGGCTCGTCAATGATGGTGAGCGGCAACTGATCCCCAGGCTCGGGGATCTCGTTGACGTGACCGATGCACAGCCACTCCCGCGCGAAGATGGCTTCCTTCTCGAACTCCCAGAAGTCGTCGCTGGTGTAGACCTCGGGCGGAAGCAGCCTGGCTGTCGCCACCGGATCGGTGCACCGGTCGACGTCGTCCAAAACCCTTCTCGCCGCTTCGATTGCACGAGAACTGAGTGACCTCGGCACGGATCGCGCTCCTTCCAAAGGATGTTGGATCCAAGCTATCCGCCGGGTGTTACCACCCGATCACGTCATGTCACGGTCAGGAAAAGCCATTGACCAGTGCGAGGTTTGACGGACTCCCCGGTGCGTTGGTCCGCGGAAGACAGCACGGTACGTCTCTCCGAGGGTGGCATAGTTTCGCATCTTGTATCCAACGGCCGTCGATAAATCAGTTGTGGGTCGGTGAGCGGACCGGCAGAGTCGGCTTGTGCTCATTCGGCGTGACACTCCCGACGACAGACCAGCGGTGCGCGACGTGCACAACGCGGCATTCGCGACCGAGGCCGGGACGGAGTCGGTTGAAGCCACGCTGGTCGACCGGCTCCGCGCCGCTGGCGACAGCATCCCGGCACTGTCACTGGTCGCCGAGATCGACGACGCTGTCGCCGGCCACGTGCTCGGCAGCCGCGCCCATCTCGACGGCAGGCCGTCGTTGGCACTCGGGCCGCTCGGTGTGCTGCCAACCCACCAACGGCACGGCGTCGGCTCAGCCCTCATGCATGCCGTCCTGGCGGCGGCCGACGCGCTCGGCTTCCCCGAAGCCGTCCTCCTCGGCGACCCCGAGTACTACCGCCGGTTCGGATTCCGGCCCGCGCCGCCGCTCGGCGTCCGCCCGCCCGTCGAGGAATGGGCCGAACACTTTCAGATCCGGACCCTCACGTCGTGGACGCCCGATCGGCAGGGCACATTCCGTTATGCGCCGGCATTCGACGACATTTGAAATTCCGGGCGCTACCCCAGCGCAGGCTCTGACGAATCGATACGCCCGTTGCTGCTGATGGTCAGATTGTCCGGGCTCACCTCATAGCGCGCGCCGTCGGCCGGATTGACGGCAACGAATCCGTCGCCGGAACGCACCGCATTCGCGATCTCCAGGTTCGCGCCGTCACTGAGCCGCTCACCGCGGTAGTAGAAGCTGTTGGGCCCCGTCTGGCAGATCACCGCGAGTGACGTCGCAGTACGGATCATCACCGCGGGTGTACTGCCGGAGTCACATCGCGCCGTATGCCCGACGAAGCCCTGGGCGTCGGTACCGCTCGGCGCGTCCGTCGGTGTCGTCGTGGTCGTTGTCGTCGACTCCGCTGACGGCTCGCTCGTCGTGGCGGGTGGCGCCGACAACGGAGTCTGACGCGTCGCACCACTGTCGTCGCCGCCACTGGCCAACATCGACGCCAGTACCGCCGCCACGCCGAACAGGACGACGGTCGCGACCGCGAGCATCAACTGCGTCCGGGTGAACCGGGACTTGCGTGGCGCCGGCTCAGGAGGCCGGGCCGGTGGCGGCGGGGGCACCGGTGGATACGGCGTATAGCCCGTGTGGTCGGGATTCGGATAGACCGACGAGAACTGCCGTGTGCTGCGCGGCGGCGGCGCGGGCGGTGGAGTGGCGGCAGGCAGCGCGGGGATGGCGGGCGCGGGCCTGGTCGGAGGCTCCTCGGTGGCAGCCGCCTTGGCCGCACCCGGCGCCGCGGCCTCGCGAGCGGCTTTGGCCAGTTCACCCGCGGTCGCGAACCGCGCGGCGGCCTCTTTGGCCATCCCCACCGCGATGACGTCGTCGAATGCGCGCGGGATTCCACGGCGCATGATGCTCGGCCGTGGTGGCGGTGCGAACATGTGGGCGCTCATGAGCTGCCGGAGATCGCCGGTCTCGAACGGCGGCCTGCCGATCAGCGATTCGTACAGCAGACACGTCAGCGCGTAGATGTCGGCCGACGGGCCGACCGGTCCCCCGGAAAATCGTTCCGGCGCCATATAGGCGCTCGACCCGATCAGCACGCCGGTCATCGTGACGCTGGCCTCACCCCCGACGTGAGCGATACCGAAGTCGACGAGGTAGGCGAAGTCGTCGGCGGTCAGCAGCACGTTCTCCGGCTTGATGTCGCGATGGACCAGCCCGTCGGCGTGCGCGGCGTCCAGCGCGGCCGCCACCTGCGTGATGATCGACACGGCCCGTGCTGGTTCGAGGGGCCCGTTCGACCGCAACAGCTCCTTGACGCTGGACCCGTCGACGAGGCGCATGTCGATGAACAACACGCCGTCGATCTCCCCGAAGTCGTGGACCGGGATGACGTGCGGTTCCTGCAGCCGGGCCGCGACCCGGGACTCGCGCCGGAACCGGGCCTGGAAGCTCGGATCGGCGGCGACCTCGGGACGCAGGAGCTTCACGGCGACCGTGCGCTCTTTGACGGTGTCGTAGGCGCGGTAGACCTCACCCATTCCGCCCATGCCGATCAGCGACCTCAGCTCATAGGGCCCGAACCGGGTGCCGAGGCGTGATGCGCCGTTGGGCGGGGCCATTCCACGATCCTTTCAGCCCGCCTGGCTCGCGTGAGACCACCGTCCAAGGAGCGTCGGCAGTGACGCTTCCCGCATAGCCAGACGGACGTGGTGTCGCGACACAGTTCTCCAAGCCCCGGGCGGGGGTGGGCACGCGGTGGTCTCGGTGACGAGGATAGATGGACTTCGGCCCGGTCTTCGAAACCACCGCGGCAACCACCGCGGCAACCACCGCGGCAACCACCGCGGACCGGGTCGTCAGCCGAACGACGAATGCGGCGCGCCGATACCAGGGTCGATCTTGACCGGCCCGGCCACCGACGGGGCCACCGGGAAATCGAATATCGCGGTCGGGATGTACACCGTGGCGCACGCGTTGGGGATGTCTACGACGCCGGACAGCCTGCCTTCGATGGGTGCGGCACCGAGCAGCAGATATGCCTGCTCGGGGCTGTAGCCGAATTTCGTCAGGTAGTCGATCGCGTGCAGGCAGGCCCGCTGGTACGACAGGTGTGAGTCGAGGTAACGCTGTTCACCGTCGAGCGTGACCGAGGTCCCCGAGAACGCGAGCCATTCCGAGTATTGCGGGTCGGTGTTGCCGGGCATGAAGATCGCGTTCTCGCTCACGCCGTAGGTCTCCATGCCGCCGGGGATCACGTCGACCCGCAGGTCGATGAAACCGCCCATTTCGATCGCGCCGCAGAATGTGATCTCACCGTCGCCCTGCGAGAAGTGCAGATCGCCGACCGACAGGTTCGCCCCGTCGACGAACACCGGATAGAACACCCGGCTGCCCTTGGTGAGGTTCTTGATGTCCTGGTTGCCGCCGTTCTCACGCGGCGGCGCCGTGCGGGCGGCTTCCGCGGCGGCCTTGGTGAACGCGTCACCGGTCAGCCCGCCGAGGATCGCGTCCTGCGGCTCGGGCGGCAACGCCAGCGGCGGCACCCGGTCGGGGTCGGTCGCGATGAGCGCGGCCTCGCGGGTGTTCCAGGTCGAGAGCAGCTTCGCCGACGGCGCGGTTCCCATCAGCCCGGGATGGACGATACCGGTGAACTCGACGCCGGGGACGTGCCGCGATGTGGCGTGTTGACCGGAGAAATCCCAGATCGCCTTGTAGGCATCGGGGAACTGCTCGGTGAGGAAGCCGCCGCCGTTCTGCGTCGGGAAGATGCCGGTGTAGCCCCAGCCCTGACCGGCGAGCGGGCCGGAGTCCTCCTGCGGGATGGGGCCGACGTCGAGGATGTCGACGATCAGCAGATCACCCGGCTTGGCACCTTCGACGGCGATCGGGCCGGACAACACGTGCACGGTGGTCAGCGGCGCGTTGAGAATGTCGTCGGCGGAATCGTCGTTGACGATGGCACCGTCGAACCATTCGCGGCAATGTACGCGGAACGAGTCACCTATCTTGACCGTCACGGCCGCGGGGATGTCCGGGTGCCACCGGTTGTGGCCCAACTTCTCCTGCTCGGTGAATTTCTTGGTCGAATCCAGTGGGAAAACAACGTCTGGCATTGATACTCCTTCAGGGCCGGGGCAGCTTTTGATGAAGTGGGTTGGTGGTGACTTTCTGTCGACGCGTGGCCGGTGCCGGTGCCGCGACGACGCCGGGCCTGTCCGCCGTGGCACGGGTCGCGTCCTGCAGTGCCATCGCGCGACTGCTCCCGCGCCCAAGACTCGGGGCGGCGATCATCCTGCGGGCAGGTCCTGAACAAGTCGGACACTCGATCGCGTCGGGTCGAGAACTCATCGAGTACAGCTGCTTCGTCGTGCCGCAGCCGGACTGACATCGAAATGCGTAGAGAACCAACAGCTTTCCTCCGTTGCAGTGAGAACGCATGCAACAGTACCGATATGTGAACGTGTTGGCGCGGCAGTTCGAGAAAAAACTTCCATCTGAAACTGATTTGTTGCCGGGCGCGCGCTGTGGCGTGGGTGACCGCCGACAGCCGGCGTGCTGCGGTAGCTTCACGCAGAGCGTCTGGCAAATCAGTCGGCAGACCGGAGAAGTCCAGTGAACGATCTGAAGCCGTTTACCCCATCGATCGACTGGAGCGACGAACTACTCCACTCGCTGGTGTGGCTGGTCGAAGCGTGGACGATCGCGGCCCTGTGCACGTTCGCCGTGCTGACGATCCTTGCCAGATACACCACGTGGGGCCGGCAGTTCTGGACTGTCACCGGTGCGTATTTCACCGGCCGCCACAGCGTCAAACCGTGGCTCCTGCTGAGCGCGATGCTGCTGTCGGTCATCATCGGGGTGCGACTGTCGGTGCTCTTCAGCTACCAGAGCAACGACCTGTATTCGGCGGCGCAGATTGCCGTCCAGGGCTTCGCGACCGGCAATCAGGCCGTGAAAGACTCGGGCGTACGCGGCTTTTGGATTTCGCTGCTGATCTTCTCGGTGCTCGCGGCAATCCTGGTCACCCGGGTTCTCGTCGACCTCTTCATGACCCAGCGGTTCATGCTGGCCTGGCGGGCCTGGCTGACCGACCGACTCACGGGCGACTGGCTCGACGGTCGCGCCTACTACCGGACGCGTTTCATCGACCAGACCATCGACAATCCCGATCAACGTATCCAGTCCGACATCGACGTGTTCACAGCCCTTTCCGGCCCCCAACCCAACACGCCGCACCAGACCAGCAACGGCACATTGCCTTTCGGTGCCATCTCATCGATCGTCTCGGTCATCTCGTTTACGTCGATCTTGTGGAACCTCTCGGGCGACCTCAACGTGTTCGGCGTCGAGGTCCCGCGCGCGATGTTCTGGTCGGTGTTCGTCTACGTCGCGTTCGCCACCGTCATCGCGTTCTGGCTCGGCCGCCCGCTCATCCGGCTGTCGTTCAACAACGAGAAGTTCAACGCCGCGTTCCGCTACGCGCTCGTGCGGTTGCGTGATGCCGCCGAATCGGTGGCGCTCTACCGCGGCGAAAAAGCCGAACGCCTGCAGCTGCGTGAACGATTCGCGCCCGTGGTCGCCAACTACAAACGCTTCGTGAACCGCACCATCGTGTTCACCGGTTGGAATCTGTCGATGAACCACATCATCATCCCGCTGCCGTGGCTCCTGCAGGCGCCTCGGTTGTTCGCCGGCCAGATCCAGCTCGGTGCCGTCACGCAATCGGTGACCGCGTTCGGGGCCATCCAGGACGCGCTGTCGTTCTTCCGCAACTCCTACGACACGTTCGCCGGCTACCGCGCGTCGATCATCCGGCTGCACGGCCTCGTCACCGCAAACGCGGAAAGCCGTGATCTGCCGAAGGTTTCGGTGATCGGAAACCGCGGCAACATCATCGAACTCGACGACATCGAGGTGTGCAATCCCGCCGGGGAACCGTTGGTCAGCGACCTCAACCTGAGCCTGGCGGCCGGCAACGCGATGATCGTCACCGGCGAATCCGGCACCGGTAAGACGACGTTGCTGCGCAGCCTGGCCCAGTTGTGGCCCTATTCCTCCGGCACGATGCGTTGCCCGCAGGGCGAGAACGAGACGTTGTTCCTGTCGCAGCTGCCCTACGTCCCGCTGGGCGATCTGCGAACCGTGATTTCCTACCCCCACGAGCCGGGTGACATCCCCGATGATGCACTGCGCAAGGCACTCCTGGCGGTCGCGCTGCCGCGTTACGTCGACCGGTTGGCGGAGAGCAACGACTGGGCCAAGGTGCTCTCCCCCGGGGAGCAGCAACGCATCGCGTTCGCCCGGGTATTGCTGACCAAACCGAAGGCGGTATTCCTGGACGAGGCCACCTCAGCGCTCGACGAACCGCTCGAATTCATGATTTACGGCCTGGTGCGTCGTGAACTCCCCGACACCGTATTCGTCAGCGTCACCCACCGCACGACGGTCAACAAGCATCACGAACGACGGCTCGAATTACTCGGCGCCGGGCAATGGCGATTGGGGAGCATCGAGGACGAGGAACAGGTTCCGGTGTAGGAGAATTTCCGACGGCAGTCGACGGGTTCTTTTCCGTCGCGAGGTGGACAACTTCATGCCACATTCGTCGTGGAACCGGCCACGAACAGCCAAGTCGCACAGCGATATCTCGCTGCAACAGCGCCCCGGCGGCCGGATGCCGTATCCGTTGAATCCCTGGTTGACAAAGTGTCTCGGTGCACCCAGGATGACAATCGGTTGAGGACAGAGACGACCTCTCCAATAGCGTGAATATCGGGCGGTCTCAAAAGGAAGAACTGCGATTATGACCATGTGCACGGCATGGCCGTGCCATTTTCAATAACGGTTCGAACGCGGCAAGCCGACTAATTCTTGGACTCAGCACGCAGTAAAACGCGGGCCGAACGGATTGAGTGATTGGATGACGGTTCTTTCCGCTGTTCCGGAAGCACCCGAGCGGTGGCCGTTGATCGGCCACATCCCGTCACTGGTGCGCGATCCCCTTGAACTGTTCAAAAGCCTTCCGGCGTATGGGGATTTGGTGCGAATCAGGCTGGGGCCCGCCCAAGCCGTGGTTGTTTGCGATCCCGATCTGACATGGGAAGTGCTCAGTCACGACCGACTCTTCGACAAGGGTGGGCTCTTGATCGAACGCGCCAGGGAAGTCTTCGGCGATGGGCTGGGAACCTGCCCGCACAGGCTGCACCGAAGGCAACGCCGGTTGGTCCAGCCCGCATTTCATCATGACCGGATGCCCGGGTACGCCGCGGTCATGATGGACCAGATCAGCGAGGTCACCAGCACCTGGAAAAATGGCAGGGCGCTCGACCTGCTCGCGGAGATGACGACCATAACGTCCGCGACGACAGCCGCGACGATGTTCGCCGATACCCTCCCACCCGAGATGCGCCGGCAGGCGCTGCGCGACCTCACCGCCGTTCTCTCCGGCATTTTCGAACAGATGCTGCTGCCCGGCCCGCTCAGCAGACTGCCGACCCCGGGACAACTCCGCTACCGCAGGGCCAGCACTCGCCTCCGGCAGACCCTGGCCGAGGTCATCGCCAACCGCCGGGCTTCGCGCGCAGACCACGGAGACCTGCTGTCCGCGTTGTTGGCAGCCCGTGACGACGACAGCGGTGGTGGCCTGAGCGACAGCGAGATTCTCGACGAAGCCGTGTCTTTCTTTTTCGCTGGAACGGATACCACCGCTTCGACACTCACGTGGGCGCTTCATCTGTTGTCCCAGCATCCCGATATCCGCGACGCGTTGTATGCGGAGGTCGACGAGGTACTGGGCGGCCGGACGGCCACCCTTGCCGATGTGCCTCGCCTGGAACTGACGCATCGGATCATCACCGAGACGCTTCGCCTGTGGCCTGCCGGCTGGATGTTCACGCGTACCGTCACCGCGGACACGGAACTCGGTGGTCATGAAATACTTTCTGGCACAACGCTTGTCTATAGCGCATACCTCATCCACCATCATCCCGATCTGTACGAGGACGCCGACCGCTTCGACCCGGACCGCTGGCTGCCGCAACGGGCAGGCCGCATCCCGCGCCATGCCTACATCCCGTTCGGCGGCGGGGCGCGGAAGTGTATCGGTGAAGCCTTCGGCGTCACCGAAGCCGTACTCGCGCTGGCCACCATCGCCTCCAGGTGGCATCTGCGGCCGCTGCCCGGCCAACGGGTGCGTCCGGCCGTTGCCGCCGTCATCCGCCCGAAAGGACTCCGCATGTTCGCCGAACCCCGCAGCTCCACGCCCTGATCGATCCGCCAGAGAGGAGGACAACCGTTGGACACGCAACTGGACATCATGACGTCGTTCGGCATCTCCATGGCTGACATTTCCGACGCGTGCAACGAACGCGTCGAAGATGCACACATCCTGACCAGGCAGTGGGCGAACGACCATGGGCTACTAGGTGTTCCACACCAGCAACGCAAGTTCGACCAGCTCGGCTACACACACCTGTTGGCGTACGGCTGCACGACCGCGGCCATGGATCGCCTGGCGCTGTTCGCGCAGTGGTTCACGTACTACTTCCTTCTCGACGATCAGCAGGACTTGGCCGTCCTCACCGGCCGCACCCACGAGTTCGGCGAGTTGCAGGACGATCTTCGCCGCATCTTGCACACGCACGGCGAGGACGCCGCCGCTCATCGAAGCGGTCTGCGCGCGGCCGTGGCCGAGCTGTGCCGCCGCACCCGGCCACTCGTGTCGAGCGATTGGTGGGACAGGTACGTCCACCACGCCGAACAGGTATTCGCCGCGCAGCGCCGGGAGAACGTCTACCGGCTCAGCGGTATCGTCCCGGCGCCGGAGGAATTCAAGCGAGTTCGGCGCGATGCCGGCGCCGCTGACATGGTCTTCGACATCATCGAAGCCTGTGAGGGTTTGGAGATTCCCGCACCGATCCGCGCCAGCGCCGCCTGCAGCCGGTACGCCGATGATCTCAACGACTTCACCACCTGGTCCAACGACGTGATGGGAGTGGACCACGACGCGGGCAACGCCGACCCGAACAACTTCGTACTGGTACGCCAACACGTCGACAACCTCACTCGCGACGAGGCGATCCGGGCGGTCACCGCCGAGATCGCGGATCTGGTCGGGGGTTTGGCTGCGCGCATGGACGACGTTCGCGCGGCAGGCAGGGCCTTGCCTGCCGAACAGCAGGCCCGGGCCGCCAAGGCACTGAACGCATGGCACGACTGGGCGATGAATGTCCCTGTCCACTATCTGAAAGCCAACGGTCGCCTGTCTCAGATGGACCGTGCAAAGCCTCGGCAGCCGGCCGGCTTCACCGAGGATCTTCTCTGAACACCTACCGCACAGGAGGATTGATCGATTATGAGCAACGCGTACGTCAGCTCCGTCTTCGAGGTACCGGTATCGACGGTGTGGTCGGTTTTGGGTGACTTCCATGGGTTGGCGTCCTGGGTGGAGATCATCGCAACGTCGACACCCGAAGGTGGTGAGGGTGTCGGATCGACGCGGCGCTTGTCTCTCGTCGACGGTCGTGTCGTGGGCGAGCGACTGGTCGCTTATGACGGTCCCGGGCGCAGCTATTCCTACGAGTTCAGCGATGCCGAGGCTCCGCCGTTTCCGGTTCGGTCCTATCGCGGCACTGTCCACATATTGCCGGTGACGGAGTCGGATCGGACCTTCATCGAGTGGTACGGAGCGTTCGACTGCGATGCGGATCAGGAAGACGATCTCCGCGCGACCTTTACCGGCATCTACACCGAGTTGATCGCCAACCTTCGTGACCATCTGGCGTCCCGTTCCGAACTCGTGCTGACGAGTTCCTGAGCGACGGCGTCGTGCGCCATCCTGGTTCGCCCGGCACAGAAGCGGTCTGGGTACCAGGATGGCTGTCATGGACCACATCACCTTCACCCCGACCGTTGATCAGCTGAACTACACCTTCGGGGGTGCCGAGCCCGTCATGCGCATCAAGCCGGGCACGGTGTTGACGTTGTGGACCGAAGACGCCTATGGCGGGCGGATCACGAGCCGCGACAGCGTCGCGACCGTGGCACTCGACACCGAGGATCTCAATCCGCAGACCGGTCCGTTCTGGATCGAAGGCGCCGAACCGGGTGACACCTTGGCGGTGCACCTGGTCGATCTCACGCCGGCCCGCACCTGGGGCGCGTCGACGCTGATCCCGTTCTTCGGTGGCCTGACCAGCATTCCGGCCAGCCCGACGCTGCAGGAGGCGCTGCCGGAGCGGACGTGGATCTACGAATACGATTCGGCCGCACACACTCTGGGGTTCGCGGCGCACGGCAGCGATTTCGAGCTGGCCCTGCCCGCCAACCCGATGCTGGGCACGGTCGGTGTCGCGCCCGCGCGCCGCGAGGTGCGCAGCTCCCTGGTTCCCGACGCGTTCGGCGGCAACATGGACACACCCGAGATGACCGCGGGCGCCACGTGTTATCTGCGGGTCAATGTCGAAGGGGCGCTGTTCTCGCTCGGCGACGGACACTACCGGCAGGGCGAAGGCGAATCGTGCGGCACCGCGGTCGAGGGCGCGATGAACGTCACCGCGATCGTCGAACTCGTCAAAGGCGGCGGTCCGGGTTGGCCGCGGCTGGAGACCGACACGCATCTCATGGCCATCGGCTCGGGCCGCCCGCTGGAGGAAGCGTGGCGTGCCGGTCAGGTCGAGATGATCAACTGGCTGGGTGAGCTGTACGGGCTGGACCGTCTCGATGCCTACCAGTTGCTGACCCAGATCTCGCAGGTGCCGATCGCCAACGTCGTCGACGTCAACTACAGCGCCGTCACCAAAATCGACAAACGGCTGTTGCCCGCCGCTGCCGCATACGGCGGCGTTCACCGCGAATTGCGAAGTGCCGCGCAAGCACTGGGCACCATTTCCTACTGATTCTGCTATTACGTCGAAGGGACGAACATGGATCTCGGATTGTCGGGCAAGCGTTTCGCGGTCACCGGCGGCACCCGCGGTATCGGCCGCGCGGTCGTCGAGGGGCTGCTGGCCGAGGGCGCAGTCGTCGCATACTGTGCGCGGACCCCGGAAGCTGTCTCCGAAGCCCAGGCGGAGCTGACCGCCGACGGTGCCAAGGCGGTCGGCAGCGCGGTCGACGTCGGCGACGCCGCGGCGGTCACGGACTGGGTGTCGCGCACCGCCGACGCGCTCGGCGGGCTGGACGGCGTGGTCGCGAATGTGAGCGCGCTGGCCATCCCCGAGAGCGCGGACAACTGGCGAACCAGTTTCGAAGTAGATCTGATGGGCACCGTGAGCCTCGTGGACGCGGCGCTACCGCACCTCGTGGCCGGCGGCGCCGGCTCGATCGTCACGGTCTCGAGCGTTTCCGGTCGTGAGATCGACTTCGCCGCGGGACCGTACGGGACGTTCAAAGCCGCGATCATCCATTACACGCAGGGTCTGGCGTACAACTATGCGGGCAAAGGTGTGCGAGCCAACAGCGTGAGCCCGGGCAACACGTACTTCCCCGGTGGCGTATGGCCCTCGATCGAGGAGAACAATCCGGAGCTGTTCCAGGCCGCTCTTGCCCTCAACCCCACCGGCCGGATGGCCACACCGCAGGAGGTGGCCAACGCCGTGGTGTTCCTGAGCAGTTCAGCGGCGAGCTTCATCACCGGAACCAATCTCGTCGTCGACGGCGCGTTGACCCGGGGTGTGCAGTTCTGACGGTCTCATGAGGGAGGAGTCCGGCCGGCCGGTGGCGCCGTCTACTATGTCGGAAATCACCCACCGCGTATTCGCATGACTGCCGCGCGAAACTCCGACCGACCACCAAGGGTTCCTGATGGCCGATTCCACCGACAGTCCCGCTGCGCGCACCGACCAGCCCACGGGGATCGCCCGGTGGATCCGCCGGCTCGCCATCCCGATCATCGTCGGCTGGATCGCGCTCGTCGCGGTTCTGAGCGTCTCGGTGCCGCAGCTCGAAGTCGTCGGCCAGATGCGGTCGGTCTCGATGAGCCCAGACGACGCACCGTCGATGATCGCGATGAAACGCGTCGGCGAGGTTTTCGAGGAGTTCAAGTCCGACAGCTCGGCGATGATCGTGCTCGAAGGCGAACAGCCACTCGGCGCCGACGCGCACCTGTTCTACAACGAGATGATCGACAAGCTGGAGGCCGACACCAAACACGTCGAGCACATCCAGGATTTCTGGGGTGACCCGCTGACGGAGGCCGGGGCGCAGAGCAACGACGGCAAAGCCGCCTACGTGCAGGTCTATCTGGCCGGAAACATGGGCGAGACCCTGGCCAACGAGTCCGTCCAGGCGGTCCAGGACCTGGTCAAGAGCATGCAGCCGCCGCCTGGCGTCAAGGTCTTCGTAACGGGCGGCTCGGCGCTCGCCAACGATCAACAACTCGCGGGTGACCGCAGCGTGCGCATCATCGAGATGGTCACCTTCATCGTGATCATCACGATGCTGCTGCTGGTGTACCGGTCGATCATCACCGTGCTCCTCACGCTGTTCATGGTGGTCGTCTGCCTTGCGGCAGCGCGCGGTGTGGTGGCTTTCCTCGGCTATTACGAGCTGATCGGGCTCTCGACGTTCGCCACCCAGCTCCTGGTGACGCTGGCGATCGCGGCGTCGACCGACTACGCGATATTCCTGATCGGGCGATATCAGGAAGCGCGAACCGTCGGCGAGGACCGAGAACAGGCGTACTACACGATGTTCCACGGGACCGCCCATGTGGTGCTGGGCTCGGGTATGACGATCGCCGGCGCGACACTGTGTCTGCACTTCACCCGGCTGCCGTACTTCCAGACCCTGGGCATCCCGATGGCGGTCGGCATGGTGGTCGCCGTCGTCGCGGCGCTGACGCTGGGGCCCGCGGTGATCACCGTGGCGAGCCGGTTCGGCAAAGTGCTTGAGCCACGGCGCGCCATGCGGATCCGCGGTTGGCGGCGGCTGGGCGCGTTCGTGGTCCGCTGGCCTGGTCCGGTCCTGCTGGCCACCATTCTGCTGTCGCTGATCGGGCTGCTCACGCTGCCGGGCTATCGCACGAACTACAACGACCGCAATTATCTGCCCGACAATCTCCCCGCCCAGGAAGGTTTCGCCGCCGCCGAGCGGCATTTCTCGCCGGCCAAGATGAACCCCGAGTTGCTGCTCATCGAAACCGACCACGACATCCGTAACTCGGCCGATTTCCTGGTGATCGACAAGATCGCCAAAGCCGTGTTCCGGGTGCCCGGAATCGGCAGCGTCCAGGCCATCACGCGTCCGCAGGGCGAGCCCCTCGAATTCAGCACCATCCCCGCGCAGATGAGCATGGGCGGCGTCAACCAGACGATGAACCGCAAGTATCAGGTGGACCGCGCCAACGACATGCTGCTGCAGGCCGATGAGATGCAGAAGACGATCGAACTCATGGACCAGATGATCGGGCAGATGGAACAGATGTCGGCGATCACTTTGAGCATGGTGGGCAAGACCCACCAGATGGTCGCCGACATCGAGGAACTGCGCGACCAGATCGCGAATTTCGACGACTTCCTGCGACCGCTGCGCAACTATCTGTACTGGGAACCGCACTGCTTCAACATCCCGATGTGCCAGGCGATGCGGTCGGTGTTCGACGGTCTCGACGGGATCGACACCATGACCGAGAGCATTCAGCAGTTGCTCCCCGACATGGACAAGCTTGCCGAATTGATGCCTCAGATGGCGTCGATGATGCGGCCCCAGATCGACACCATGAGAACCATGAAGACGATGATGCTGACGATGCATCAGACCCAGAAGGGTCTGCAGGATCAGATGGCAGCGATGTCGGACAACCAGACCGCCATGGGTAAGGCGTTCAACGATTCCAAGAACGACGACACGTTTTACCTGCCCCCCGAGATCTTCAACAACGCCGACTTCAAGCGCGGCATGAAGAGCTTCATCTCGCCCGACGGAAAAGCCGTGCGGTTCATCATCTCTCATGAGGGTGACCCGCTGACGCCGGACGGCATCAAGCTCATCGACCAGATCAAGCTGGCGGCCAAGGAAGCCATGAAGAACACCCCGTGGGAGGGGTCGAAGATCTACGTCGGCGGTACCGCCGCAGCCTTCAAGGACATGCAGGAGGGCAACAACTACGACCTCATCATCGCCGGCATCTCCGCGCTGTGCCTGATCTTCATCATCATGCTGATCATCACGCGCAGTGTAGTGGCCGCGGCGGTGATCGTCGGTACGGTGCTGGTGTCGCTCGGCGCGTCGTTCGGTTTGTCGATTCTGGTGTGGCAGCACATATTAGGGATCGAGCTGCACTTCATGGTGATGGCCATGGCCGTCATCGTCCTGTTGGCCGTCGGTGCGGATTACAACCTGTTGTTGGTGGCGCGCCTCAAGGAGGAACTGTCGGCCGGCATCAATACCGGCATCATCCGGGCGATGGGCGGCAGCGGATCGGTGGTGACGGCCGCGGGCCTGGTGTTCGCGTTCACGATGATGTCGATGGTGGTCAGTGAGATGACGGTGGTCGCGCAGGTCGGATCGACGATCGGTCTGGGTCTGCTGTTCGACACGTTGGTGATCCGCTCGTTCATGACGCCGTCCATCGCGGCGTTGATGGGTCGCTGGTTCTGGTGGCCACAGCAGGTGCGGACCCGCCCGGCACGCGGCGTGGTGGCGCGGGCGTTGGAGCGTTCCGGGTCCTGACGCGGTCAACGACGCTGACCGCAACCCCCGGCTCAACGTCGGATAGCCTTGCGGCACAACCGCGCCAGTAACGTGGTGGCGCTCAGATGCGCACTTTGCCGCCACAGCGTTAGCGGCGCGCGCATCGGCACAGCGAGCGCCGACCGAGTGTGATCTGAGCCCCACTCCCGATCCCGACCACCGGATTCCGCAGCACTTAGGTTAGGCTAAGCTGCTCGAACGCTCAATGACGAGACACCCATTGTCGCACCATGGGCGCCGTACACACGGCGCGGGGTTGAGGAGAACGCGTCTGAACGGCCTGTATGACTCAGATCAGGAGAAGAGCAGCTGCGGCGTCGGCTTCCTGACCCGCAAGGATGGTGTCCAGACCCACGAGGTCATCCGCAAACTCCACGAGGCCCTGTGCGCGGTACCCCACCGCGGCGGGATGTCTTCGGAGGGTGTGGGTGACGGCGCCGGCGTGAATCTCGACCTGTCGCTGCGGTTCTTCGCCGATCTCACCGGGCGCGATGACCTGGAACCCGGGCGATTCGGGGTCGGCAACTTCTTTCTGCCCAACGACGCCGCGTTCCACGCTGAGGCCGAAGCCGTCATCGAGGACGCGCTGCACGCGCAGGGGTTCGGCATTCTCGTCAAACGGGATGTACCCGTCGACGATTCGGTGATCCGCCCCGCGGCGATCAAGTACCAGCTGCCCATCCGGCAGTGGGTGTTTGTACCCGAATCCGGTGCGATATCCGACGCCAGGATCCACGACGCGCTAATGGCGATCGAAGCGGTCGCCTACACCCGTCCCGAACTGCTCGGCCTGTACCCCCTCTCCCTGAGTGCGCGCACCCAGGTCCTGAAGGGCCGGCTCAACTCCAACGAAGTGGTGCCCTACTTCCGCGATCTCACCGATCCGCGGATGGAAGTGCACTCGATGTTCTTCCACACCAGGTTCTCGACGAACACCGCGCCCAACGCGATGATGGCGCAGCCGTTTCGCTTCATGGCCCATAACGGCGAGCTCAACACCGACAAGAAGAATCGCCTCTCGGACAACGCGATCGCGCGCGCCCGCAATCGCGCGATCATCCGTCCCGTTGGGCAGTCCGACAGCTGTCGCCTGGACCAGACCCTGCAGAACCGCGTGCTCGAAGACGGGCTCGACCTGGTGACCGCTGTCGTCGCGATGATGCCGCCGGCCTGGGAGAACGACACGACGTTGTCGCCGCAGGTGCGCGCCATGCTGGAGTACTTCAGCCTCTACGAGGAGAAGAACGACGGCCCCGCCGCGCTCATCTTCGGTGACGGCACGATCATCGGCGCCCGCCTTGACCGGCTGGGTCTGCGGCCGTTGCGCACCATCGAGACCGCCGAGTACCTGGGCGTGATGTCCGAGGCCGGCCAGGTGTACTTCCCACCGCGGGACGTGATCAGGCGCGGGCGCATCGAAGCAGGCGGGATGCTCTACTACGACCACGCCGAGGGCCGGTCCTATTCGACCACCGAAGCACTCGAAAAGCTTGCGGCCCAAGCCGACTACCCGACCATGCTCGCCGAAGCCCGGGTCGACCTGAGCGATCTGCCCGCCGTGGCACCCGAGAATCAACTCTCACCGGCGCGCTACAACGGTGACCTCAACCGGCACCAGCGCTACGTCGCCTACTCACTCAATCAGGAGAGCTTCAAATTCCTGATGGACCCGATGCTGGCGACAGGTCAGGAGAAGATCTCGGCGATGGGCTACGGCGCCGCGATCAACGCGCTGTCCAACCACGAAGGCGGTATCGCCCGGTACTTCTCGCAGCGATTCGCCCAGGTGACCAACCCGCCCCTCGACAGCATCCGCGAGGCCGACGGCATGACACTGCGCGTCGCGCTGGGCGCCAAGCCCAACAGCGGCGCGAAGCCCGCACCGCAGATCGTCGTGCCGTCACCGATTCTCACCCACCTCGACATGCTCAAGATCCGCGACCAGCAGCACACTCCGGTGCAGCGCTTCGGGATGCGGTACCCGGTCGACATCGACGACCCCGCCGCCAATGCGGGGGCGCTCGTGCGGGCCATCGACGGACTGTGCGACGACGTGGAGGCATTCGCACGGGAGACCGGCGGTATCGCGGTCATCTCCGACCGCCACGTCGAAAGCGGCCTCGCGGCAATGCCACTGACCGTCGTGGTGTCGGCGATCAACCAGCGGCTGATCGAAGAGGGCCTGCGGCTGCGGGTCTCGGTGATCGCCGAAAGCGGTCAGGTGTGCTCGTCACACCACATCGCCACGGTGCTTGGCTTCGGCGCCTCGGCCGTGTATCCGCTGGCCGTGCAGATGCGCGCCGAGGAGAAGTTCGGCACGGGCGACGACGAGAGCACCGCGGCGGCATTCAAACGTTTCGCCAAGGCAGCCGAGAAGTCGTTGATGAAGACCATGGGCCGGGTCGGTCTGTGCACGGCCGAAAGCTACATCGGCGGTGAGTTTTTCGAGCCGAGCTATCTCGACACCGGCGATCCGGTACTGCGTCGCTACTTTCCCAACGTCATCTCCCCCGTCGCCGGCGTCGGGTTCGCCACCCTGGCCGACACCGTCGCCGAGTGGCACGCTCGCGCGCTCGCGGTGACCGGCGAGAAGGATGTGCCGCTCCTCGGCCTGTTCAAGGAGCGCGCCGAGGGCGCGGGACATTCGTACGGGACGACGGCGGTACGTGGGTTCGTCGACATGACCGAGGAGTCCATCTCGTTCGGTGACGAAGCCCGGCCCGAGAATCCCGACATGGCCGATCCCGCGTACCTGCGGGGGCTCCCGCTGCACCAGCTCGAAGGTGCGTTCGGCCTCGACGACGACGCCTACCGCAACAACAGCTTCGACGAGCTGACGCCGCGGGCGATCAACAGCTTCGACATCACGCCGGGTTACCGCAACTTCGTGTTCGCGATGAACACCGAGCGCACACGCCGGCCCGCCGCGCTGCGCGACGTGCTCGCCCTGCCCGCCGACGTCAACTTCGTGCACACCGCAGACGAGTTCCGCTCGGAGATGGGTCAATTCGCGCGATTCGGCAACAACGACTTCCAAGTGCGTGGCTTGACGTGTGTTCAGGCAGGCGACCAATTCACCCTGCAGCTGCGCCACGGCCCCGAGCGGCTCACGGCACTGCTTGAGTCGCTCCTGCAGCGGTTCGGCGACGAGATCGCCGACCACGAGATCACCGGCGACCGCCTGCGGTTGCGCGCGGTCGGCGAGGCTCTGGATTATCTGGCGCACATCCGGACGGCACCGGACTCGATCCCGCTGTCGTCCGTGCAGCCCGCGAGCGAGATCACCACCACCCTGGCATCCGGCGCGATGAGCCACGGTGCGCTGGTGGCCCAGGCCCACGAGGCCGTCGCGCACGGCACCAATATGGTGGGCGGCCTGTCCAACTGCGGCGAGGGCGGTGAGCACATCACTCGCTACGGCACCATCCGCGGATCCCGGATCAAGCAGTTCGCCTCGGGACGGTTCGGGGTGTGGGCCGGTTATCTCGCCGACCCGATGCTGCGCGAACTAGAGATCAAGATCGGCCAGGGCGCCAAACCCGGTGAGGGCGGCCAACTCCCGGCCCCCAAGGTGACCGTGCAGATCGCGGCCGCCCGCGGCGGAACGCCCGGCGTCGAACTCGTCTCACCGCCGCCGCATCACGACACCTACTCGATCGAGGATCTCGCCCAGCTCATCCACGACTGCAAGGCAGCCCGCGTTCGCGTGATCGTCAAACTCGTGTCGTCGGAGGGCATCGGCACCATCGCCGTCGGCGTCGCGAAAGCCGGTGCGGACGTCATCAACGTCGCGGGCAACACCGGAGGCACCGGCGCCGCGGCCGTCACGAGCCTCAAGTACGCGGGCCGGTCCGCCGAGATCGGCATCGCCGAAGTACATCAGGCGCTGTGCGCCAACGGCATTCGGCAGAAGGTGGTACTGCGCTGTTCGGGCGCCCACCAGACCGCGAGCGACGTGGTCAAATCCGCGCTGTTGGGTGCGGACAGCTTCGAGTTCGGGACGACCGCGCTCATGATGCTCAAGTGCGTCATGGCCAAGAACTGCAACATCAAGTGCCCGGCCGGGCTGACCACGAATGCCGAAGCGTTCGAGGGCGATCCGCGGGCGCTGGCGCAGTATCTGCTCAACATCTCCCACGAGGTCCGCGAGATCCTGGCGACGCTCGGCCTGCCGTCGCTGCGCGCCGCCCGCGGACGCAGCGACCTGCTGCACCTACTCGACCATCCGTCCAGCATCGGCAGGCTCGACCTGCGCGCCATGCTCGCGGTGGCCGGCGAGTTCGTGGTCGACGAGCCGATCTACGTGGAGAAGGACTACTCGGTCGACGATATGTTCTTGCGCCAGCTGAACTTCGGGGGTGTCGAGATAGCCCCGGTGCAGCTGACCAACCAGAACAAGAGTGTGGGCGGGCAGCTGGCCATCGACATCGAACGCCTGCTCAACCATGAGAGGAGCGGCCGTCCTGCGACCGGATCGGCGATCGCGACCGACCACCGCGGCCGGCGCTACCTCCGGCCCGACAGCGTCACGATCACCACGACCGGTTCGGCAGGTCAGAGCTATGGCGTGTTCTGCAACGACGGCATGACGCTGACGCACACCGGAACCTGCAACGACGGAGTCGGCAAAAGTGCTTGTGGGGGCACCATCGTCGTCCGGTCCCCCGGCGGCGGCACCGCCACGCCCGGCGGCAATGTGCTCATCGGGAACTTCGCCCTGTTCGGCGCTTCCGGCGGCCGGTTGTTCGTCGAGGGCGAGGCCGGCGACCGGTTCGCGGTTCGTAACTCCGGCGCGACCGCCGTCGTCGAAGGCGTCGGCGAATTCCTCTGCGAATACATGACAAACGGCGCCGTGTTCAACATCGGCGGATTCGGCAAGGGCGTCGCCAATGGCATGAGCGGAGGCTTCCTCTACCAGTACGACCCGGCCGGCGAACTGGCATCGAAGGTCAGCACCGACTCCGCACTGCTGGCGCCGGTCACCGAGGCGCCGTTCCACGAGGTGGCCGCGCGCACGATGCTGGAATGGCACGCCGCGGCAACAGGTTCCAGAAAAGCCCAACTGCTGCTCGACGATTGGGAGCGAACTCGCCACCACGTCGTCTACGTGATGCCTCGGGCACTGTTGCAGTACCAGGATTCCGATGCGATTCTCGCGGCGAAGACCCGCAAGGAGCTGCTCGACGAGCTGGCGTCCTCGCTCGCGGCCTTCCAGGTGCACAAGTTCAAGCGCTCCTACCGCGATCAGCAGGTCGTCCTCGGCGGGTCGGTGCCCGGATACGGCGACACCGACACCGAAGAGATGTTCGCGCTGCTCAACACCTACACGGTGCTCAACATGGCGCAGCAGCTCGCATTGACACGGCTGCCCGGCGTGACCGACGTGACCGATCCGCGCGTCGGCAAGGCGGTCCGGAACCTCGTCCTCACCGAGGACTTCTTCCTCATCCAGAAGCTGCAGAAGCACGCACGCGAGGCCATCGACGCATTCAGCGACGAAGACCTCGCCGTGTTGATCGCCAACAAACGCATCACCGACTACAAGCAGGCACTCGCGCAGCGCAACGTGCTCTCGACCGACAGCCTGGGCACCTACGGCTGGATACTGCACCAGGACGCCAAGAACGTCGACAAGATCGGCCGCCTGCCCTCGTTCGAGGAACTGTTCGCCCATCAGGTGATTCCCGTCATCGCGGCGTCCTTCGCGGCCACCACACCCACCACAACGGACCCCGTGACGAGCGCATGAAGATCGCCTACATCCCCGAAGACGCTCCCTTCAACGAGGATCAGCGCGCCTGGATCTCCGGTTTCCTCGCCGGCCTGCATTCCCGGTTGGCGATGAACGTCGCGCCGCCGCCCGCCGCGACCGACAGCACGGCATCGCGTCCGCCGCTGCGGGTCCTCTACGGCACGCAGACCGGCAACGCCGAGGCCGTCGCGGCCGACACGGCCGCCGCCGCGAAGGCACAAGGTTTCGATGTGACAGTGAGCGGCCTCGACGAGATCGGACTCGACGAGTTCGTCGGTCTGCGTTACGTGCTGATCATCACCTCGACGTACGGCGAGGGCGAGATGCCCGACAACGCCGAATTGTTCTGGGAGGCATTGTCTTCGACGCAGGCGCCGCGGTTGGAGGGTGTGTCCTACGGCGTGCTCGCGCTCGGTGACACGAGCTACGACGGTTTCTGTCAGGCGGGCAAGCTCATCGACACCCGGCTGGAGCAGCTCGGCGCCAGCCGGGTCGTCGGCCGCGCCGACTGCGATGTCGACTACGAGGCGCAGGCAGCCGAATGGGTGCAAGGCGCAGTCGGTTCGCTCGTGACGCTCGCCGGCGCCAGCGGCAGTCCCGGCACACCTCCGCCGAGCACGGTCGCGCGCTCCGGATGGACGCGCAAGAATCCGTTCCTCGCCGAACTTCCGGTCAACCGACTGCTGTCGGGCGCAGGATCGGCCAAGGAGATCCGGCACTACGAATTCGCGCTCGCCGACAGCGGTATCAGTTACGAGGCGGGCGACGCGCTGGCCGTCGTGCCCGAGAACAACCCGGCACTCGTCGAGGCCATATGTGCGCATTTCCGGGTTTCGGTCGACACGGTCGTCGACGGCACGCCGCTCAGCGAGCTGCTCGGCCACCGCTACGAGATCAGCACGCCATCGAAAGACCTCCTGAGCGAGGTCGAGAGTCGCGCCGAGAACGAGGAGTTCTCCCACGCTCTGCGCGGCGGGGTGAAGGACGTCCTGGACCGCTGGCTGTACGGCAAGGACATCCTGGACATCCTGCGCATCGGCGGCGACGCGCTCAGCGTCGAGGAGTTCATCGCGCTGCTGAAGCCGTTGCAGCATCGCGCGTATTCGATCTCATCGAGCTCACTGGCCCATCCCGATCGCATTCATCTCACTGTCGCAAGCGTTCGGTACCACCGCGGCGGCCGCGAACGCGGCGGGGTGTGTTCGACATACCTGGCTGACCGCTCCGACAGTGCGCGAATCTTCCTGCAGCCCAACAAATCGTTCCGCGTACCTGCCGACGACGTGCCGATGATCATGGTCGGGCCGGGTACGGGTATCGCGCCGTTCCGGGCGTTCCTGCAGGAGCGCGAGGAGCGCGCCGCCGGCGGACGCAACTGGCTGTTCTTCGGCGACCAGCACCGCGAGCACGATTTGATCTACGCCGACGAGCTCGCCGCCTGGCAGGGCTCGGGTCTGCTGACGCGGCTGGACGTTGCGTTTTCCCGCGACCAGGTTGACAAGGTGTACGTGCAGACCCGCATGCGCGAGAACGGCAAGGAGTTGTACTCCTGGCTGCAGGACGGCGCGCACTTCTACGTGTGTGGCGACGCCACGCGCATGGCCAAGGACGTCGACAAGGCGCTGCACGAAATCGTCAGCGAGCACGGCGGTCTCGGCGTCGACGACGCCACCGAGTACGTCAACACCCTCAAGCGAGAGAAGCGGTACGTACGCGATGTGTACTGACGGCCGACGCTGCGACAACTGCCCGGCCAAGCGTTGGATGCGTGCAATTGCACCGGGGCCGTGCCGCGATGTTCGACGCGGCGGGTGCACATTTCGCGGTGATCTTCGGCGCGTGCCGGTACGCGATGGACCCGGCGTACGTCGCGGAGTGCTGGGTCACCCAGGCATCCGGTGCGACGGGATTGACCTCGGCGATCGAGCTCTACGACCACAGCAACCGGTGTGTCACCGTCATCACCCAAACCGGGGCTGTCTGTGAACATCTGCACGACGCCTGGGAGTCGATCGCGGCGTCGTTGCCGACATGCGACGGGTAGGGCTGCGGCCACTTTGCGGCAGCAACGAAAAGCCACCTGGTCCGCCGGCCCCAATCGCACCCGCGACGGCCACTTACGGATTCGAATGTTTGGGATTTGACGGATCTGGCAATTCCTCCGTCCGGCAGTTCCGTAAGGTTCCTACGTCGATCGGATTTACCGTGATTGTGCTCGGCATCATCCTCCTGCTGATCGGTTACTTCACCAGCCTGTCGATCCTCTACACCATCGGCGGAATCCTGGTGGTGATCGGAATCATCCTGTGGATTCTCGGGGCAGTTGGCCGCCCGGTCGGCGGCCGAAAGGTGTGGTTCTAGTACCGACCACTTCAGCGCACACCGGTGAGCCCGTGGGGGGTGCTCACCGGTGGCGCGCGAAGTACTTCTGATAAGCCTCGGCAGCGGCGGCCAGCTCGGGCCGGGAATCGAGTACCGGCTGCATCTTCTGCCGGGCTTCTTCTCGTTTGTATGGGAGGAACTCCGTCGGGAAATTGCCCTCGTGTGGGTGGTAGTCCCGCAGCACCCGGCGCGCCACCGTCGCCTTGTGTACCTCGTCGACACCGTCGGCGATACCCATCGTCGGCGCTCCGGCATACATCGCCTGGATCGGCGTGAGGTCCGTGGTTCCCAGTGAGCCGAGAATGTGCAACGCATTGAACGACACCTCGCGCAACACTTTCGCCATCGTGAACTTGACGGCGGCGATCTCCGTGCGTGCTTCCAGAGCCGAGGTCTGATCGATCTTCCACGCCGTCTCCAGCACGAACAGGCGCAGCATCTTGATCATCGCGTAAGACTCGGCGATCTTCTCCTGAACCATCTGGTGCTCTGCGATGACCTTGCCGTGCGACTCCCGGCTGAGTGCGCGCTCACACATCATGTCGAAAGCCAAATTGCACTGGGCGATGGTTCGCATGGCGTGATGGATGCGGCCCCCGCCAAGTCGCCGCTGCGCCAACGTCTTTGCGCCGTCTTCTGGTCCGAGGAGATGGTCGAGCGGCACCCGCACGTCGCGGTAGACGATGTGGTTGTGGTTGCGCGGCTCAGGCATGATCTCCACGCCCGGTGTCTTGCGCGGCACCACGAACATCCCGTTGGTGCACATGACGAACAGCAGGTCTGCCACGCGGCCCGCTGACGTGAACCACTTCTCGCCGTTGATCACCCACTCGTCGCCGTCGCGGACGGCGTGAGTCTTGAACAGGTTGGGATCGCTTCCACCCTGTGGTTCGGTCATCGAGTAGGCCGAGAACATGTCTTGGTTGAGCAGTGGCCGCAGCCAACGTTCCTTCTGTTCCTCGGTGCCGTAGGCGGCGAGCATCTCCATGTTGCCGGTATCGGGAGCGGATGCGCCGAACATGTGCGGGGCGCCCGCGTAGCGTCCGATGATTTCGTTGAGCAGACCGAGTTTGAGCTGACCGAAGCCGGGGCCGCCGAGGTCACGGTCGAGGAAGATCGCCCACAGGCCTTGGTCTTTGACCTCTTGCTGCAGTTCGCGCACATAGGCTTTCACCGCCGGGTCAGGTGAGCGCACCGCGTACGGGAAGATGTGGTCGAGCGGCTCGACCTTGTCAGCGCAGAACTGCCTGACCCAATCCAGCTTCTCCTGAAACTCCGGTTCGGTGCTGAAATCCCAAGCCATGCAGCGCCTCAGAACTTCACCAGCGGTGTGCCGCTGATCAACTCGTAGACGAAGTTCACGAAGAAGAACCCGAAGAACAGGAAGTTGATCACGAGCAGCACATAATGCCACCACTTCGGGCGGGCCGGCTTCGGAAGCTTCGAGTTCAGATACATGAGCATGAACGGAAAGGCCAAGGCTCCGAGGTTCGACATGTTCGCCGAGATCTGCACCAACCGCACGGGCGTGGTGAGGTGTATCGCGCCTGCGATCACCACGAGCACCACCAACATGAACGGGTAGTAGAACCGGCGCGGATCGCCTTCGAGC
Source organism: Mycobacterium venezuelense (assembly GCF_054919535.1). NCBI lineage: Bacteria > Bacillati > Actinomycetota > Actinomycetes > Mycobacteriales > Mycobacteriaceae > Mycobacterium > Mycobacterium venezuelense. Next base: position 61,650 of record NZ_JBONDW010000008.1, read on the forward strand.
AGGCGACGCAGCCGTGGGCTCGTGGCATGTGCGGCATCGGTGAACGTGCGCACCAACGCCTCGAAAATACCCAGCTGCGTCGAGAACAGGATCAGCACGCCGACCACGAGCATGAGGTAGAACATGCCCGAGCCGTACTGCTCGCCCAGCTTCTCGGCGGTGAACGTCGGCACGTTCGTCGTGGTCGGCGCATCGCCGGTGGTCGCGACGATGTGGGCCATCAGGACGGTCGGCAGCAGCATCCCGAGCATCGCGCCGCAGAAGAACACCGCCCACTGGTCGATCAGCAGCAACCGGTACCAGCGCTTCCACCGGGAGGCGTTCTCCGGTGTGTCACGGAAGGTCACGCCCACCGGGAGCAATTCGCGTCGGTCCCCGCGCATCCCGGAGATGTAGCCCACGTGATGACCCATGCCGTATCCCTTGTCGCGGTAATGGGCCATCGCATACCAGTTCAGCCCCGACGCCAGCGCGGTGAACCCGGCCAGCGCGCCGAGCGTCGTCGCGGTGATACCGGACGGCGGCGCGGCCGGCGTCAGCAGACCCCGAATGCCCTCCCACCACACCGATGGCGGAACGATCGCGATGTCGATCACGAGCAACACCGCCAGCAGCGAGCCGACGATCACCCAGTTGCTCAACTCGAGCGCGCGCGAGATCTTGCGGGCGAACACACAGATCAGAAATACGACGAACAGCAGACCGATTGCCAGCAGCCGGGTGTATTCGAGTTCATCGGGTCGATGCACACGTCCCGCGATCAGCGCGAACAGGCCCTGTCCCGCGCTCGCTGCCCAGCCACCGAAGATGAAGGCGAAGTAGAAGACGATGAGCGACACCGGGATCCAGAATTTCCACCCCGGCGGGACGCGCCCCCACCCGACGATCGGCACCTCGCCGGTCGCGACGACATAGCGCGAGACCTCGACGTTGTAGAACGTCTGCAGGATGGCCGACACCGTGATCACCCAGCCGATGCCGACGAATCCGTACGCACCGACCGCCTGCGGTCCGAGCAGCCACTCGCCGCTTCCGACCGAGATGCCGAGCGCGATCAGACTCGGCCCGATCACGAACTGGATGACTTGCCGGGGACCGAGACGCGAGACCTTGAACACGTCCTCGGGCTCGGGTAGGTCGCCGACACCCAGTGGTGGACGGCTGGTTCCCAGCTCATACGACGCGGAGTCGGACACCGGTTCGGTGAGCTTGCTGTCGGCCATCGGGCCCTCCCCCGGGTTGTCGTCATCGACATGTCCCTGGTTGGGAAATACACCACGGCGTCGGAAAGGTCAATAGCGGCGCCGAACCGCCGGCGTGCCCGGCCGGCCGCTCGGAAGGTGAAAGCTGTTGTCAAACAGCTCGTTTCGGCTTCGTCGGCGGCGTTGCCCGCGACCTGCCCGACCGAGGCTCCCCACGGCGGCACCGCCGAGATACCAACGCGCTGAACGACTCGCGTGCGATTTGCTCATCACAGGCCGTCCTACGGCATACCCTTGACGACATGTCCGACCAACGCCCGAGGTCGGGGGCAACGGTTGCGAAATTGGCCATGTATTGCGTACTGGCCGGATTCCTCGTGGCGGCATTGCTGTTCCCCGTTGTCGGGGCCGCCGGGATGTTGACGAGCCGGGTGTCGGAGACGGTGAGCGAGGACTTCGCCGAGCTGTTGGAGGGCGAAGCTCCGGTCGTGTCCACGATGGTCGATTCCGCGGGAAATCCGATCGCGTGGTTGTACGAGCAACGCCGCTGGGTGGTGCCCAGCGACCGGATCGCCGACACCATGAAGCTCGCGATCGTCTCGGTCGAGGACAAACGCTTCGCCGAACACAACGGCGTGGACGTCCAGGGGACGCTGAACGGGCTCGTGAGTTATATGCGTGGCGCCGAGCAGATCCGCGGCGGGTCGACCCTCGACCAGCAGTACGTCAAGAACTTCAACCTTCTGGTGCGCGCCGAGACCGACAAGGAGCGTCGCGCCGCGATCGAGGTCAGCCCGGCGCGCAAATTGCGGGAGATGCGGTTGGCACTGGCGTTGGACAAAGCGCTCCCCAAAGGGGAGATCCTGGCCCGCTACCTGAACCTGGTGTCATTCGGTAACGGCGCATTCGGTGTGCAGGACGCGGCGCGGACGTACTTCGGCATCGACGCCGCGCAGCTCAACTGGCAGCAGGCCGCGCTGCTGGCCGGTCTGGTCAGATCAACCAGCGCGCTCAACCCGTACACCAATCCCGACGGCGCCCTGGCAAGGCGCAACACGGTGCTCGACACGATGATCGAGAACCTGCCCGACCGGGCTGACGAACTCCGCGCCGCCAAGGGTCAGCCGCTGGGGGTGCTCCCGCAACCCGATCCGTTGCCGCAGGGGTGCATCAGCGCGCGGGATCGGGCGTTCTTCTGCGAGTACGCGCTGCAGTTCTTGGCGAACGCGGGCATCAGCATGGAGGAGATCAAGCGCAACGGCTACCTGATCCGCACCAATCTCGACCCGAAGGTCCAGGACAGCGTCAAGTCAGCCGTCGACACCGTCGCCGACCCGACCACCGACGGCGTGGCGAGTGTGATGAGCGTGATCACGCCGGGTAAGGACACCCACCGACTGGTCGCGATGGCCGACAACCGCACCTACGGCCTTGACCTCGACGCCAACGAGACCGTGCAACCGCAGCCCTTCTCCCTGGTCGGCGACGGGGCCGGATCGATATTCAAGATCTTCACGACGGCCGCCGCGCTCGAGATGGGCATGGGCATCAATGCGAAGCTCGACGTTCCGGCGTCGTTCCAGGGTAAGCGGCTTGGCAGCAGCGATACCCCCGGCTGCCCGCGGGAGACGTGGTGTGTGCGCAACGCCAGGGCCTACAGCAGCCCCATGAACGTCACCGATGCGCTGGCCCAATCACCCAACACCGCGTTCGCCAAACTCATTGCGCAGATCGGGGTTCCGCGGGCGGTCGACATGGCGGTCCGGTTGGGGTTGCGGTCATACGCCGAGCCGGGCAGCGCCCGCGCGTACAACTCCGACTCCGGGGAACACGCGGACGAGAGCATCGCCGATTACGTCAAGCGCCAGAACATCGGCTCGTTCACTCTCGGCCCGCTCGAGCTCAACGCGCTCGAGTTGTCCAATGTCGGGGCAACGCTGGCGTCGGGCGGCATGTGGTGCCCACCCAACCCGATCGACAAGATCTTCGACCGCTACGGGCGGGAGGTCGGCGTCGAGACCCCACCCTGCGAACAGGCGGTACCCGAAGGGCTGGCCAACACACTGACCAATGCCCTCGGTAAAGACCACACCGGCGGGACCGCCACCAGCGCGGCGAGCACGGTCGGGTGGGATCTGCCGATGGCCGGCAAGACCGGCACCACCGAATCGCACCGGTCGTCGGCGTTTCTCGGGTTCACCAACCGGTATGCGGCCGCGAACTACATCTTCGACGACTCCTCCTCGCCGTCGGGCTTGTGCTCGTACCCGCTGCGCAAGTGCGGTGACGGCGACCTCTACGGAGGGACGGAGCCGGCCCGAACCTGGTACATGGCAATGGACCCGATCGCCGAGTACTTCGGGCCGCTGGGGATGCCGCCCACCGATCCGCGCTACGTCGACGGCGGGCCAGGCAGCGAAGTGCCCAGCGTGACCGGTCTGAAACTCGATGCGGCACGGAAGCGTCTGCAAGACGCCGGGTTCCAGGTCGCCGAATATCCGACAGCGGTCAACAACTCGGCCCCGAAGGGTTCGGTCGTCGGGACGACCCCGCGCGGCAAGACCATCCCTGGTTCGATCATCACGATCAACACCAGCACCGGGTACGTGCCGCCGGTCTACGTTCCGCGCCCCGAGGCTCCGCCACCGCCGCCCGGTGCACCGCCGCCGCCACCCGACGGCAACGTCATCCTGATTCCCGGGCTGCCGCCCATAACGATTCCCGGGGCGCCTCCGCCGCCGCCACCGGCACCAGCTCCCCCGCCACCGCCGCCACCGCCTCCACCGGGTGCGCCGTTCTAACACCGCATCGAGTCTGCGCGCAGGGCGTGGGTCACTCGCACTTTTGCGCCATGGATGCAGACTCGACGAAGTGCTAGTCGACTGCTCAGCGCGATCAGATGGGCTGGCACCAGTCGCTACGATGGAGACTTCCGGCCGGCCTGTTGGTGCCGTGCAGTCACGTCCACGAAATCGTCGCGATGAACATCTTGAGCCACATTCGTATCCACACCACGCTGCTTCTCATCCTCACGATGATGTGCGCAGTCGTCGGCTGCTCAGAAGCCCACACGGCGTCCACTCCTACGACGGCACCTGCCGCGGCTCACCCGCCGGCGCCGGACGCCACGAACCGGCCACTGGCGTCCGACCCGGCACAACTGGCCGACGATCTTGTCGCCGACGAGCAGGTCTTGAGGGATCCAGCGTCGCCGGAGGAGGTTTTGCAGGCCGCGGCCGTCCGTCAGCAAGCGGCCTACCGCGCCCTCGGACGGCATCCCGAATGGGACCCGATCGCCCGTCCGCGAATCCCCCCGCCACTCCTCGAAACCTATGACCGCAATGTCGACGCGCGCCGTCAGCTCAACGCGATGAGCAAGCGCGCGAAGGACACGCTGCCCGCGTGGCGGATCGTGCCGCCCCGTCCTGTCGACGAGCTGATGGGTTACTACCGCAAAGCCGAGGCAGCCTCCGGCGTCGGCTGGAACTACCTGGCTGCGATCAACTTCATCGAGACCGGCTTCGGCCGCATCGCCGGCGTCAGCACTGCGGGCGCGCAAGGTCCCATGCAGTTCATGCCGACGACGTTCGCGGCCTACGGCGGGGGCGGTGACATCCACTCGCCGCATGACTCCATCATGGCTGCGGGCCGCTACCTCGCCGCGAACGGCTTCGCCAACGACCGCGACTACGCCCTGTACCGGTACAACAACTCCAACCAATATGTGCGGGCGATCAGTGCCTACGCCGCGGTGCTCGCCGCCGACCCCGGAGCCTTGGCCGGGTACTACCGGTGGGACGTCGTCTACAACTCGACCGCCGGCGACGTGACACTCCCCGTCGGGTATGCGGCGACCGCGCCTGTCCCGGTTGCGGACTATCTCAAGACCCACGCGCCGCCCGCGCCCGACATTCGGATCTCCGGCCAGAGCGAGCAGATTCTCGAGAAGCTGCTAAGTGTCCGAAACGATGCCGGCGATGGGTCTGACCAACTGTCACGGCAATTCCTCGGCGTCCCCTACGGCGCCAATACCCTTGGCGGTTCGGCTGGCGTGCCCGAACAGCTGGTCGTCGATCTGCAGAAGGTCGACTGCTTCACCTATGCCGACTACGTCGAAGCGCTCAAACGGGCGACCAACCGCGACCAGTTCCTCGATGCACTGGCCACGGTGCGATACCGGGACGGCGTCGTCAGCTTCCAGAACAGGAAACACTTCTTCACGGACTGGTCTGTGTCGGCGCCTGCCATCGCTACCGACATCACGAACGACCTGAGCCCCGATGCGATTCAGGTGGCCAAGAACCTCAATGCGAAGAGTTCCGGAGGCGTGTATCTGCCCGGTTTGCCGGTCGTTCCACGGACCGTTTCCTACATTCCCAACGACAAGGTCGACAGCCATGTCATCGGCGGGCTGCGCACCGGCGACTACCTCGGTGCCTACGCCGAAGACGGCGGCCTCGACGTCACCCACGTCGGCATCGTCATCGACACACCCGCCGGGCCCATCTTCCGGAACGCTTCGTCCCTGCGGGCGGACAACAAGGTTGTCGACACCCCGCTTCGCGAATATCTGAAGACGGTGCCTGGGATCGTGGTTTTGCGCCCGGTGCAGTAGTGAGTGAACGGGTCAACCGCAGCACGCGGGTTGCGCAGGCAAGTACGCATTTCGTACTCTACAGAAGTACGAAATGCGTACTCGAGGGGGGGAACGCGTGGGACTGAACCGCAGCACTCCGATTCCTGTCGGCCTCGTGCAGGCTCCCCTGAAGACGATCCGGCCACGCGATGCCGCCGCCGTGTACGCCCATCCTCGGACCCAGCTGGTCCGGCTGGCCGACAATGGCGTCCTCCACCGGCTCGCCGACGGTTACTACGTCGTCGTGCCTCAAGACATGGTGGGGCGCAAGTGGATCCCCGACCTGGAGGCCGCCGCCGCGGGAATCGCGACAACGATTTACAGCCATGACGCCATCGTCGTCATGGGGCTCAGTGCCGCCCGATTGCACGGGGTCTTTCCACGTGCGATAGCGACCGCAATCGTCGCGGTACCACGCCGGCACCACCCCATCACGCTGACCGACCGGCTGGCCGTCGTGCGGTTCGTCCAACGCGACACCAGTCGCCTTGACGCCGAACGGATCCGGACCGAGTTGGGGCCGGCATTGGTCACCACGCCGGAACAGACGGTCCTCGATCTAGCTCACCGCCCAAACCTAGGTGACAGCGCAGCCGACGTCCCAGCAGTGGTCACGGCGCTTTACGCCCGCAGCGACAAGGACCGCTTGCAGGGCCTAGCGACCGAACAACGCCGGCTAGCGTCGCTACGCCGTGCCGAGAAATGGGCCGGGATCAGTCATGGATCCTGACGAACGTGAGTCGGTAGCAACGCAGTTCGGCGTTTCTGCCGAACAGGTTGAGCGTGACCATCTCATTTCCCATCTCCTGGGCTTCCTCAGCCACAACTTCGGCGACCGAATCCACTTCATCGGCGGCACTGCCCTCGCCCGCACCCACCTCCCGGACGGACGGCTGAGCGAGGATATCGACCTCATCGCCGTCGGCAACCGCAAGGACGTCGCCCACGAGCTCGACAGCGCGCTCCCCCGCGCAGTCGCGCGGACCCACGGCAGACTGACCGTCGAACCCGCACTGCGTGCCACCGCGGATACCTTCCCGGTCGTACTGCGCCCCGCGGACGGACGTCCGGTCCGATTGCAGCTGCTGTCAGCCCGTGACCGAACGGTCTGGCCAACAGAACGACGCCGCTTGGTTCAGCGCTACGCCGACGCCCCACCCGCCGAATTGCTTGTGCCCACCCTGCACGCTTTCGCGGCGTCGAAGACCGCGACGTGGGCCGACCGGCACGCTGCTCGAGATCTATGGGATCTGTGGGCGCTCAGCCGCCTCGGTGCGATAGACGCGGTTGCGGCCGGACTCTTTCGGCGATATGGACCGACAAACAAGAACCCGATGCCGCACATGTTCAACACTGCGCCGTCGGATGTCGACTGGCAGTCGCAGCTCGCCAGCCAGACACGTCTCACCGTGTCCGCGACCGAAGCACTCAAGAAAGTGCGTGAGTCCTGGCAGCATGCGTCGCGATCGGAACCAACTTCCATAGAGGATGAATAACCGTCGAGCTCAAACTCTGTTCTTGAAAATGGCCTCTGAAGTGGGGCGGGCGGGGCTCGAACCCGCGACCAATGGATTATGAGTCCACGGCTCTAACCGACTGAGCTACCGCCCCGGGCGCATCTGCGCGGCACCCATGATCCCACACAGGCGCAGCCGAACCACTGGCGGTGTCAGCCGAATATGCGGTTTCATCCGCGACGCGCCGGCGCGGCCGTATGGATCGGCACACTCGGCGAGTCGCTGCCGGATACGCTCACCGCGTGATCCGCTTTCTGCTGCGCATTGCGATCTTCCTGGGCTCGTCGGCCATCGGCTTGCTGGTCGCGGCGTGGCTGGTTCCGGGCGTGCGGGTGTCGGCGTTGGGCTTCATCGCCGCCGTCGTGATCTTCACCGTCGCGCAGGGCATCCTCTCGCCCTTCTTCCTCAAGATGGCCAACCGCTACGCCTCGGCGTTCCTGGGCGGCATCGGCCTGGTGTCGACGCTGGTCGCGTTGGTCCTCGCGTCGGTGTTCACCACGGGTTTGAGCATCCGCGGGATCGGTTCGTGGGTCGCTGCGACGGTCGTGGTCTGGCTGGTCACCGCCGTGGCCACGCTGGTCCTGCCGATGCTGGTTCTGAAGAAGAAGTCCGCCTCGACGTAGGTGGAATCATGGCGGACGTGCCGTCACCGTCTTTCGCGTTCGCCTCCGACAACGCCGCGCCCGCTCATCCGAAGGTCATCGAGGCGATCACCGCCGCCAACTCCGCGGCGGTCGCGTCCTATGGTGACGACGCCGCCACCCAACGCGCCACCGAAGCCATCAAGGCGACGTTCGACTCCCCCGACGCCGACGTGCTGTTCGCGCTGACGGGCACGGGCGCCAACATCATCGCCCTCGCCTCGGCCGTGAGACCGTGGCAGGAAATCCTGTGCAGCGACATCGCGCACTCACTGGTCGACGAGGCCGGTGGCCCGGTCCGCCTGTCCGGCGCCCAGCTCACCAAACTGCGCAGCGACGACGGCCTCATCGACCCAGCCGAACTCGACCGCGCGGTCACCCGCCGGGGACCGGTCCATCACTCGCAACCCCGCATCGTCACGATCACGCAGTCCACCGAGAACGGGCGCCTGTGGACCCCGCAGGCGATCAAGGACTTCATCGACCACGCCCACGACCTGGAACTTCTGGTGCACGTGGACGGATCCAGGATCGCCAATGCGGTAGCGGCGCTGGACATCCCACCACGCGAAGCCATCGGCGACGCCGACATCGTCACGGTCGGGGGCACGAAGAACGGCATCCTGCTCGGCGACGCGATCCTGGTACGCCGTCCCGAGCTGTTCGACGGGATTCCCTTCGTGCAGAAGCAGATCGGCCATCTGGCGAGCAAGCAGCGCTTCATCGCCGCCCAGTTCGAGGCCCTGTTCGGCGATGGCTTGTGGCTCCGAAACGCCGACCACGCGAACCATCTGGCCGCCCGGCTCAGCGTCGGTTTCGAAAGCCTTGGCCTGCGGCTCGCCGCCCCGACCGAGGCCAACGAAGTGTTCGTCGACCTCGATCCTCGTGAGTATCACCAGCTGTCGACGGCGTATGCGGTTCACCGGCCCGACCCGATGCTGCCGACGGTGCGGTTCGTCTGCTCGTGGGCGACCAGCGAGCGCGAGGTCGATGATGTGCTGCGTCTGCTCGGTCAGGTGTAGACCGGCTGCCCGTCGTCGCCGATCCGGTACTGTTCGGTGCCCTCGTGCACGCGGGCACCGTCGACGCCGAGTGCGACGGCCACCTTGTTGCACGCATTTCGCATGACGTCGAGCGTCAATTCGATTGCCTCGTCCCGGGAGAAGTGCTCGAGCAGCGAATCACCCGACACCCGCGACGGTGTCCAGATCAGGGCGTCGACGTAGCGCAGTGCAGCCTTGTGGCGTTCGGACAGCTCGGAATTCTCGTAGTGGTCGATCGCGGAGAACATCGTCTCGGTTGCGCCGGCCTCCAACGCGCCGGCCTCGCGCAGTGACTTGCACAGCCGGCAGTTGTGCTGGCGGGCGCCGCGCAGCCGCACGATCTCGGATGTCACGGGGTCGAGCGCACGCATCCGGCCGACCGCGGGCACGAAGACGTCGATCACATAGTCAGCGGGAGGGGTGTCGTGGTCCCAGCTGCCCGGCTCGACCGGCACGTTCACCCCGATCGAGCTCAAGCCCGCGAACACCCGGGGTACGAAATCGGCGATGAAGATCAGCGTGGTGACGCCAAAGACGTTGGCGCCCAGCAAATCCCCGAACGCGGCTCGCTGGGCGTCGCTGATGGCGGTCACATCAGCACTGAATTGCTCGGCGAACTCGGTGACCATCGGATCGACCGCGCCACCACACGATTCGGCGGGCAGCGGCGACAGTCCGACAGTCGAGGCGCACGCCTCGCGAATGTCGGCGTTGACATCGGCCAGTCCCGGCGGCGACAACGCCACCAGGCGCGTCAACTGACTCAACACACCGGCAGTATCCACCACCGATGCCGCCGGCGGGGAGCTTTACCGCGCCGCCGCTGATGCCTGTGCCATGGCGTCCAGCCCCGACGCGTAGCTTTCCTTGACCACCTCGAGGTGCACCCAGCTGTCGACGACGCCGACCCCGGACAGTGCCCGCACGGCGTCAAGGATCTCGACCAACTGCGCCGCGGAGAACGCGCGCACGGTGACCAGCAAGTCGAAGCGACCCAGCGTGCGAGCCACGAATATCACCGAGCGCATCGCCAGCAGCGCCGAGACGACATCGTCGGCGGCGCCGGTGAGCCGGATGCCCAGCCCGAGTGCGCTCTGCCGGTCCTGCCCGGAATGCCGGACCACCGCACCGATCCGAACCACCTGCGACTCGACGAGCCGCACCACGCGACGCCGAGCACCCGCAGGTGACAGTCCGACGGTCTCGGCAAGTTCCACGTACGACGCCCGGCCGTCGTCCTGCAGAGCACGCAGCAGCGCCAAATCGACGTCGTCCACCTCGACGCTGACCTCACCGACCGGCCCGACCACATCGCGCAACACCTCGACGTACGTGAGTGTGTCGACGCCGACGACACCCGCCATCGCCCGCATCTCATCGATCACCCCGTCGATGTCGCGAATCGACGCGACCCGCACCTCGGCGATCAACCCATAGGCACCGCTGGTCAGCGAGAGGAAGGCGACGTCGTCGCGGCGCGCCAGAGAGGTTGCGATGCGGGCGGCCGGCCCGTCGACCGTCACGCTGACATGCGCCAGCGCGCCACGCCCCAGCACTGCGGGATGCACCACGCCGCGCACCACGACCTGCCCGCTGGCGATCAGCCGCTGCATGCGGGCCGCGGCCGCCGATCGCGACAACCCGACGCGACGCGCGATATCGCGGTGCGTCAACCGCCCATCGCCCTCGAGCAGGCTGACGATCGCCTCGTCCACCTCATCCATCTGAATACCGCCTGAAATTCAGTCGAAGATTTTTACTCACCGGTCGTCCGTCACAAAGATCAATGGCAGGCCCTAGAACCGTACTTTCTGATCTTAATGCCGGATCCCACGCGCATATCGAAACTGGCAACACGGGTGTAACGAGCGAATCGATTGCGCGCGCCGACCTGCGGGTTTACCGTAACGCACATCACACTTCGCCCTCCCCGCGCAAGGATCCCCATGGCTGACACTCCCCCGATCAGGCCCAAAGTCACCGAGGTGGAAACGCACGGCGTCGAACCGATACCCGACGCCGAGCGCACCGCCGGTCCGCTGGACCTGTTCCGTCTGGTCTTCGGCGGCGCCAACACGATCGCCACGGTGGTGCTCGGCACGTTCCCGATCATCTTCGGCTTGTCGTTTCGCGACGGTCTGCTCGCGACGCTGGCCGGCTTGATCCTTGGCTCGTTGATCCTGGCGCCGATGTCGTTGTTCGGCCCACGCAACGGCACCAACAACGCGGTGTCCTCGTCAGCGCACCTCGGTGTGCACGGTCGCGTGGTGGGTTCGTTCCTGTCGCTGCTGACCGCTGTAGCGTTCTTCTCGATCTCGGTGTGGACGTCGGGCGACGTACTCGTGGGCGGGGCGAACCGCGCGATCGGTCTACCCCAGAACGACATTGCGGTGGCTGTCGCGTACGGCATCTTCGCGCTGCTGGTGCTTGTGGTGTGCATCTACGGATTCCGATTCATGTTGTTGGTCAACAAGATCGCCGTGATCGCGGCCACTGTGCTGTTCCTCGCGGGAATCGTGGCGTTCGGCGGCATGTTCGACGCGAGCTATGCAGGCACCCTGCCGATGGGCGATCCGCTGTTCTGGCCGTCGTTCGTCGGTGCCGCGCTGATCGTGATGTCGAATCCCGTGTCGTTCGGTGCGTTCCTCGGCGACTGGGCGCGCTACATCCCGCGGGACACCCCGGCGTGGAAGACCATGGTGGCCACGATCGCCGCGCAGTTGTCGACGCTGGTGCCGTTCCTGTTCGGTCTGGTCACCGCGACCGTGATCGCCACCCACGCACCGGACAACTTTGCCGCAGGCGACTATGTCGGTGGGCTGCTGACCGTCTCACCGGGTTGGTACTTCGTGCCGGTCTGCCTCATCGCGTTGATCGGCGGCATGTCGACCGGCACTACCGCCCTCTATGGCACCGGCCTGGACTTCTCGAGCGTGTTCCCCCGCTTCAGCCGCGTTCAGGCGACCATCTTCATCGGCTCGATCGCCATCGTGTTCATCTTCATCGGCCGGTTCGCTTTCAATGTGGTGCAGAGCATTTCGACGTTCGCCGTACTGATCGTCACGTGTACCGCGCCATGGATGGTCGTCATGATGATCGGCTGGTTCACGCGCCGCGGTTGGTATGACTCCGACGCCCTACAGGTGTTCAACCGCAGGCAGCGCGGAGGCCGCTACTGGTTCACCCACGGCTGGAACTGGCGCGGTTTGGCCGCCTGGCTCATCGCGGCCGCGCTGTCGATCTGTTTCGTGAACCTGCCCGATCAGTTCGTCGGGCCACTTGGCAATCTCGCCGCAGGCATCGACCTGTCGATACCGGTCGGCCTTGGCCTCGCGGCTGTTCTCTACCCCGCGCTGCTGTGGGCATTCCCCGAACCCCGCGACGCCTTCGGCCCCGACGGTCCGCGCGGCGTGCCTGCCGGTGCGCCCGCCGACATCCCGATCGTCAGTGACGGCAAGCCCGAAATCACCACAACCGCAGAGGAAGTGACAGCATGACCGCCCCGATCGGACCCGTCGACGCGTCGAAGATCCCGCGCTTCGCCGGCCCGGCCACCTTCGCCCGACTGCCCCGCCTCGACCAGGTGACAAAAGCTGACATCGTCGTCGCCGGCGTGCCGTTCGACTCGGGTGTGTCCTACCGCCCCGGCGCCCGCTTCGGCCCCACCCACGTCCGGGAATCCTCGCGGCTGCTGAGGCCGTACCACCCGGGCCTGGATGTGTCGCCGTTCGATCTCGTGCAGATCGCCGACGCCGGCGATATCGCGGTCAACCCGTTCAACATTCACGAGGCGATCGAGACCATCGAGGGCGCCGCCCGCGAACTCACCTCTGATGGAACGAAACTCGTGACCATCGGCGGCGACCACACCATCGCGTTGCCGCTGCTGCGCGCGGCCGCCGCCAAGCACGGCCCCGTCGCACTCGTGCACTTCGACGCCCATCTCGACACCTGGGACACCTACTTCGGCGCCGAGTACACCCACGGCACCCCGTTCCGGCGAGCCGTCGAAGAGGGCATCGTCGACACCGAGGCCCTGTCGCACGTCGGTACCCGCGGCCCGCTGTACGGCAAGAAGGATCTCGAGGACGACCGGCGCTTCGGGTTCGGGATCGTCACATCATCCGACGTGTACTACCAAGGTGTGCGCGAGGTCGTCGACAAACTCCGCCAGCGCGTGGGCAACCGGCCCGTCTACCTGTCGATCGACATCGACGTGCTTGACCCGGCTCATGCACCGGGCACCGGAACCCCGGAAGCCGGCGGCATGACGAGCCGCGAGCTACTCGAGATCCTGCGCGGCTTCCGCGGGCTCAACCTGGTCGGCGCCGACGTCGTCGAGGTCGCCCCGGCCTATGACCACGCCGAGATGACCGGGGTGGCCGCCTCGCACGTCGCCTACGATCTGGTGTCCCTGTTAGCGCTGGGCAAGGAGGGCTGAGGTGCGTAACGGCGGCGACGTCGTCGTCGAAACCCTGACCGCACTGGGTGTTTCGCATGTGTTCGGCATCCCTGGCCAGAACGCGCTCGGCCTGTTCGATGCCATCCGGCGCTCCGACCTGTCGTTCATCAGCTCACGAGTGGAGAACAACTCCGCATTCGGCGCCGACGGCTACAGCCGCGTCACCGGAAAGATCGGCGTGCTGTTCCTGTCGACCGGGCCGGGCGCGCTCACCGCGCTCGGCGCACTGCAGGAGGCATACGCCACCGGCGTGCCGATGCTGGTGATCGCGAGCCAGGTGCCCCGATCGGGCATGGGTTTGCGCCGCGGCATGCTCCATCAACTCGACGACCAGAAGGCCAGCGCGGTCAACGTCACCAAAAGCGTTGCCACCGCGCGGAACGCCGCCGAGATCCCCAGTCTGATCGCCGACGCCTACGCACTGGCGCTGTCGGCGCCGGCCGGGCCGACGTGGGTGGAGATCCCGCAGGATGTACTGCTGGAGCCGACGTCGGTACCGCCGGTCGCCTCACTGTCCGCGGCCCCGTGGTACCGCGCCGCGCGGCCCGAACTCATCGAGGAAGCCGCGACAGCGCTGAACAGCGCCGAGCGGCCGGTCATCCTGGCCGGCGGCGGCGTGCGCCGCTCCCCCGGCGGGCCGGATGCCCTCCTTGCGCTCGCCGAAAAACTCGGCGCACCGGTGGTTTCGACGGTGGGCGGCAAGGGCGCCATACCGTTCGACCATCCGCTGTCGGCCGCTTCCTGGATCGAGGACCGCTACACCACCGAACTTCTGGAGAACGCCGATGTGCTGCTGGCCGTCGGCACCGCGATGGGCGAGGTCACGAGCAACTACTTCACGTTCGCACCACGCGGCCGGCTCGTTCACATCGACGCCGAATCCCGCGTGCTTGAGGCCAATCACCCCGCGCTGGCGATCCACGCCGATGCCGCAACGGCGATGCGCGCGTTGACCGAACGCGTGCACGCCCGTGACACGAGCGCGGGCGCGGCACAGGCCGCCGAGCTCCGAAAGGCGGTGCAGGACAGGCTTGCCGCACAAGATCTGACCACCGAACTGGAACTCATGTCCGATCTGCGCGCAGCCGTACCCGCAGCCACCCACACGTTCTGGGACATGACGATCGCCGGGTACTGGGCCTGGTCGGCGTGGGACCCGCAAGACGGCGCGTTCCATTCCGCGCAAGGCGCGGGCGGTCTGGGCTTCGCCTTTCCCGCGGCGCTGGCCGCCGCGATCGCGACCGGCGAGCGCGCCTTCGCGATATCCGGCGACGGCGGCGCGATGTACTCCATCGCCGAACTCGCCACGGCACGTCAGCACGACGCCGGCATCACCTGGCTGATCGTCGACGACGGCGGCTACGGGATCCTGCGGGAGTACATGACCGCCGAGTTCGGCGAGGCCACCGCGACCGAACTGGCCCGGCCCGACTTCGCCGCCCTGGCAGCAAGTTTCGGCATACCAGCACATACGGCCACCACCGACAACATCGGAGACGTCGTCGCGGCCACCTTCGAGACGGACGGCCCCGCCGTTGTCGTCCTGCCCGCAGTACTGCGCATGTTTGCTCCCACCCACCACCCGGAGTCCGAGCCCACCCCACATCTAACGAAGGAATGAATCCGTGGGTAAACCAATCGATATCGCGATCGTCGTCATCTACCTCGTCGCCATGCTCGCCTTCGGGTTCTGGGGTAAGACCCGCACCAAGGACTCCGCGGACTTCCTCGTCGCGGGCCGTCGCCTCGGCCCGACGCTCTACACCGGCACCATGGCGGCCGTCGTGCTCGGCGGGGCGTCCACCGTCGGCGGCGTGGGTCTCGGCTACAAGTGGGGCATCTCGGGCATGTGGCTCGTGGTCGCGATCGCCGTCGGCCTGCTGGCCCTAAGCCTGTTCTTCGCCGGACCCATCCAGCGCCTGCGCGTGTACACCGTCGCGCAGATGCTCAGCCTGCGCTACGGCGTCGACGCGACGTCGGCATCCGGTGTGGTGATGGCCGCTTACACGCTGATGCTGTCGGTCACCTCGACCATCGCCTACGCGACGGTGTTCAATGTCCTGTTCGGCACTGGCCGAACCGTTTCGGTGATCATCGGCGGCGCGGTCGTCATGCTGTACTCGGCGATCGGCGGCATGTGGTCGATCACGCTCACCGACATGGTGCAGTTCATCCTCAAGACCATCGGGGTGTTCTTCCTGCTGCTGCCGTTCACCTGGCACCGGGCCGGTGGCCTGGACGGCATCCGGGAGCGTGCCGGTGACGCGTTCTTCAGCCTCACCAACATCGGCACCGAGACCATCATCACGTTCTTCGTCGTCTACAGCTTCGGAATGCTGATCGGACAAGACATTTGGCAGCGGGTGTTCACCGCGCGCTCACCGCAGGTCGCGAAGTGGGGCGGCACAACGGCCGCGCTGTACTGCGTGCTGTACGGCATCGCCGGCGCGCTGATCGGCATGGCCGCATCGACGTTCCTGCCCGACGTCGAAGCCAAGGACGACGTCTACGCCCAGATCGCGGAAGCCATTCTGCCCGTGGGCATCAGCGGCCTGGTGCTGGCCGCCGCCGTGGCCGCGATGATGTCGACCGCGTCGGGCGCGCTGATCGCCACTGCGACCGTTGCCCGCACCGACGTCCGGCCGCTGCTGTTGCGCATCATCGGCCGCAAAGCCGAAACCGACGAAAACCCCGAGGTGGACGTGCATTCGGACCGCCGTTACGTCGCGGTGCTGGGTGTCGTGGTCATCGTCATCGCCGCGCTGCTCAACGATGTGGTCGGCGCGCTGACCATCGCCTACGACATCCTGGTCGGCGGACTGCTGGTACCGATCCTCGGCGGATTCCTGTGGAAGCGGGCGACGGGTGCCGGCGCGTTGGTCGCGATGGGCGTCGGCACCGTCGTGACGCTGGGCACGATGGCCATCGTCGGCGATGTCCTGGCCAACGAGCCGATCTACTACGGTTTGGTCTCGAGCCTGATCGCCTACGTCGTGGTCAGCCTCGCGACCACCCGCACCCCCGCACCCGTGCTTGCGGTGTGGGACGACCGGCTCGCCGGGCGCGATACGGCTAGCGCGGTCGACGACGTTCCCACGGCCACGTCATGAGTGCCCACACCACGAGGACAAGAACGCTGGCTGTCAGCACATAGACCGGCCACGGTCCCAATACGTCGAGCAGCGAGGCCGTCGCGGGTTTGGCGTTGAGGAAACCGTAGTTCGTCTCCGCGAAGCTGTTGAACGCCATGGTGACCGCCGCCCACGCGGCGGTCACCAACACCACGAATCGATAGCTTCGCCAGCCGGGACGCATCCCACGTCCCCACGTCAGATAGATTGCGGCCCAGACCACCAGCAGGTGGATCGACCAGAACGCCAGGAATTCATAGTGCGGGAAATCCGGGCTCTTCAACACCGGTGAGATGAGCGCCTGCGCGCTCAGGGTAAGGCCCCAGTAGTAGGTGAGCTCGTACGCCCACTGCCGCTGTGACCAGAACGCGTAGGCACCGACGACGGTTGCGAGGTCGGTCAGGCGCAGCGGCACCGACCGTTCGATCGACGGCGGTATCAGTGTGTAGACGAGCATCGCGACGTAGATCGCGGCCGTCAGCACACCGAGAACGCAGCCCAACACCCGCGACTGCTGCGCGGTCTGCCTGCGGCCCAGCCACACCAACAGCACCGCCACAAGGGCGAACACCGCGATGGCGGCCCAGTAGGACGGGCCGTAGGCGGTGAATTGCCGTTGCGCCATCGCCGTTCCTACGTCATTGCGCTTGGCTCACCGACGACATGTGGAAATCGGGTATGCGCAGAGTCGGCATCGATGCCCGTGTCGCCCAGTCGCCCCATTCGCGGGGCAGGGTGATTTCGCTGATGCCGGCCTCGGTGGCCCGGCGCAGCAGGTCCAGCGGGCTCTCGTTGAACCGGAAGTTGTTGACCGCGCCGGTGACCTCGCCGTCCTCGACGAGGTACACGCCGTCGCGCGTGAGCCCGGTCAGCAGCAAAACGGTGGGATCGACCTCGCGGATGTACCACAGCGTCGTCAGCAGCAGCCCGCGCTCGGTGCCGGCGATCATATCGGCCAATTCGGCTGTGCCGCCGGTCATCAAGAGATTGTCGGCGGGTGCCGTCACGGGCGCGCCGTATTCGGCGGCCACCGCACGCGGGTAGGCCAACGCATTGACCACGCCGTCGCGGATCCAGTCGACCCGGCCGATGTCCATGCCGTTGTCGAAGATCGACACCCGCTCCGATGAAGTCGGGACCGCGACAAACGGCTGGCACGCCAGGGATTCCGCGTACGGATCGGAGTACAGCGTCAGCCCGAGGTCGGTGAGCTTCTCCCCCACCCGTGTTCCGCCCGGCGCCGACAGCGCGGTCCGGCCTTCCTGCGCGCCGCGCCCGTCCATGGTCCAGGTCAGATAGATCATCATGTCCGCGACGGTCGACGGCGGCATGATCGTTTCGTACCGCCCGGCCGGGAGTTCCACGGTCCGCTCGGCCCAACTGAGCCGCAGCGACAAATCGTCGAGCAGCGAATCGACCTGGACATCAACGAAATCGGGTGTGCTCACCCCGGCCCATGCGCTGGCGCCGTTGCGTTTGGCGTTGATCTCGACCGAGCCGGTCGGCTGGCTGTAGCGCCGCCGCAAGCCGCTCGACGTCGCCACGAACGTCGTCTCCAGCACATGCCGGGCATACCCGTAGAGCTGGTCGGAACCGCGGAAACCCTTGGCCAGGTCGCCTGCGATTCCGGCGAACACCCGCGAACCGGTGCCGGGTACCGGTGCGTCCCAATCCGCAGGCCCGGCATCGGGCGGCAGCGCCGGCGCCGCGTCGCGCGCTTCGGGCGCCGCGAGCGCGGCTCGTCGGGCGGCGGCGACGAGCTCGGGGATCACCGCGGGGTCGACCTCGCTGGAGCGCACCGATCCGACGTGGGCCTTCTCGCCTTGGCGCACAATCGAAATCACGGTGGTCGTGCGGCTGACGGTCTCGCCGTTGGTGGTCATCGAATTACCCGCCCAGCGCAGCGACGCACCTGCGCGGTCGGTGACCAGCACGATCGTTTCCGCGCCGGGCCCGGCCGCATCCAATGCGATGTCGACGACCTGCTGTGCGTCGATCATCGGCCTCCCTCCGTCCGGGTATTGAGGACTTTGACGCCGCGGAACAGGGCGCTCGGGCAGCCGTGGCTCACCGGCGCCACCTGACCGGGTTGCGCCTTGCCACAGTTGAACGCTCCGCCGAGCCGCCAGGTCGACTGCCCGCCGACGGCCTCCATGGAACCCCAGAAGTCGGTCGTGGTGGCCTGGTAGGCGACATCGCGCACCTGCCCGTCGAGGCGGCCGTCGCGAATCCGGTAGAAGCGCTGGCCGGTGAACTGGAAGTTGTACCGCTGCATGTCGATCGACCAGGATTTGTCGCCGACGATGTAGAGCCCGTCGGAGACCCGCGAGATCAGGTCCTCGGTGCTCAGGTCGTCCGGCCCGGGCTGCAGCGAGACGTTGGCCATCCGCTGAATCGGCACGTGGTGCGGAGAGTCCGCGTACGAGCAGCCGTTCGAGCGCGCCTCGCCGAGTCGCGGGGCGAACACCCGATCCAATTGATAGCCGACAAATATGCCGTCACGCACCAGATCCCAGCTCTGCGCACGCACGCCCTCGTCGTCGAATCCGACTGTGGCCAGGCCGAACTCGACGGTGCGGTCGGCGGTCACATTCATCACCTCCGAGCCGTACCGCATGGTGCCGAGCTTGTCCGGAGTCGCGAACGACGTTCCGGCGTAGGCGGCCTCGTAGCCGATCGCGCGGTCGTATTCGGTGGCATGGCCGATGGATTCGTGAATCGTCAGCCACAAGTTGGACGGGTCGATCACCAGGTCGGTCGGACCGGCCGCCACTGACGGCGCCTTGGTCTTCTCGGCCAGCAGCGACGGCAATTCGGCCAACTCCGAGGTCCAGTCCCAGACGCCATCACCCGCGACTGCCTCCCAACCCCGCGCGGTCGGCGGCGCAAGCGTGCGCATGGTTTCGAAACTGCCTGCCGCGGAGTCGACCGACACCGCCTCGAGGGTCGGCAGCACCCGCACCCGCTGCTGGGTGATCGACGATCCGAACGTGTCGGCGTAGAACGTCTGCTCCTTGACCGCGTGCATGCCTGCCGAGACGTGGTCGACGCCGTCGGCGGCCAGCAGCCGCCCGGAGTAGTCATCGAGAACCGCGATCTTGTCGGCGGCCGCCACGGTGAACGGGTCGGTGCCATATTCGGACACCCACGTCACGTCGGTGTACACCGGCTCGGGCGCGAGTTCGATCCGTTCGCCGTTCAGCTGCGACAGCGTCGTCGCGACCTCGACGGCACGCCGCGCCGTCGCCGCGGCCACGGTCGCATCGAGCTCGGCATGAGAGGCGAACCCCCACGTCCCGTCGACGATCACGCGCACCGCAAGGCCGATCTCACGAGTGATCACCGATGTCTCCAGCTCACCGTCGCGCAGCTGGATGAGCTCGGTGGTGATGCGGTGAATCCGCAGATCGGCGTAGCTGGCGCCGACGGCGACCGCGGCGGCCAGCGCCGCGTCGGCCAACTCGAACCGGGGCAGGCCGAGGAAGTCGGCGTCAACTTGTCGCTGAGCTGTCACGCCTCCCCACATTAAACGGTGCGATCAGATCGGGGTCACAACGACGACGGCCGGAAGCCGTCCGATGAGGACTGGCTTCCGGCCGTCGGCGGTTCTGTTCAGTTCGCGCCTGCCTGGCCCGCGGTCTGCACCAGCGTCGCCGAGGGAGCGGCACCGCCCAACTGGCGGGCGACGAAATCGGCTGCCTGGACGGCCATCCCGTTGACCTTGTAGGAGCTGTGCGCCCCGCGGTCGAGGCCGCCGGGGAAGCACACCGGGTCGCCGGTCGCACACAGCTGAATGGTCTTGGCCGCGTAGGGGGCTCCGATGGTGATGGGCGGCGCGTTGCGGTCGGCCAGGCTCAGGAACCAACTGTCGGGTGTCCCGAACAGGGCCACGGCTGCGACGTGGGAGGCGACATCGGCAGGCATCGGACCGGACAACCCAGCGGGCAGCACGTATCCGGCGGGCACACTGCTGGACGTCGTGTACCCGGCAACAGCGGCACCTTGCGAGTACCCGCCCAGCACGATCTTCGTATCGGGGCAGCTTGCCGCGATCGACTGGATCCTGTTGCTGGCGTCGACGATCCCGTCGACCGCCTGTCCGAAGTTCAGCGATGCCGGATAGTTCACCCCATACACGTCGACGGATTTACCGGGCAGTTGCGCGGTGAGCGCGTCGACGAACGCCTGGCCGGTGGCCCCGACGCCGGGCGCTTCATTGGTGCCACGGGCGAAGACGACTTCGACATCGGCGCACGCGTCGGCCGCGGCATTCGCGGTCGCGACCGGCCCGGCCAGCGTGCCGACGACGATTGCGGCCAATGCCAGCACGGCGAAGAGCGCGGACTGTGCTGCATTGGTGATCAGGGTGCCCTTCCGGGCGTGGCGCGGTGTGTTCATGAGTTGGTCCCAGCCCCTCGTTCCCGTTTGCCATCGCCTCGGTGTGGTAGTGGCAACTACTTGCAACAAGTCGAACGAAGGCGCCCACGATTCCGGTCAGTCAAGTGATGTACGCCACCTGAGCAAAGAGTCATCAGCGGGATTGCTCGGGCAGATTCGCGCGTTGGTTAACCGCTCATCGACCCTGCCTCGACCCAGCGTGGCGGCGATTTGATTAGTTAGGCTATCTTATCGTAAGGTGTCGACCCGCCGCCGTGTCATCTCCGGCCGCGCACGGTTCACACCAATCTTCGAAGGGGTCTGCGTCATGTCCGTGCAAATGATCGAACGGCCGGCACCGCCGAAGGGCGGGGGCCTGCTCATCGCGGTCCTTGCCGCCGCGGGCGTTGCCGTGTCGCTCATGCAGACGCTCGTGGTGCCGCTCGTCCCGCAGTTGCCCGACCTACTCGGCACGACGCCGGCGAATGCGTCCTGGGCGGTCACCGCCACACTGCTGACCGGCGCCGTCGCCACACCCATGTTCGGCCGGCTCGGAGACATGTTCGGGCCCAAGCGGATTCTCGTCGTATGCGCGGTCATCCTCACGGCTGGGTCGGTGATCGCCGCCATGACGAGTTCGCTCGCACCACTGGTGATCGGCCGCGCTCTGCAGGGGTTCGGCGCACCCGTGATTCCGCTGGGCATCAGCGTGCTGAGGGCCGCTCTCACGCCCGACCGGGTGGGTGGCGCGATGGGCATGGTGAGCGCCTCACTCGGCGTCGGCGGAGCGCTCGGCCTGCCGATGTCCGCTGTCATCGCCGAGCACCTGAGCTGGCACGCATTGTTCTGGTGCGCCGCGGGTCTCGGACTGATGTCGTGCATCCTGTTCGCCACCCTCGTCCCCGACATCGTGCCGTCGGCGTCGATGGGCCGGTTCGACGTCCTTGGCGCGCTCGGACTCAGCGCGGCACTGCTTCTGCTGCTGTTGCCGATCTCGAAGGGCGCCAGCTGGGGATGGACGAGCCCGATGACGTTGGGCCTGCTGATCGGATCCGTCGTCGTCTTCATCGTCTTCGGATGGTGGCAGTACCGCGCACCCACCCCGCTCGTCGACATGCGCACCACACTCAAACGGCCCGTGCTGCTGACCAACCTCGCGTCTGTCGCGGTCGGCTTCGGCATGTTCGGCACGAGCCTGCTGGGTCCGCAACTGCTCCAGATGCCCGCGATGACCGGCTACGGCCTGGGTCAGTCGATGGTGATGGCCGGCCTGTGGATGGCGCCCGGCGGCTTGGCGATGATGGCCACGTCCCCGATCGCGGGTCGGGTCATCGCGGCGCGCGGACCGCGGTTCACTCTCATCCTCGGAGCGGTCATCATCGCCGTGGGCTACCTCGGCGGCACGCAGTTGCTCGGCTCCCCGGCAGGCATCCTGGTCTTCGGCGTCATCTGCAGCACCGGCGTGGGCTTCGCCTTCGCCGCGCTGCCGACACTGATCAACGCCGCCGTACCCGTGTCGGAAACCGCGGCCGCCAACGGCATCAACTCTCTCGCGCGATCACTGGGCACATCGACGTCCAGTGCGGTCACGAGCGCCGTGCTCGCACAGATGACGGTCATGGTCGCCGGGCACGCCTTCCCCACACTCACGGCGTTCCGAACCGCCATGCTGATCGCCGGGTGCGCCGCGCTCGTCGCCGCCGTCATCGCGATGACGATCCCGACCTCGGTACCCGCACCCGCGCCGTCCACCGTCGAACCCGTACTGGCGCCCGTACCCACCCGCCGCAGGGCGCAACGACTCGAGAACGTGCTCACCGCACTCGGCCGCCAGGCGGCGGTCGCGTTACAGATTCCCTCGACCCCATATCGGCTCGATCGCGGCGATTACGTCATCGCCTCCTACCTCGGCGCCGCCCGGCCGCTGACGTTGGAAGAGCTGGCACGCGAGGTGGACAGCCCGACCACGGCAGTCGACGAACGGATCTCCACACTCATCCGAGACGGCATGGTGAGCCGGCTTCCCGACACGGACCAAGCCGCTCCCCCGCGGTTCGCCCTCACGTCAAGCGGTCGCGCAACCTTCGAACGGCAGCGGACGCTGAACATCTCCAGGCTCGAGTCCATCGTGTCCCGTTGGGACGACGGCGATGTCGCCGCGCTCATCGGGTATCTCGGGCGCCTGTCCGACGGAATCGACGAGGAACTGCGGCGCCAGAATGCCGTCGCGACGGATGCGGCGGCACACACGGCGCCCCACGGGATGTCACCGCACGCGCCTACCACGCCGATGCGGACAGCGCGCCCTCCGCGTGCCCAACATCCGACCCGGCCCGCGCCACGATCACTCCGGGATCGCTGGAGTGTTCCGAATCGCCGGGGATGATCTCGCGGCCCAGACAGGATCGCCACTGCGGCAACGCCGTCCGTGACTGCGAATCGCCTAGCACGGCATGGGCTGCCGTTTCGGACACGGAACGGCGGTGACAGTCGGTGTCGCGAACGTGATCGCACGGGACGATTCGGGTTCAGCGGCGGCGGTGGGGTCCACTTCGACGTCATCGCCACTGACGGAGCCGGACGTGGCCTCCTCGGATGCCACCAACTCGGGGGTACCGGGTGTTCAGAGGTGGACAGTCGCGTTGCCGCCCTTGCGCTTCGCGTGGAACATCGCGCGGTCGGCTCGTTCGATCATGCCGTCGAGCCATGCTGCGGAGGTGGTTCCTGACATTGCGAGGTGACCGGCTTCGCCGATGGTGATGCCGACACTGGCGGTCACCGGATGTTCGGCCGGTGCGCAGATCGCGTACCGGACGGTGTCCAAGTCACTTCGATCGCGGCGGCTGGATTCGGTGCGATCGACGATAACGAACTCCTCGCCGCCGATTCGTGCCACCAGCGCGCTGCCCCGGACCGTCGATTTGATCCGTCGTGCACAGCGGACCAGGACCTCGTCGCCAACCGTGTGGCCGAAGGTGTCGTTGATGTCTTTGAAGCGGTCCAGGTCGACTACCATCACGGTGAACTCGGTGCGGGGAGTGGCGTCGCGTAACAGTTCGCCGATGTGCAAGTGCAGACCTCGTCGGTTGAGCAGTCCGGTCAGCGCGTCGGTGACCGACTCGTTGGCGTCGGTGCGCAGGGCCCAGATTCCGAACTGAATGCCCAGAGGTGTCGCGAGCACTGGGGCAACCGCGGTGAGTGTGCTAGCTGTGAATGTGGTCGTGTCGAAGTTCGCATGGCCGGCGGCTCGCACGGTGAATGCCGTTGTTGCCAGCAGGATCCATGTCAGATGCCCTACAAGGGCTTTGGGGCCGTCGAAGAACATCAGGTAGATCGAGATCATCGTGAACGCGTTGAACCCGAATAAGCCCAGCAGCCAACTCGAGTCCGCGATCGCTGTGATGGCGATTCCGATGTCGGCGGTGATGACGAAGGCCAGCGATGTCCGGCGTGACGGCCATGGGCGAACACACCACGCCACTCCCCAGCCGATCTGCAGCAAGCCGAAGATCGCGACTACAACAGCTGAGGCGCGCGACGTTGCGAACGGCATCAGAATCCCAAGGCAGATCACGCCGTTGAACGCGGTGCCTAACCCGATGAGTGTCCGGATTGCCTCGTACATGGACCGTTTGGCGAAGTATTGCACCTGCGCTGGGTAGTCGACCGGCTCACGCCACCAGTCACGGAGCAGTCCGACGAACCCTGCGTAGCTCCCCGAATTCGCCAGCAATCCGTACTCCTGTGTGCGTACCGTCAAAAAGCCTGATCGGATGGAACTGCCGCGCATCCCGCAGAACTGCAGCAATCAATCGAAGACAATATCTGAATTGCCGAAACGGTCAATATGCAGCCCTTTCCGATCTCTTGAGGCGGATCGGTCGCATGATTACTGCGTATCGGTTCAGCGAACCGGAGTAGCGCTTGCAGCCGCCGGGCCAGGCGTCCTGATCATCGGCCAGATGGTGCGGGAGCGGCAGGGTTCCTATTCTCACCACGAGCTCTGTCCGACCCTACTTCGTGCCGTCCTGACCGACGGACCACCACTGGCGCCACTCCGCATCGGGCTCTAGCGAGACCAGCTCGCAATGGGCAGATGAGGTGAAGCCCGCGTGGCCGCTCGACACCAGCACCCGCTTTAATGGCTCGATGGCCACCTCGCGTGTCCGGACGACAGCATTGGGGTACGCGCTTGTCGCGCCCAGCCTGTTCGGTGTCGTGGTATTTCTTTTGCTGCCCATGTTGGTGGTGGCGTGGTTGAGCCTGCACCGCTGGGATCTGCTCGGCCCGATCGAGTATGTGGGACTGGACAATTGGAGCTCGGTACTCACCGATTCGTCGTTTGCGACGTCGCTCGTGGTCACGCTGCTGTTCATCATCTTGGTCGTGCCGACGCAAACCGTGCTCGGCCTGGTCGCGGCAAGCATGCTGGCAAGGGGGCTACCGGGAACCGGATTCTTCCGCACCGTGTACGTGCTGCCGTGGATCTGCGCGCCGCTGGCCATCGCCGTGCTGTGGCGCTGGATCCTCGCGCCCACCGACGGTGCGCTCAGCACAGTCCTCGACACCCGCATCGAATGGCTCACCGACCCGGCCCTGGCGTTGCCCGTAGTCTCGGCGGTCGTCATCTGGACCAATGTCGGCTACGTGACACTGTTCTTCCTCGCAGGCATCCTCAACATCCCCGCCGACATCCACGATGCCGCCCGTACCGACGGGGCCGGCTCGTGGCAGCGGTTTCGCCACATCACGCTGCCGATGCTGCGCCCCACCATGTTCTTCGTGCTCGTCACCGGAATCGTCAGCGCCGCCCAGGTATTCGACACCGTGTACGCGCTCACCGCGGGCGGGCCACAGGGCCGCACCGACCTGATCGCACACCGCATCTACGCCGAGGCATTCGGCGCGGCCGCGGTCGGACGCGCCGCGGTCATGGCCATCGTGTTGTTCGCGCTGCTGGTCGGCGTCACGATCGTTCAACATCTCTACTTCCGCCGCAGGATCAGCTATGACCTCACGTAACGTCATCGTCTACGTCGGGCTGCTCCTTGGCGCGGTGATCACGCTGCTGCCGTTCGGATTGGGGTTGCTGACGTCGTTCACGTCGGCCGATCAGTTCGCCACCGAATCCCCGTTGTCACTGCCGAAGCCGCCGACGCTGGAGAACTACCTCGGGCTGGCCGACGCCGGGTTCGGCCGGGCTTTCGTGGTAACTGCCCTGGTGACGTCAGTCATTCTGCTCGGCCAGTTGGTGTTCTCGGTGCTGGCCGCCTATGCCTTTGCCCGCCTGCGGTTTCCGGGACGCGATGTGCTGTTCTGGGTGTACGTCGCGACGCTGATGGTGCCGGCCACGGTGACGGTGGTGCCGCTGTATCTGATGATGGCCGAAGCAGGGCTGCGCAACACATTCTGGGCGCTGGTGCTGCCGTTCATGTTCGGCTCGCCGTACGCGGTCTTCCTGCTGCGCGAGTATTTCCGCTCGATCCCGGGCGACCTGATCAACGCCGCTCGTCTCGACGGCGCCAACACCCTCGACGTGATCATGCACGTCGTGGTGCCGGCGAGCCGGCCGATCCTGGTGACGCTGGCGTTGATCACCGTGGTTTCGCAGTGGAACAACTTTCTGTGGCCGTTGGTCATCACGAGCGGAAGCAAGTGGCAGGTGCTGACGGTGGCGACCGCAGGACTGCAGACCCAATACAACGCGCAGTGGACACTCGTGATGGCGGCGACGACGGTGGCGATCGTCCCGCTGATCGTGCTGTTTGTCGCGTTGTCGCGCAACATCGTCCGCTCGATCGTCGTGACGGGCATCAAGTGAGGCGATCCACGCAGCTGGCCGCCGGCCTTGCACTCACCATGGCGCTCCTGTTGGTGGCGGCCATGCTGCTGGGCCGCGACACCGAACCATCGGGTAAGACCGTGGTGACCGTGCGGCTGTGGGATCCGCAGGTCGCGGAGGCGTACCGCGAGTCCTTCGACGCGTTCAGTGCAGACCATCCCGACATCGAGGTGCGCGTCAACACCGTTGCGTATTCGTCGTATTTCGACACGCTGCGCACCGATGTGGCGGGCGGCAGCGCCGACGATATCTTCTGGATTTCCAATGCCTACTTCGCGGGGTATGCCGACAACGGCCGGCTGCTCGATGTCGGCAAGCTCCTCGGGCCGAACGCCGCGCGGGCGTGGGAGCCGTCTGTCGTCAACCAGTTCACCCGCAACGACACGCTCTGGGGTGTACCGCAACTGACCGACGCCGGCATTGCCGTCTACTTCAACGCCGATCTGCTTGATGCCGCCGGCGTCGGCCTCGCCGAACTGCCGACGCTGCGCTGGTCCAATGGGCCAGACGACACGTTGCGGTCACTGCTGGCGCGGCTCACCCTCGACGAAGCCGGCCGCACGGCGGCCACCCCCGGCTTCGACGCGAACCGGATTCGACAGTGGGGATACAACGCCGCCAACGATTTGCAGGGCATCTATCTCAACTACATCGGCTCTGCGGGCGGGATCTTCGCGATCGGTGACCGGTTCGCGTTCAACAACCCGCAGTCCGTCGAAGCGTTCGAGTACCTGGTCCGGCTGATCAACGAAGACCACGTCGCGCCCCCGGCGTCCGACACCAACAGCAACGGGGACTTCTCCCGCAGCGCGTTTCTGCAGGGCCGCATGGCGTTGTTCCAGTCCGGCACCTACAACCTGGCTGCCATCGCCAACCAGGCCCGCTTCCGATGGGGCGTTGTGATGCTGCCGGCCGGGCCGAAAGGGCGGGTCAGCGTCACCAACGGCATTGCGGCGGCGGCCAATTCGGCCACCCCGCATCCGGACGCGGTACGAGCGGTGCTGGCGTGGATGGGCAGCAAGCGGGGCAACGAATTCCTTGGATTGCGTGGCGCCGCCATCCCGGCGGTGCTGGCCGCCCAGCCCGTGTTCCACGATTACTGGAAGGCACGTGGTGTCGACGTCAGCCCGTTCTTCCGAGTGCTGCGCGGGCCCCGTATCCCCGCTCCGGGTGGAGCCGGATTCCCGGCCGGCTACGAAGCCATCAAGCCGTACTTCGACGAGATGTTTTTGGGCCGCGGCGACGTAGCGACCACGCTGGCCGATGCGCAGTGGGCCGCGAACACCGCTGCCACGCGGTAGTCGCCTCGGATTCATCCCACGGTTCACAGCTAATCGGTACTGTGGCCAGATGTCTGAGCACGCCAGGGCATCCCGCCGCGTCCGCCTGACAGTGGCAATGTTTGCGATTGCAATGTTCGTACCTGCCTGCAGCGCGGGTCCCCTCGGCGACTCGACACGTCCCGAAGCACCCCAGTCCGAAGCGGGATATGCGCCGGCCCCGGCCGCACCCGCACCGACAGGTGGCCCCGGTTTCAAAGAGGCGCCCCAGCCCGCCGATTCCAACCGAGACGTCGTCAAGACCGCGTCGATGACGATCACCGCCGCGAACACCACCGCATCGGCCGACAAGGCCGTATCGGTCACGACCGACGCCGGTGGGCGCGTCGACAGCCGATCCGAGGACGCCGGGTCCAGTTCGGGCCGCGCCCGCATCGCCCTCGTGCTGCGCGTGCCGGTCACCAAACTCGATGCCACGCTCGACGAGTTCAAGAAGCTGGGCACGGTCGACACCGTGGAGATCCGGGCCGAAGACGTGACGTCGCAACGGGTCGACCTCGATGCGCGCATCACCGCGCTGCAGACCTCGGTCGACCGCCTGCTGGGAATCATGCGTGACGCCAGAGATCCCGATGCGCTCATCAAAGCCGAGGAGGCACTGTCGCAGCGGCAGGCCGACCTCGACAGCCTGCGGGCTCAGCGCACACAGTTGGGCGACCGGATCGATTACAGCACGGTCAATCTGGAGTTGGTCGCCGAGCAGGTCGGTGGCCCGACCGAGCAGTACCACGGATTCTTCGGCCAGGTCGAGCGAGGCTGGGACGGACTGGTCGCGGTGGCATCCGGCGCGGTCATGTTGTTCGGCCTGATGCTGCCGTGGCTGGGCGCGCTCGTCGTCGTCGCCGCCATCGGCTACGCCGTCATCCGGCTGGTGACGTCGCGGCGGGGCTGACTATCCGCCGCGTCGCGGCAAGCTCGTGCCCAACACCGTGAGCTCCAACGCGAGCGCGGAGCCGCACACCACCGCGAGCACCGCGAACGCGATCCAGTCGCGCGATTTGGGCCGTGACGGTGCAGCCGAAATCTGCCCGGCGCCACCGCGTGCGGTAATGGCGTCACCCATCTCGTCGGCGCGCCGAAGCGCCACGGTCACGGCGGCCGCCAGCAGGTCGATGAGATCGGACACCAACTGCCGGATGCGTGCGCGCAGCGTCTCGGCGCGCTCCTTGGGCCGCAGTCTGCGCGCCGCATACAGCGTGCGGAACTCGTCGATGAGCATCGGGAAAGCCCGCAGCGCAAGAGCAATGGTCACCGCCCAGTCGTCGACCGGGATGCGGAACAGCCGCAGCGGCCGCCCCAATGTCGCGACCGCTGGCGCGATATCGGCGACGTTGGTCGTCCACGACACCAGCGCCCCGAGCCCGATCAGCACGAAGGCGAGCGCGGTGACGCGCAGGAAGTTCAACAACCCGCCGAGCCCGATCTGCATCGTGCCGACATCGATGACCGGGTCACCACCGGCGAACGTTGCGGTCAGCCCACCCAGCGCGATCACGATCCACAGCCACACGGGAATCGTGGGCACCGCACCGCGCGGGATGTGCGCCAACCTCCCGACCACCAGGGCCAGCACCGCGACGAACGCAATGGGGACCCAGCCCGGGTAGAACGTCAGCAACACCCCGATGACGGCGACGGACAGCAGTTTGGTGCCTGCCCACAATTGATGGACGACGCTCGTGCCGGGTACCGGCCGCAGCAGCACAACCGGTTTGCGTTGTCCGCGAGTCGGTGCGGTCACAGCGCACCCCCGGCCGCGGTCGGTGCGAGCGCCAACCCTCCGTCACGGAGGTGCAGTGTGCGTGGGCACAGTCCCTCCAGGCCGGAGAAATCGTGCGAGATGACCACGACGGTGAGCCCGCTGGTCCGCCGCAGGTCCTCCAGCAGCCGCAAAAGCCCGCGTTGGCTGGCGGCATCGAGACCGGCCAGTGGCTCGTCGAGGATCAGTGCGCGGGGCGAGCGGGCCAGCAGCCCGGCCAGCACGACCCGACGCATCTGGCCGCCCGAGAGTTGGTCGATGCGGCGCTTGCCCAGCGCCGGGTCGAGCCCGACGGATCCCAACGCCGCGGCGACGCGGTCGTGATCGTGCACCGAGAAGCCTGCTGCTGAGGCGATCTCACGTTCGACGCTGCTGCGCATCAACTGAAGCCGCGCCGCCTGGAACGACAGCGCCACCGCACCCACCTGTTCGGACACCGGGGCACCGTCGAGCAGGCACGCACCGTAGGTCGGAACGGTCAGGCCCGCCATGATCCACGCCAGGGTGGACTTGCCCGAGCCGTTGAGACCGTGAATGAGCACCCCGTCGCCCTCGTTCACGGTGAAGGTGATGTCGTGCAGAGCCGTCTTGGCCCACGGCGTTCCGCTCGCGTATTCGTGTCCGACGGCGGTGAGTTCCAGCACGGGCTCGCCCGGGTGGTGGGCGGCCATCGACCCAGCCGGCACGGCAGCACTCTGCACCATGTCGGTGTTGTCGGCGGTGCCGCCGTTTCCGCTCAGGTTGACCGTGCGATCGGCAGTTTCCGCTTCGTCGTTGTAGTGCGTGATGTGAACGAGCGACATCTGGTGATGGTCGGTGAGACCCGACAACACGTTCATCAGTGTTTCGCGGCCCTGCTGATCGACCATGCTGGTGATTTCGTCCGCGATCAGTAGCGAGGGCTCGCGCGCGAGCGCACCCGCGACCGCGAGTCGCTGCAGTTCGCCGCCCGAAAGCCCTCCGGTGTCCCGCTCGGCCAACCCGTCCAAGCCGACCTCGGACAGCAGCTTGTCGACGTCCGTCGTCGTTCCCGGCGGCAGCCCCCAGACGACGTCGTCGGCGACCCTGCTCCCCAGCACCTGGCTCTCGGGGTGCTGCATGACCACCGCGGTGCCGCCGATGCGGCCGAGGCCAACCGCCCCCGGCCGCTCCACGGCACCCGATGACGGGTCTCGACCCGCGAGGATCAGCATCAGGGTGGTCTTGCCGGAGCCGTTGGGCCCGGTCACCGCGACGTGCTCGCCCGGTTGCAGCTCCATCGAGACGGGGCCGAGCGCGTCGTGGTCGACGCCCGGGTACCGGAACGTGACGTCGGTCAGCCGGGCCGGCACCGGGCCGATCGCCTGCTCCGCGCTGTCGGCGTCGAGTTTGTGCACGTCGGGTACACCGGTCAGCCGGGTGAGCACGCGCGACAACGCCCACCAGCCGACGAGGCTGACGAACGTGATGCTCTGGATGCCAATGGCCAAGAACAGCAGCGGCCAGTAATCCAGCAGCGTCGAGAAGCCGTTCTTGAGTGGCTCGGCAAGCACGTCCAACACCGGGATGCGGGCGAGAATGGCGGCCAGACCGTCGATGTTGGCGGTCATCGAGTCGAAGATCAGATTGCGGAGCCGCGACAGCACGGTCAGCGCGAGCACCGCGGCTGCGCCGAAGATCGCGCCTGCGACGACCGCGGCGGCGAGCACCGTGGGGGTGCCCCGGCCTCGGCGTTTGACGACACCGGTCAGTCCGCCGATATAGGCGCAGTTGATGACGGTCATCATGCCGCCCATGCCGGCGATCAAGAAGGC
This sequence comes from Mycobacterium venezuelense, assembly GCF_054919535.1. NCBI lineage: Bacteria > Bacillati > Actinomycetota > Actinomycetes > Mycobacteriales > Mycobacteriaceae > Mycobacterium > Mycobacterium venezuelense. The sequence goes on from NZ_JBONDW010000008.1 coordinate 93,393, forward strand.
GATGGTCGCACCGGCGATGGTCGCCGCGACGAGCACGCGCAATCGGTACCGGTACGCCAGCAGCCCCATCGGCACCGTGCCGAGCAGTGATACACCCCGCGCGAACGGCACCACAACGGCGATGATCGCGGTTGCCGCACACAGCGCGGCCATGACGGCGGCCTGCGCGAGTTCACCGGGAGTCATTCCGCGCCGAGGCGCACTCACCGGTGGTTTCGCGGTCATTTCTCGATTCTGCCAGGAGGTAAGACGAGGCTTACCCGGCCGTGGTGTGACGGCCGACACGACCGTGCACTGCATAGCAAATCTATGTAATATGTCCACATGCCCGCAGCAAGCACCGAGAATGTCACCGTGACTGACGAAACCGAACTCGGCGCCGATCTGCTGTCGGTTGTCGCCCGCCTCAACCGGTTGGCGACCCAGCGCACCCGGCTACCGCTGCCGTGGGCGCAGGCCCGGCTGCTGTCCACGATCGAGGACCAGGGTGAGGCGCGGATCTCCGACCTCGCGCTCCTCGACCACTGTTCGCAGCCGACCATGACCACGCAGGTGCGCCGCTTGGAGGACGCCGGCCTGGTGTCTCGCACCGCCGATCCAGGTGATGCGCGCGCGGTGCTCATCCGGATCACCGACAAAGGCAGGCAGACCCTCAACCAGGCGAGGGCCGATCGCGCCGCCGCGATCAACCCGCGGCTTGAGCGGTTGGACGCCGAAGACCGCCAAACCCTGGCCGATGCCGTCCAGGTCATCCGTCGGCTGTTGGCCGATGTCGCGGAGCACCCCGACAACTAGTTAGGAGCCCTTGCCCTTATGTGGCGCCAACCCAAAGCCGTTTGGGCCGTTGCCTTCGCGTCCGTCGTCGCCTTCATGGGCATCGGACTCGTCGACCCCATCCTCAAACCGATCGCCGACAACCTCAACGCCTCGCCGTCCCAGGTCTCGTTGCTGTTCACCAGCTATATGGCCGTCATGGGTGTGGCGATGCTGATCACCGGCGTGGTGTCGAGCCGTATCGGACCGAAACGGACCCTGCTGCTCGGCTTGGTGGTGATCATCGCCGGCGCCGGCCTGGCCGGATTGAGCGACACGGTGATGGAGATCGTCGGCTGGCGCGCACTGTGGGGCCTGGGTAACGCGTTGTTCATCGCGACGGCCCTGGCAACCATCGTCAACTCCGCGAGAGGCTCTGTGGCACAGGCGATCATCCTTTACGAGGCCGCGCTGGGACTCGGTATCGCGATCGGCCCGCTTGTCGGCGGCGTGCTGGGCTCCATCTCGTGGCGTGGACCGTTCTTCGGGGTGTCGGCCCTCATGGCCTTCGCGCTCGTGATCACCGCGTTCCTGCTGCCCGCCACACCACGCGCCGAGCGGGCGACCACACTCCTCGACCCGTTCCGCGCACTGCGCCATCGCGGGCTGCTCGGCGTCGCGGTCACCGCGCTGCTCTACAACTTCGGCTTCTTCACGCTCCTGGCGTTCACGCCGTTCCCCCTCGACATGACCGCGCACCAGATCGGGCTTATCTTCTTCGGCTGGGGTGTGGCGCTGGCGTTCACCTCGGTGGTCGTCGCACCGCGTCTGCAGCACCGCTTCGGCACCGTGCCGACGCTGATCGTCAACCTGCTCGCGATGACCGCAACCCTGGTCGTGATGGCGCTCGGCACCGACTCGAAGGCGATCCTGGCCGCGTGTGTCGTGGTCGCGGGCCTGTTCATCGGCATCAACAACACGCTTATCACCGAGACGGTGATGAAGGCCGCCCCGGTCGAACGCGGCGTGGCCTCCGCGGCGTACAGCTTCCTGCGGTTCAGCGGCGCGGCCGTCGCGCCGTGGCTTGCCGGTGTCCTCGGTGAGCAGGTCAGCGTGCACCTGCCGTATTGGGTCGGCGCGGGGGCCGTGCTCCTGGGTGCCGGCGTGCTGTTCGCGACGCGGTCGCACCTGACGGGCATCGATGTCGAGGAAGACGAACTCGACGAGCTCACCGACGAGGCGACGGCCGTCACAGTGGGCAGCGACAGTTAGGCTTTCGCACCAGGCATCGCGGGCGGCCGGGCAGAGCCGTGTGTCGTTCTGCCCGCTTGTGAGCGACAATGTCGCTGAAATCGCCTCTCATGCAACACTATTCACCCCGGTCCCACAGCTCCGATAACATTTGACACTCCAGCCCCGCCTGCCTCATGCGAACCGCAATTTCCTGTGCCCGCATACCAGCGACAAAGTCGCTGGTATGCGGGCACGTAACCGCTGGTGCCGAAGTGACACGGCAGTGTTGTTGTGTTGCAAGTGATTCGGCAATCTGGGACTGAAGCGGCCGGTGAGACGTGCGAGGCGGTTTCCGCGACATTGTCGCTAATAGCCGGGCAGGAGCGACCAACCGTCATCAACCGCGGTGCCCGCCTCACCGGCTCGCAAACCCGCTCACATCGCGAACAACAGGAATTGCGTGACCTGAGTCGGCGAGAAGTTGTCGTCGCTGACCATGATCACCGACTGGCGCCCGTCGGAAAGCTTGGGGCCCAGTGTGATTCCCTCGATGTTGTCCAGTGGGGTGAGCCCGGGCGTGTTGGTCAGATCGGCAAGCAACGTCTTGGTCAGTTGACCAGAGCCCTCGGTGACGCCGGCCCGGTAGACGCGCACCGCGACGTGGGTACCGTAGCCACGCTCGACCACCAAGAACGTCCCGTCGTCGAGCGCGACGAGATCGGACAGCCCGTTGTCGCCGCCCAGCCCGGCGCTGACCGGGTCGAGTGGATAGGTGTATTCGCGATCGTCCGCGCCGGTGTCGACGCCGTACCGGGTGATGCGGGTGATCGCACCGTGCTGCTCGTCGGGCAGCGCGCCGTCCTGGTAGACCGGTCCCTCCATCGCAGCCCACAGATAGCGGCCGTCCGGGGTGAGCGAAAGCCCTTCCAGCGCACGGTTCTGCCTGGCGCCGCGATCCGGGGCCGACATCTTCAGCGGGTCCGGCAAGGCGAACTCACCAATGTAGGCGCCGTCGAGGCCCGCGATACGCACCCAGGGATCGAGCTGAATCCCTCCGTCGCTGCGCTCCCCCTCGCTTGTCCAATACAGCCGGCCGCGGCGGGCGTCGTACGCGATACCCTCGGGATCCGGCGGCACCACGGGCGGGCGGGCTTCGGCGTCCAGCGGCCCGAACGGCTTACCGTTGCGGTCCAGCCAAGGATGCGTGCCAACGAAGTCGACGTGGTCCATGCCATTGTCGGACAACGCGATCCGTGCGGTGTAGAAGCGGGCCGGGTTTTTCGCCGAACGATCGTCGCTGACGACGTAGTAGAGCCCGGCCGCGGCGTCGTAGCTGATCCCGGACAGCCCGCCGATCACGGTGCCGTCGAACGTCGCGCCCGGCGCGATCCGTTGCTGGCCCAGGTACTCGAACCCTGGCGCGGCATCGGCATCGGCATCGGCATCGCAGCCGGTCAGCAACAGCACAACGGCGAGCAGTGTTCGACGCAGCATCACGTCGTGACAGTACCGACCAAAGTGCCGACGACATAGGTGGCCGCGATCGCGATAGTGCCGAACATCAACTGCCGCAGCGACGCTGACCACACCGGCTTCCTGGTGAACTTGGCCGCGACCCCGCCCGCGATCAGCAGGCCGACCCCACCGCAGGCCAACCCGGCCCACAGTGATTCGAAGGCAAGCAGATACGGGATCAACGGGACGATGGCGCCGATCGCGAACATCAGGAACGACGACACCGCCGCCGTGATGGGTGAGGGCTTCTCCCGCGGGTCGACGCCCAGTTCCTGCACCAGATGGAAATTGAGTGCGCGATTCTCGTCGCGGTGGATCTCGTCGGTGGCTTTCTGCGCGGTGGGCTCGGTCATACCCATCGCAACCAGCATCCCGACCAGTTCAGCCTTCTCAGCCTGTGGTTGCTTACGGAACGAGCGCCGTTCGACCCGAACCTCGGAGTCGATCTGCTCGTTGGCGGTGGTCACCGACGTGTACTCGCCCAGTGCCATGGAGAACGCGCCGGCCAGCAAGCCCGCAACACCGCTGAGCACGACGGTCTGCGCGCTGGCACTGGCGGCGACACCGGCGATCAGCGCGGTGTTGCTGACCAGGCCGTCCATGGCGCCGAACGTCGCGGCGCGCAACCAGCCGCCCGTCACGTCGGCGTGTTTGTGGTCGATGGTGTGTGGCATTCCGGTGGGCGACAGCGGCCCGAGCCGATCGGTCATAGGCCCGATTCAACGCCCACGCGTTTTCACCGTTCCACTCAGGTTTACCTGCGTTGGCGGGCGCACGCGTTACCGTCGGATATGACCTCCACAGCCGAACATCTGCGCAACACGCTGGACGGCCGCTGGCGCGACGTCAAGAACGCCATGCGGACCAACCTGTCGAACGAGATATTCCGGCCGCACTACACGCCCAATACGGTCATTGCCAGGGCGAAGGTGACCGAGCAACTCAAGATCATGGCGGCCGCGGGCGCAGCCGAGGACGGGTTCCGCAAGGAACACGGTGGCAACGGCGATGTCGGCGCTGCAATCACGCAGATCGAGATGCTCGCGATGTCGGATCTGTCCCTGATGGTCAAGGCCGGCGTGCAGTGGGGGCTTTTCGGCGGGGCCATCGAGAACCTCGGTACCGAGCGCCACCACAAGGCCTACGTCCGCAAGCTCATCGACCTCGACCTGCTCGGCTGTTTCGCGATGACCGAAACGGGCCACGGCAGCGACGTGCAATCCCTGGAGACGACCGCCACCTACGATGCGGTGACCCAGGAGTTCGTGATCCACTCCCCCACCCCAACGGCACGCAAGGACTACATCGGCGGCGCCGCCGAAACCGCGCGCGTCGCAGCGGTTTTCGCACAGTTGATCACCCCCGACGGCGTGAACCACGGTGTGCACTGTCTGGTGGTCCCGATCCGCGACGAGATGGGCAACGACATGCCCGGCGTCACCACGTCGGATTGCCACTACAAGGGCGGGCTGCCCGGCGTCGACAACGGCCGCATCGTGTTCGACAACGTTCGGGTGCCGCGCGAGAACCTGCTCAACCGTTACGCCGATGTCTCGCCCGACGGCACCTACAGCTCACCGATCGAGAACGCGGGCAGGCGGTTCTTCACCATGCTTGGCACCTTGATCCGCGGTCGCGTCACGGTCGGCGGCAGCGCGGCCGCCGCGGCTCGCGTGGCACTCGACATCGCCGCCCGGTATGCGTTGGAACGCAAGCAGTTCAGCGCACCCGACGGTGAGGACGAGGTGCTGATCATGGATTATCTGGTGCATCAGCGCCGGCTGCTCCCGCTGATCGCCAAGTCCTATGCCCTGCAATTCGCGCAGAACGAGCTCGTCGCGAAATGCCATGAGCTGCAGACCTCGGACAATCCCGATCCGGAGGAACAACGCGAACTGGAGGCGCGCGCCGCCGGTCTCAAGGCCGCCAATACGTGGCATGCCAGCAAGGCCATCCAGGAGGCCCGCGAAGCCTGCGGTGGCGCAGGCTATCTCGCCGAGAACCGGCTGATCGCGCTGCGCGCCGACACCGATGTGTTCACCACCTTCGAAGGCGACAACCACGTGCTGACGCAACTCGTCGCCAAGGAGCTGCTGACGGCCTACGCCGACGACATCAAGGGCATGAGCCCCGTCGAGTGGGTGCGCTTCGCGGCGAACTTCGCCGGTGAGCGGGTCCTCAAGCGCACCGCCGCCGAGACGATCATGCAGACCATCCTCGACAGCCGTCAGGACAACGAGGAAGAGGGCAGCCTGTTCAACCGCGGAACGCAGGTCAAGATGTTCGAGGACCGCGAGGCGTACATGCTGGCGTCTGTGGCACGACGGCTCCAGGGCAAGGCCAAGGAGATGTCGGCGTTCGATGCGTTCAACACCGTGCAGGATCACGTGCTGCATGCCGCGACCGCCCACATCGACCGAATCGTGTTGGAAGCGTTCGTCGCCGGCATCGACGCGTGCGAGGACGACACCGCACGCGAATTGCTGAACGATGTGTGCGATCTGTACGCGCTGTCGGTGATCGAGGACGACAAAGCCTGGTTCATCGAGCACCGGTATCTGTCCACCGAACGCGCCAAGGCCGTCACGCGCGGAATCAACGAGCGCTGCCGCAGTTTGCGGCCGCACATCGAGACGCTCGTCGACGGATTCGGAATCCCCGAGCAGCTGCGCTATGCGGCGATGCTCGACCCCGACGAGCTGGTCAACGGTTAGGGCTTCGGGAGCGGGTCGACGGCAACCAGCTTGCCGTCGTCCCCGATCCGGAACCGTACGGTCGCGATCCCGGTCGGGGCCTTCGGTGAATCCTGCCCCTGCTGCCACTGGTAATTCACGACGACCGTGTCGTCGGCATTGGTGACGACGTTGATGTAGGGCCGCGGCTCGGGAGTCGCAGGGCCGAGCGGGGTCTGCCGGTCGAAGAACAGCAGCTGCCCCGGGCTGTTCGATTCTGGATTGGTCTGGCCGACCTGCACCCAGTACAGCCGGCAGTTGCTGGTGTGGCCCTCGTTGGTCTTCGTCCACTCCGAACCGGCCTTGGGCGCGGGCAGCTTGGCGATCTCCTGCGCCACGGTGTCGGCGCTGGGCCCGTCAGCCGGTGTGCAGGTGTCGGGCTTGGGCGGCGGCGCCGACGGTGGGCTCCACCCACACCCCACACCGAGGAAACCGAGGGACAGCAGCACCGCGCTCAGCCGGGACAACCGCATGCCACCGAGCTTACGGGGCGGGTTCGCGGGACCGGCGCAACGCGGCGATCGATCGGATACGCCAGGCGGTCGCCGTCAGCTAAGTACGGCCTGTCAGGCTGATCACCTAGCGCTACAGTGACTGCGCTGGCACCGACTGAAGGAGACACACTGATGGCCTGGTTCCTCGCCATGGAAGGCCCCGCCAATAAGGCCGTGCTGTACCAACTGCAGGAATCGGTCGACACCGACAAGCTCGCCGAGGAGATGCTGAGCTCGGCGACCCTGGACCGCGCCGTCGCGGTGCCCGCGGTGCTGCAGAACAACAAGCAGCATGTGACGGTGTACGTCCGGCCGGCCGCGTGGGGTGTGTGGACGTTCTACCAGCTGACCGAGGAGGAGCGGAAGGCGCTGGCCTCGGCCACCAATCCGCTGGTGGAGGCGCTGGCTCAGGCCGCGCGCCAAAAGCAGAACCGGCCGCAGTCCTAATCTGCCGCGATGTGCCAGCCGCGGGCGCGCGCGTACTGGCGATACAGCCGGGCGTAAACCCCCGCGGACTCCATCAACTGTGCCGGTGACCCGGTTTCGACGACCCGTCCGCCGTCCAGCGCGATGACCTGATCGGCCGCCTCGAGGGTGGCCGGGCGGTGGGCGATGACGATCATCGTGCGGCGCGGGTCGGCCGCCAGTTCGGCGATGGCCGCGCCGACGGCCGCTTCGTTCTCGGGATCGAGTGCCGACGCGGCCTCGTCAATGAGCACGATGCGCGCCTGCTTGAGAAACGCGCGGGCAATCGACACCCGTTGACGCTCACCGCCGGACAGTTGCGCGCCGCCCTCGCCCACCCGGGTCGCCCATCCGTCGGGCAGCCGGTCGATGACCTCGTCGAGAGCGGCGGCGCGCGCCGCGGCATGCAACTCGGCCGCGGTCGCCTCGGGCCGGGCCAAGCGCAGGTTCTCCTCGATCGTGGTGTCGAACAGGTAGACGTCCTGGAAGACGATCGCGATTTCGCGCAGGAGCGCGGTGTGGTCGTAATCGCGGACGTCGACGCCGCCGATGCGTACCGACCCGGTGTCGGTGTCGAACAACCGGGCGATCAGCCGCAGCACCGTCGTCTTCCCCGACCCGGACGGGCCGATGAGCGCCGTCGTGGAGCCGGCCGGACAGGAGAACGACACGTCGCTGAGCGCGGCGTTTCCGCCGTACCCGAAACCGGCACCGCACAATTCGATGCCGACGTCGTACACGACGCGGCGCGGCCGAGGCGATTGCGGCAGTGGGTCGAGGCGCAGGAAATCGTCGACGGTGGCGACGAGATAGTCGAGCGCACCGATGCCGCTCACGTGACCGCCGAGCGCGCCGAGCGGTTCGGTGAACCGCACCGCGAGGATCAACAGAGCGACGGCGTCGGCGACCTGTAGTGATCCGTCGAGCACGAATGTCGCCGACAGCGCGAGCGTGGCGACGAAACCGGCGGCCACGACCAAGGTGTAGAGCTGATCGGGCCACAACAGCCGGTTCAGGCCCCTGGCATAGCGTCTGCGGTGTTCGTCGAGCGCGGCGCGCATCTGCACGGTACCGGTACGCCCGCGGCCCGCCGCCCGGATGACCGACTGCGCCTGACCGTATTCGACTGCCCGCCCGGCGATTTCATTCCCGGCGGCTTCGATGTCGGCGACCACACCGACCGTGCTGCGGCGACAGTTCCGCGCCGCGAGCAATGCGGCGGGCAGCGTCAGTGCCAGCACCAGCCCGAGCCGCCAGTCGACCAGCAGCGTGACCGCGGTGAGCGTCACCGCCACGCTGATGCAGTTCACCGCGGGCCCGGCCACCACGACGCTGACGTGCCCGACCTCGCCGGCCACCGACGTGGCGGTCCGCACGAACCGGCCCTTGTTGTCGCCGCTGAACCAGCCCATCGGCAACACGTTGAGGTGTTCGATGAGCCTGCCGCGCAACTGCGCGGTGGTCTCCCCCGCCGCGACGAATCCGACCGTCATCGTCCGCACGTTGAGCCACCAGTAGATCAGCACGCCGGCTCCCGCGGCGCCCAACCATGGTGCGGCTGCGGCGAAATCGGGCTGCGGCGCCAGCAGGGCGCGCAGGATCGGAACCAGCGCGCCGAGCAGAAGTCCCTGCGCGACACCGAGTACCGCCTGCAGCGCCGCGACGTGCAACAGCGGGCGGGGGTCGGTCACGATGGTCAGTAGCCGGCGGATCATGCCGCCACCCCCTGCTGTGCGCGCCACAATCTGGCGTAGAGCCCGTCGCGGGCGAGTAGCGCGGCGTGGGTGCCGGTCTCGGCGATACGGCCACCGTCGAGCACGACGATCTGGTCGGCGCCGACGATGGTGTGCAGGCGGTGGGCGATCACGATGACCGTCTTGCCGATGATGAGTTCGGCGAGCGCGTCGTGCACGGCGACTTCGCTGTCCGGGTCGAGCGCGGCCGTCGCCTCGTCGAGCACCACGATCGGTGAGCGCGCCAGGATGGCCCGGGCGATCGTCAATCGCTGCCGCTCGCCCCCCGAAAGACCGCCCCCGTCAGCTTGATTCAGCACAGTGTCGTAGCCGTGCGGCAATCGTTCGATGACGTCGTGGATCTGCGCGGCCTTCGCCGCGACGCGCACCTCGGCGTCGGTGGCCCCGGGCCTGCCCAGCCGGATGTTCTCGGCGACGGAATCGCGGACGAGCACGACGTCCTGGAACACCAGCGACACCGCCGACAGCAAGGCGGTCGACGACATGTCGCGGATGTCGACCCCACCGATGCGGATGGCCCCGGACGTGACGTCGTAGAACCTCGGCACCAACGTCGCCAGCGTGGTCTTGCCGGCCCCGGACGACCCGACGAGCGCCGTGACCGTGCCCGGACGGCAGGTCATGGTGATGTCCCGCACGGCGTCGGTGGTGCCGTCGTAGGAGAATCCGACATGGTCGAATTCCACACCGAACTCGTTGGGGCTCTTGGGCATCTGCGGCTCGGGCAGTGCGGGTGTCGAGAGCAGCCGTTCGATGTTGCCCGCGGCCACGCGAGCACCGCGCAATGCGATCGACCCGTGGATGAGTTCGGACAACGGCGCGGCGAGTCCCACCCCCACGACGAGGAACGGGATCAGGTCTGCCATCGCGAGCCCGCCCGAGCGGACGAGCACCAACCCGGCGACTGTCACGACCGCGAGCACCGTCACCTCCGCCGCGAGGATGTGGCTGGCCGCGGTGCTGTAGCGAACCTCGGCGACCCAGGCTCGGAAGGCGTCGCGATAGTCGCGGACCGCCCGCGTGAATCTCTCCAATGCCGTTGTGGCACCGAACGTTTTGGCAACGGCGATACCGTCGGCGTATTCCACTGTCGCGCCGCTGATCCGGGTCTCGGCCGCGATCAGCTTCTGGGTGTGTTCCGGCATCGACCGCATTGCGAGCCGGTAGGTCAGAAAGGCGATCACCGGCACCGCGACCGTGACCGCCGTCATCGGCGCGTCCACCGATATGAGATAGCCGATCGCGACGAGCGTGACGGTGACCGCGCCGACGAGCTCGCCGAGGGCATGCGCGAACAGCACGTGCATGGCTTCGAGGTCGACGGTCATGACCTTCTTCATCTGGCCGGAGCCCGAGGACCGGAACCAGCCCAGCGGCACGACGCCGAGACGGTCGACGATGCGCTTGCGGAGGTGGTGCAGCATCCTGGCGTCGGCGTGGTGGCCGATATGGGAGGCCAGGCCGAGGCAGACCAGGCGTGCGGCGGCACCGGCCGCCCCGATGCCGATCCACAGCCACACGTGGCTGTCCGAGCCCGCCAGCGCGTGCCGAGCGATCTCGGCGATGGCGATATAGGGCAGTAGCCCGGTCGTCGCGGCGACGGCGGCCAGCAGCGCGCACGCGATCAGGTTGACGTGCACCGGGCGCAGCATGTCAGCGGCGGCGCGGTAGCTGACGGGTAGTGCGGGAGGTGGGGCGACCTCGGGCATTGTCGGCGTCCTCTCATAGGGAAGGCTGCCCTAAGTCTTGAAGTTGAAGTCGACTTCATGTCAACTGCTCCACATGGACGAGAATCGACGTGGCGCGCACGTGCAGATCGGTGAGGCCGCCGCCCTCTACGGGCTCGCACCGTCGGCACTGCGCTGGTGGGAGAAACAGGGCGTATTGCCCGAGCCGGACCAGAACGGGGGCAGGCGCACCTACAGCGAAGCTGACCTGCGCCGGATCGGGCTGGCCTATCTGTGCGCGGTCACCGGACGGATGCCGCTGGACCAGGCCGCCATCGTGACATCCGGCGATACGCAGAACGGCGAATGGCTGGAGGCGGTGCGGGGCCACATCAAGCGGCTCGACGAGCAGTGTGCGCGATTACAGGCTGCGCGGAACTACCTGACGCATTTGCTGCTGTGCACGTCTGACGATCCGACAACGGATTGTCCGTACCTGGATGAGGAGCTGGTCAAACACACCCCGCGGGGGCGGTTCGCCGAGGCGGACCTGATCGATGCCGCCCGGCGATCTCGTACCTTGCTCCCCCGGCTGGACTCGAACCAGCAACCCTTCGGTTAACAGCCGAATGCTCTGCCAATTGAGCTACAGGGGACTGCCTTTCCGCGGATCTCCTCCGCGGCCGAGCGTTGACTCTAGCGTACTGACCGCCGCCGCCGCCAATGCGATCCCACACGGGCGAGTCGACGCGTCGGTGAGGCAGGATGGACACACACAACTGTCGTCTGGGAGGAACGCTGTGATCCGCTATGCCGCCGTGATCGCCGTCGGCTACGTGCTCGGCGCGAAGGCCGGCCGCCGTCGCTACGAGCAGATCGCCGGCACCTATCGCGCGGTCACGTCCAACCCTGCCACCCGGGCCGTCATCGACGCCGGGCGGCGCCAGATCGCGCGCCGCGTGTCGCCCGATCCCGAGTTCGTGACGATGACCCCCATAGACGCAGAAACGTCGGTGCTCTCCGTGGAGAACACCGACGATTCGGTGAAGGCCAAGCGCGGCTGGTGAGCCCTAGCCGATGCTCTGATTGATCGACGTGCCGGGAAGCAGCGGGCCGGTGCTCAGGCCGGGGTTACCGCTGCCGGGCGCGCCGATGGAGACCGGCGGGATGCCGCCGACCGCGGGCTGACCGTTGGAGTACGACAGGCACTTGCCGTCCTCTTTGTTGCCGAACCAGGCCAGGCAGGCCGGGGCGGCAGTGACGTCGGACTGCGGGGTCGTGGCGGCGAGGAAGGCCGGGGCGGCCACTGCGGCTGCCGCAAAAGCTCCGACTGCGACGAAGCGCCGCGTCCGGTTGCTGAACTGTGTCACCAGGTTGCCTTTCTCAGCTCGTCCAAAGATCGGCTCCACCTTATCGTGATGTGAGCCGTCACGCAGTGAGGTCGTCGCCGCTCGCTTGTTCCAGCAGGCTGCGGCGGTAGGACTCCATCGCGACGAGGTCACCGAACAGTGCGTGATATTCGTCTCCCTGCTCGACCGGCGACATCCGTTGCAACTTGGACTTCACCTCGGCGATCTGACGGCCCACCCAGACCTCCTGCAGGCGGGCCAGCACGCTGCCGATGTAGCGCGGGAGCTTTTCGTCGTCTTCGACGTTGATCGCTTCCACGCCGAGCTCGTTGACGAGGCTCGCGGCCGCAGGAGACGACGTCTGCTCGCGCACGGCTTCGATCCACTGCGCCCCGGACGCGCCCGACGCTGTGCCACCTGCCGCCTCCATGGCGGTGCGCACGGCGGCATAGCCCGGATGCGTGAAGCTCTCCACGGTCAGCGAGTCGAACACCGGACCGGCAAGCGCCGGATACTGCAGGCCGGCCTTGAGGGCCTCCCGCTGCGGCCACAGTGTGGGATCGCTCGGGTCAGGCCGCTGCACGGGGGGTGGTTTGGGCCGGGCCTGCGGCTCGGCGCCGGCACGACGGCCGTCGCGGCGGCCACCGCTGGCCTCCTCGCGCACGCGCCCGATCACCTGTGCCACGTCGTCCCAGCCGACCCAGCCGGCGAGCTGGCGGGCGTACTCGTCTCGCAGTGTCGGGTCTTTGATCCGGGCCGCCATCGGCACACACCGGCGCAACGCGGCCACGCGGCCTTCGGCACTGTCGAGGTCGTGTTCGGCGAGCGCGCTGCGAATCACGAACTCGAACAACGGTGTTCGTCGGGCCACCAGATCCCGCAGCGCGCCGTCACCGGAACGCAACCGCAGATCGCATGGATCCATACCGTCGGCCGCCACCGCCACGAATGATTGCCCGGCGAGGTTCTGCTCCCCCTCGAACGCCTTGACCGCCGCGGCCCGGCCTGCGGCGTCGCCGTCGAACACGTAGATCAACTCACCGCGAAAGAAGTTGTCGTCCATCATGAGTCGCCGCAACATCGACAGGTGCTGGTCACCGAACGCGGTCCCGCACGAGGCCACCGCGGTGGTCACCCCGGCCAGGTGCATGGCCATCACGTCGGTATAGCCCTCGACGACGACGGCCTGATGGCCCTTGGCGATATCGCGCTTGGCGCGGTCGAGCCCGAACAGCACCTGAGACTTCTTGTAGAGCACGGTCTCCGGCGTGTTGACGTATTTGGCCTGGTTCTGGTCGTCGTCGAACAACCGGCGCGCACCGAAGCCGATGGTCTCGCCCGACGACACCCGGATGGGCCACAGCAGGCGACGGTGGAACCGGTCCATCGGGCCGCGCTTACCCTCCCGGCTGAGCCCGGCCGCTTCCAGCTCCTTGAACTCGAAACCCTTGCGCAGCAGGTGCTTTGTCAGCTTGTCCCACCCCGACGGGGCGAACCCGCAGCCGAACTGGGCGGCCGCTGCGGCATCGAAGTTGCGTTCGGTCAGGTACTTGCGGGCCTCGGCGGCCTCGTCTGACTGCAGAGCCTCGGCGTAGAACTCCTGGGCGGCGGCGTTGGCCGCCAGCAAGCGGCTGCGGCTGCCGCGGTCGCGCTGCACGTTCGTGGTCGACGCGCCGGTGTAGGTGACGGTGTAGCCGACGCGGTCGGCCAGGAGCTCGACTGCCTCGACGAAGCTGACGTGCTCGATCTTCTGGACGAACGCGTAGACGTCACCGCCCTCGCCGCACCCGAAGCAGTGGAAGTGACCGTGATTGGGCCGGACATGGAACGACGGTGATTTCTCGTCATGGAACGGGCACAGCCCCTTCATCGAGTCCGCACCGGCACGCCGCAACTGCACGTAATCGCCGACGACATCCTCGATGCGGACTTTGTCACGGATGGCCGCGATATCGCGATCAGGAATCCGGCCGGCCACCGGCCTAGTCTATGCGTGCCGGAAACTCCGGTTGAACGGGTTTGCCCGCGGCGGGGAGGGACGCAGATGAGCTTCGGCGGATACGGCGGGCCCCCGCCACCACACACCTTTTCGGCGCCGCCACCCGCAGCACCGGTCAATCCCCTGTCGACGCTGTCGATCGTGTTCGGCTTCGTGTTCGCCCCGGTCGGCGCCGTACTCGGCCACCTCGCGCTGACACAGATCAAGAAACGTCGCGAGCGGGGTCGCGGGCGGGCGGTGGCCGGACTGACCATCTCCTACTGCGTGATCGTTGCCGCAGTAGTCGCGGTGGTGGTGTGGGCGGTGCTACCCGGCAAGTCGGACAACCCTGCGACGTCGGGGACGTCCGCGGCCGAGAGCGACAAGTCGGCCAAGCAGTTGCTCTTGACCGGGAGCGAACTCGGTGAATTGCTCGGCGAGACGTTCGAACCCGTCCCCCAAGACGCCGTCGAGGGCGGCATCGACGACATGGCCGAGACCTCGAGTTCCCAGGCCGGTGCCGAACCGTACGACTGCATCGGTCCCGTCGTGGTGGCCGAGAGGAGTGGTTACGCCGACGCCGATGTGCAGGACTTCGCGCGTCAAGTCTGGCGCGGCTCCGACGGGGTGGTCAGGAAGGTCGACGAGGCCGTCATCGAACTGTCGACGCCCGAGGAGGCTCAGGCGGTTTTCGATGAGATCAAGGCGACGTGGCAACGCTGTGACGGCCAGACCGTCACCTATTGGGGTACCGAGATACCCGATGCCGGGCACCTGACGCACAAGATCACCGATATCCGGACCGAGGAGACGACGCTGGCCGCGACGGTGTTGTTCGGGCGCACCAGGAATGCGCAGACCAGTCCCAACGCCCGGGCCGTCACGGTCGCAGGCAGCTACCTGGTCGAGACCGAGATCTCGTTCGACGACGGGAAATCCACCGAGGTCGCCAACCCCGAGACGAGTGGTGTCGACGTGGCGTGGGCGATTGCCGACAAGATCGGCGCCTGAGGTTCTTCAGTCCAACGGCCGTGGCGAGCGCGCTTCGTGCACTCGTTCCAGCCGCCCCTCGGTGTAGGACGCGATCTGGTCGATCACCACCCGCAGCCGGGCACCGTCGTCGTCGGCCGCGGTGAACTCCGGCTCGAACTGCGGGTCGAGACTGCCGGGTGCCTGTGCCCAGAGCGCCAGGGCCACCTCATGGATGAGCGTGCGCTGGTCCGCTTGTATCTGCAGGTGCCGATGGTCGGACATGATGAACTGCAACGCCAGCATCTTGAGCACCGCGACCTCGGCGCGCACGAGGTTCGGCACCGCGAGATCGGTGTCGAAACGCTTGAGCGGGCCGTCACCGGCCACCTCCCGGGTCTCGGTGATCGCCGCGCTCGCGAACCGGCCGACGAGCTCACTCGTCAGGCGTTTGAGCGCGACCGAGGCCGCAAGCGTTCCGTCGTATTTGCCGACGCCCGCCACGACAGGCATCTCCGACAGACGCTGTGCGGCGGCCAGCAGTTCGTCATGCGTCACCGTCGGGAAGGACTCGGCGCCCAGGCGCGCGAGCGACTCGGCGGCGTCGGCGTCCGCGAGCACCCGCAGATCGATGCGGCCCGAGATCACGCCGTCCTCGACGTCGTGCACGGAGTAGGCGACGTCGTCGGCCCAGTCCATCACCTGCGCTTCCAGGCACGGCCGCTCGGCAGGCGCACCGTCGCGCACCCAGGCCGCGGCGTCGAGGTCGTCGTCGTAGAACCCGAACTTCTTGCGGCCGCCGTATCGCCGCCACGGGTATTTCGTCACCGCGTCGAGCGCGGCTCTCGTCAGGTTCAAACCCGCCGAACGGCCTTCGCCGTCAAGGACTTTCGGCTCAAGCCGGGTGAGGATCCGGAAGTTCTGCGCATTGCCCTCGAACCCGCCGAAGGCGTTGGCGATCTCGTTGAGCGCACGCTCGCCGTTGTGACCGTAGGGCGGGTGCCCGATGTCGTGGGCCAGCCCGGCCAGGTCGACGAGGTCGGGATCGCACCCGAGGCCGATCGCCATGCCGCGACCGATCTGGGCCACCTCAAGCGAATGCGTCAGGCGAGTCCGTGGGGTCTCGCTCTGCCGCGGTCCGACGACCTGCGTTTTGTCGGCCAGCCGCCGCAGCGCGGCACTGTGCAGCACCCGCGCCCGGTCCCGGGCGAAGTCGGTGCGGTGCTCGGCATCGGTCCCGGGCAGCGCAGCACCTTTCGGCGCTTCGGCCACCAAGCGTTGCCGGTCGAAGTCGTCATAGTGGTCGTGCCTTACCGCGTTCACCGGGGCACAGTCTGCCAGGACACGCCGCCCAACCCGTGCAGCGCATTAGATTGACCGTCATGCGCATCGCCCGTCTGCTCAGCATGCTGCTCGCGATACTGATAACCGCGTTGCTCGCTGCGCCCGGCGCCGCGGCCGAACCACCACTGCGGCTCGCGACCCAGCTCACCGACAACGCGGGCGCCCTCTCGAGTTCCCAGCGCGCCGGCGTGCAACGAGCCCTAGACCAGCTCTACGACGACCGCCGCATCCAGCTGTGGGTCGTGTTCGTCGAGGATTTCTCCGACCAGAATCATCTCGGCTGGGCACAGAACACGATGCAGTTGAGCGACTTGGGTGACGACGATGCGCTGCTGGCGGTCGCCACGCGAGCGCGTTCGTTCGCATTCCAGGTTCCGGACACGCTTCCCGGCGGCAACTCCCGAGCCGAGGAGATCCGGCGCGACAACATCGAACCGGCGCTGCGGCGCGACGACTGGGCGGGCGCAGCGATCGCGGCCGCCAACAATCTGAACGCCGAACCGGCCGCGCCGCAATCCAGTGTGTCGTGGCCTGCGCTGTTGATCGCCCTCGGCGTGCTGCTCGTGGCGGGCGGACTGCTCTGGTGGTGGTCGCGCCGGCGCCGCGCCAAGCGCCGCAAGGCCGAATTCGAGGCCGCGAAACGCGTCGACCCGACCGACGCCAATGCGCTTGCGACGGTGCCGCTGGAAGCGCTCGACGAGCTCTCCCGCTCGATCGTCGTCGACGTCGACAACGCGGTGCGTACCAGCGAAGCCGAACTCGAACTGGCAGTCGAAGAGTTCGGCCCCAAGCAGACCGAACCCTTCAGCCGGGCTCTGTCCAACGCGAAAACCGCCCTGGCGCAAGCGTTCAACGTGCGCCAGATCCTCGACGACGACGCGCCTGAGACACCGCTGCAACAACGCGATCTGCTGACCCGGGTCGTCGTGGCGGCGGCAAGGGCCGACCGTGAACTCGATGCGCAGAGCCAGGCGTTCGAGCAGCTGCGGGACCTGGTGATCAACGCCCCGGCGCGGCTCGACACCATGACGCAACAGATGGTCGATCTGACGGCGCGGATGAATCCGTCGGCGCAGACGCTCGATGGGTTGCACAAGCAGTTCGACGCCTCCGCACTCAGTTCGGTGGCAGGCAACGTCGACGCCGCCAAGGAACGGCTGGCGTTCGCCGACCGCAACATCAGCAATGCCCGCAATCTGGTGGCCCGGCCGGCAGGCGATCAGACCGGGTTGGTCGACTCGGTACGTGCGGCGGAGTCCGCGCTCGATCAGGCCCGCACCCTGCTGGACGCGGTCGACAGCGCGGCCACCGACATCAATCGGGCGCTGGCCGGGCTTCCCGCCGCGATCACCGACATCCAGGCCGGTATCGACCAGGCGAATACCCTCCTGGCACAAGCGGGTACGCCACAGACCGACAAGCTCTCGACCGCCCGCGACGCGGCCGCCAAAGCCGCCGACGACGCCAGGGCCAACGGCAACGCCGACCCGCTGGGCACATTCACACGGTTGACGCAGGCCGACGCCAACCTCGACCAACTACTCGCCAGCGTGCACGAACAACGCGAAGCCGCAGAACGCCTGGCGCGCACGCTGGAGCAGGCACTGTTCACCGCCCAGTCGCGCATCAAAGCGGTGTCGGACTTCATCGAGACGCGGCGCGGCAGCATCGGCCCGGAGGCGCGTACCAGGCTCGCCGAAGCGGGCCGACAGCTGCAGGCCGCCGAGGCCAAACGCGCCAGCAATCCCAATGAGGCTGTCGCGCATGCCAATGGGGCCTCGACGCTGGCCGCTCAGGCGCAGGGCTTGGCCAACGACGACGTGCGCGCGGCGCAGCGCTCCTACACGTCGCATTACGGGGGCGGCGGCGGGTCCGATATGGGCGCGGTGCTGGGCGGCATCATCATCGGCAACATCCTCCGCGGCGGCTTCTCCGGCGGTGGAGGGTTCGGCGGGGGCTACGGCGGAGGGTTCGGCGGCGGCCGCGGCATGGGCCGGCCGACGTCCTACGGCGGGGCATCCCGCTCGTCCGGCCGCAGCTACAGCGGCGGCGGCGGCCGGTTCTGAGCGCGCGGCTCAGCAGCCCTTGAGCCGCACCGCCAGGTAGTCGGACACCTTGTCGAGTGCGACGCGTTCCTGGGTCATGGCGTCGCGCTCGCGGATGGTGACCGCGTTGTCTTCGAGCGTGTCGAAATCGACTGTCACGCAGTACGGTGTGCCGATCTCGTCCTGACGGCGGTAGCGGCGGCCGATCGCGCCGGCGTCGTCGAATTCCACGTTCCAGCTCTTGCGGAGCTCGGCGGCCAAGTCGCGGGCCTTCGGTGACAGGTCGGCGTTGCGCGACAACGGCAGCACGGCCGCCTTGACCGGCGCCAACCGCGGGTCGAGCTTGAGCACCGTGCGCTTGTCGACACCGCCCTTGGCGTTGGGCGCCTCGTCCTCGGTGTAGGAGTCGACAAGGAAGGCCATCAGCGAACGCGTCAGGCCCGCCGCGGGCTCGATCACGTAAGGCACGAAGCGGGTCTCGGTGGCTTGGTCGTAGAACGACAGATCGACGCCGGAATGCTGTGAGTGGGTGGACAAGTCGAAGTTCGTGCGGTTGGCCACGCCCTCGAGCTCACCCCACGGGTTACCGGCGAATCCGAACTTGTACTCGATGTCGACGGTGCGGTCGCTGTAGTGCGACAGCTTCTCCTTCGGGTGCTCATAGAGCCGCAGGTTGTCGCGGTTGATGCCCAGATCGACGTACCACTCCAGGCGCGTGTCGATCCAGTACTGGTGCCACTCGCCCGCGGTCGACGGCTCGACGAAGAACTCCATCTCCATCTGCTCGAACTCGCGGGTGCGGAAGATGAAGTTGCCCGGTGTGATCTCGTTGCGGAAACTCTTACCGATCTGGCCGATGCCGAACGGCGGCTTCTTGCGTGCGGTGGTGACCACGTTGGCGAAGTTCACGAAGATGCCCTGCGCGGTCTCGGGGCGCAGATAGTGCAGCCCTTCCTCGGTCTCGATCGGGCCGAGGTAGGTCTTGAGCATCATGTTGAAGTCGCGGGGCTCGGTCCACTGGCCCTTGGTGCCGCAGTCCGGGCAGACGATCTCGTCCATCGGCACCGCGTCGGGGTCATCGAGACCTTTCTTCGCCGCGTACGCCTCCTGCATGTGGTCCTGCCGATGCCGCTTGTGGCAGTTCAGGCACTCGACCAGCGGATCGTTGAACACCTCGACGTGACCCGAGGCGACCCACACCTGCCGCGGCAGGATGATGGCGCTGTCCAAGCCGACGACGTCGTCGCGGCCGGTGACCACCGAGCGCCACCACTGACGCTTGATGTTCTCCTTGAGCTCGACACCGAGTGGCCCGTAATCCCATGCCGACTTGGTGCCGCCGTAGATCTCGCCCGACTGATAGACAAGGCCACGGCGTTTCGCCAGGTTCGCAACGGTGTCGATGATGGATGCCACGGTGCAACAGCGTAGCGACCGGCGGCCTGCCACTGATAATCCGCCGCACCGGCCCGAACTGTTGACATGCATCAACGCGCATGTATTCTGGCCGCATAATGAAAACGATTTCCAGTTTGGCAGACGATCAGCACGCTGACGCGCATCAGCATCACGGCGCGCCGGCTCCCGAACTGCCGCCGCGCGAGGTCCTCGACACCGCGGGTGAGCTGCTGCGCGCGCTGGCCGCGCCGCTGCGAATCGCGATCGTGCTGCAACTCCAGCAGTCCCAGCGGTGCGTGCACGAACTGGTCGACGCGCTCGGCGTGCCGCAACCTCTGGTCAGCCAGCACCTGCGCATCCTGA
Source organism: Mycobacterium venezuelense (assembly GCF_054919535.1). Classification (NCBI taxonomy): domain Bacteria; kingdom Bacillati; phylum Actinomycetota; class Actinomycetes; order Mycobacteriales; family Mycobacteriaceae; genus Mycobacterium; species Mycobacterium venezuelense. The sequence goes on from NZ_JBONDW010000008.1 coordinate 113,452, forward strand.
AACAGGCCGGCGTGGTGTCCAGCGAGCGGGCCGGCCGTGAGGTGCTCTATCGGCTGGTCGATCACCACCTCGCACACATCGTCGTCGACGCCGTCGCGCACGCCGGCGAGGACCGCCGGTGACGGGCGCAGTCCGGTCCACCCGCCAGCGGGCGGCCATTGCCGACCTTCTCAACGAGACCGACGGGTTCCGCTCCGCCCAGGAGCTACATGATGAGTTGCGCCGCCGCGGCCAGGGCATCGGCTTGACGACGGTGTATCGCACCCTGCAGGCCATGGCGACCGCAGGCGTCGTCGACACCTTGCGGACCGATACCGGAGAGTCCGTGTACCGGCGGTGCTCGGAACACCATCACCACCACTTGGTGTGCCGCGCGTGCGGTTCAACCGTCGAAGTGTCGGGTCCCGACGTCGAGACGTGGGCTGCCGACGTCGCCCGCGAGCACGGATTTTCCGACGTCAGCCACACGATCGAGATCTTCGGCGTGTGCGGTGAGTGCGTCGGCGCCAAATAGCCGTACGCGTCTCGGTGGCAGGTACCGGTGCGCCCGGCTATTAGCGACAAAGTCGCGGAAATCGTCTCAGCAGTCCCAATGGGAGCATGAGCCTCATGGGCACAATCACACTAAGCACTCCTATGTCGGTGCGCCACAGCGGCCTCAATTATTAGGTGTCCGCCCTGCGCGCGACTTTGTCGCTGTAAGGCGGGCATGCCGAATCGCGTGACGCACGTGGCCAGCGGGCCATGAGTGGCAGCTGTTATCCACGGCGTGGGGCTGAAGCGAATGATGTTACGCACGAAGCGTTTTCCGCGACTTTGTCGCTGATAGGCGGGCCGACCGGATACACCCAGCCGCTTCTAAACCGGGTTGCGCACCAGCGCCAGCACAGTGTGTTCGGTGAGTGGCGCCAACTGGATGTCTCCGGGTGCATGCGGATCAACCCAGGCCATCTCCTCGATCTCGGCCTGGGGCGCAGGAGCGCCGTCGAGTGCGACCGAATAGAGATGAGCGTCGACGACGTGGCCCGGTTCGTTGGCCGCGGCCGCGGTGTAGCGGCCCAGTGCCCGAGCCGTCGTCGTATCGAAGCCCGTGCCGAGTTCCTCGTAGACCTCGCGGGCGAGCGCCTGCAACGGCTCTTCGCCGGGCTCGATCTTTCCGCCGGGTTGCATGAAGGCGGATGTGCCGCGCTTGCGGACCACGAGCAGGCGATTGCGCTCGTCGAGGACCACGGCCGCGACGATGCCGATGACCGAAGTCACGATGTGAGATCCCGGCGCACGTCCGCACCGGTCGCCAGGACCATCAGGATGAGGGTGCGCAGTGCGTCGTCGGTGAGCCCGGCGGCCGGGAAGTTGTACCGCAGCATGACGTCGGCGACCTTCTTGGCCGCCCCCTTGCGCACCGCGCCCTTGGGCGTCGCGCCGTTGGTGGGTGTCTCGACCAGTTTCTCGACCAGCACCACCGTGCCCAGCATCGTGCGGCTGGCGTGCGCGGCGACGCGGTCACGAATCTTGTTGTTGAGCGGCAGATCCCAGGCCAACGGCTGGGTCAGCGAAACCATCTCCAGGTCCTCGGCAATCGCGACCACCCGCACCGACGCCACCGACCCGTCGACCGTCACGGTCAGCGCGTCGTCCTCCTCCTCGACGACGGACATCACCTCGCCGAGCACCGAGGACAACCGATGCAGAAGATCGGGCATCAGGCCCTGCCGAAGCGACGGTTGCGGTTCACGTACTCCTCGCACGCCGCCCACAGATCACGCCGGTCGTAATCCGGCCAGAGCTTGTCCTGGAATACGAACTCGGCGTACGCGGCCTGCCACAGCAGAAAGTTACTGGCCCGCTGCTCGCCGGAGGTACGGATGAAAAGGTCCACGTCGGGGATGTCGGGGCGGTGCAGGTGTTTAGCGAACGAGGCTTCCGTGATCCGGCTCGGGCTGATCTTGCCGGCCACCGCTTCCTCGGCGAGTGCCCTGGTGGCCTCGACGATCTCGGTGCGCCCGCCGTAATTCACGCAGTAGTTGATGGTGATGACGTCATTATCGACCGTCATCTGCTCGGCGATGTCGAACTCCTTGATGACGCTGCGCCACATCTTGGGCCGCGAGCCGACCCAGCGCATCCGCACACCCATGTCGTTGAGGTTTTCGCGACGCCGCCGCACCACCTCGCGGTTGAACCCCATCAGGAAGCGCACCTCCTCGGTGCTGCGCTTCCAGTTCTCGGTGGAGAACGCGTACACCGTCAGATGCTTGATGCCGATCTCGATCGCACCACACGTGATGTCGATGAGGACGGCCTCGCCCATCTTGTGGCCCTCGGTGCGGCCCAGCCCGCGCTGTGTGGCCCAGCGTCCGTTGCCGTCCATCACCACCGCGACGTGGTTGGGCACCTGATCGGCCGGGATCTGCGGAGCAGCCTCTTTGGAGGTGTGCTGCGGCGGGCGGGCGAAGCGGCCGTTGGTGCCGGCCGGGATGTCGGGGAAGATGACCGGCCAGGTCGACTTGTCCGGGAAGGTCGGATAGTCGTCAGGCGCCGGGGGCAGCTGTGGGTAGGTGGTCTTGTCCCGCTTCCCGTCCCGCTTCAAAGCCATGCGCCATATCCTGCCTGACCAGCGCCGCCCGCTGATCGGCGACCGTGCGATCGATCCGGTACACGCGCTCGACCAGAGGCAATGTGCGTAGCTGACGCTCCAGATGCCACTGCAGATGCGCGGCGATGAGGCCACTGGCCTGGCTGCGGTGCCCTGGCGATGTCGTCTCGGCGTACTCCCAGTCGCCGTCGTGCAGTGCTGACATCAACTCGAGCACGGCCTGCGGCGGGGTGGCCGAACCGCTGGGCCGACAGTGCACACACACGCTGCCGCCCGCCGCGACGTGGAACGCCCGGTGCGGGCCGGGTGCGGCGCATCGCGCGCACTCCGTCAGCGCCGGAGCCCAGCCGGCAACCCCCATCGCCCGCAACAGATACGCATCGAGCACCAACTCGCGCTCACGGGACCCGTCAGCAATCGCGCGCAGAGCCGAAACGGTCAGCCGATGCAGCGCAGGCATCGGCGCCCGCTCCTCCCCGGCGAGCCGCTCGGCGGTCTCCAGCATCGCGCACGCACTGGTGTAGCGGCCGTAGTCGCTGACGATGTCGGCCGCGAACGCATCGATGGCCTGAACCTGGGTGACGATGTCGAGATTGCGGCCCGGGTGCAGTTGCACATCGATGTGGGCAAACGGCTCCAGCCGTGCACCGAACTTGCTGCGGGTCCGTCGCACGCCCTTGGCCACCGCGCGCACCAATCCGTGGTCGCGGGTGAGCAGGGTGACGATCCGGTCGGCCTCGCCGAGCTTGTGCTGGCGCAGCACGACCGCCCGGTCACGATACAGCCGCATCGTGACAGTCTCGCATCATGGCCTGACAAGTTCCGTTATGCACCGCCGATATTCTCGAAAGTGATGGGGAAATCTACGACTTGCGACTCGGCCACCACGCTCTTCCCGACCCTGACGAACCAGCTGTACCAACTCGCCAGCGGCGCCATCACCTCTGACGAATTGGTACGCAGATCGCTGCATGCGATCACCGCAAGCCAGTCCACCCTCAACGCGTTCCGCGTTGTGCTCACCGAACAGGCCATGGCCGATGCCGCCCGGGCCGACCGAGATCGCGCAGCCGGCAAACAGCTTCCGTTGCTGGGGATCCCCATCGCGGTCAAGGATGACATCGACATCGCAGGTATTCCGACCCGCTACGGCACGAATGGGAACGCACGCGTCGCGACCGCGGACGCCGAGGTCGTCCGTCGACTGCGAGCCGCGGGCGCGGTCATCGTCGGCAAAACCAACACGTGCGAACTCGGGCAATGGCCGTTCACGAGCGGGCCGGGCTTCGGCCACACCCGCAACCCGTGGTCGAGCAAACATAGCCCGGGTGGCTCGTCGGGCGGAAGCGCGGCAGCGGTCGCGGCGGGCCTCGTGGCCGCGGCCATCGGCTCGGACAGTGCGGGCAACGTGCGCATCCCGGCCGCGTGGACCCATCTGGTCGGGATCAAACCCCAGCGCGGTCGCATCTCGACCTGGCCGCTGCCCGAGGCGTTCAACGGCATCACCGTCAACGGTGTGCTGGCCCGCACGGTCACCGACGCGGCCCTCGTGCTCGACGCCGCGTCCGGCAACGCCGACGGTGATCTGCACAAGCCGCCGCCGATCCAGGCCGCCGACTACGTCGGACGTGCCCCGGGCCCACTGCGGGTGGCGATGTCGACGAAGTTGCCGTTCACCGGCTTCCGGGCGAAGCTGCACCCCGACATCCGCGCCGCGGTGCAGACGGTTGCCGACCAACTCGGGCAGCTGGGTCACACCGTCGTCGCGAAGGACCCCAAGTACAGCGTCCGGATGTCGTGGGACTTTCTGTCCCGGTCCACCGCCGGCCTACTGGACTGGTCTTACCGGCTCGGTGACATCGAGTACGACGACCGCACCGTCGCAAACATGCGCATCGGCCGCCTGCTGTCCGAGAACGTGCTGCGCAAGGCGCGAGCTCACGAAGCGCATGTGCAGCGGCGCATGGGCTGGATCTTCAATCTGGTCGACGTCGTCATCGCCCCGACGACGGCGCAACCGCCGCCCCTCACCCACGATTTCGACCGGCTGGGCTGGTATGCCACCGAACGCAGGGCAATCCAGGCCTGCCCGATGACCTGGCCGTGGAACCTGCTGGGCTGGCCGTCGATCAGCGTGCCCGCCGGCTTAACCTCGGAAGGATTGCCGATCGGAATTCAGCTCATGGGCCCCGCCAACAGCGAGCCCATGCTGATCTCCTTGGCGGCCGAGCTCGAAGCCATCACCGGTTGGGCCGCCAAACAACCCACGGTTTGGTGGAACACCCCCGACAGTCACCGCGTGCAGAAGGTCAACGGCGAGACACCCGAGGACTACGACGTGTCCCAGGCGGTCGCGGCGGTCAACGCACTTCGCCAGCCGCCGGGACGGCTGGCCATGGCAAACGAGAACGAGTAGTCGACTACGCGCGCCGGTCAGGCCGAGCGCTCCTAGCGTTCGTGTCATGGCGGCATCAACGGGATGCCCCCACGATATGGAGGCGCGATCATGTCCACCAGCTACCCGGCCCGCTTCGCCGTCGTCGCACTCGCCGCCACTGCCGTCACCGTGCCCGCACCAGCCCAAGCCGAGCCCCTCCCCTACGGGCCCGACACCTGCATTCAGGGCTACGTGTGGCGCGAGGCCCGGTCTGGCGACACCGTATGCGTGACGCCCGATATCCGTTCGACTGTCGCCCAGCAGAATGCCAACCCGAAAGCCCATAAAGATCCCAACGGCGCCTACGGTCCGGAAAGCTGCGCTCAGGGTTACGTGTGGCGCGAGGCGTTCGACGGCGACACGATCTGCGTCACACCCGATTTCCGCCAGCAGATGTTCGACGACAACGCTGCCGCCTCGTCACGTAAGCAGGCCAACGCACCCAAGCCGACACCACAGGCGGGCGGAGATTCAACGGTGGTTTTCGAGATCACCGGATCGGGCACCGTGTACTCCATCGACGTCGATCCGGGCGGCCGGAAGGCGACCGAAAACACGCAGGTTCCGTGGAAGAGCACCACCACGGTCGGACCGGACGTCGGGCTGTTGCAGGTGGTCGCGGTCGGCAAGACCGGCGAACAAGGCTGCCGGATAACCCTGGACAACGAAGTGGTCGCCGAACAGCCGATCGGCGGCGGCGCGCACTGCGTGTTCAGCCGACCCTGAACCTCAAAAGCCCAGGCGCCCCAGCTGTTTCGGGTCACGCTGCCAGTTCTTGGCGATCTTGACCCGCAGGTCGAGATAAACCTTTGTGCCGAGCAGCTTTTCGATCTGCGTGCGCGCCGCGGTGCCGACCTCGCGGAGCCGGGCGCCGCCTTTGCCGATGACGATGCCCTTCTGGCTGTCGCGCTCGACATAGAGGATGGCGTGCACGTCGATCAGGTCGTCACGCCCTTCCCTGGACTCGACCTCCTCGATCACGACCGCCAGGGAGTGGGGCAGCTCATCGCGAACGCCTTCGAGCGCGGCCTCGCGGATGAGCTCGGCCATCAGCACTTCTTCTGGCTCGTCGGTGAGCTCGCCGTCGGGGTAATACGCCGGTCCCGGCGGCAACTGGGCGACGAGGACATCGGTGAGCACGTCGAGTTGCTCACCTGAAGTCGCCGAGACGGGGACGATCTCGGTGTCGGGACCGACCAGCTCGCTGACCGCAAGCAGCTGCGCGGCCACGCGGTCCTTGGGCACCTTGTCGATCTTGGTGACGATGGCGATCAGCGTGGTCTTGGGTGCGACGGCGCGGATCTGCTGATAGATCCACCGGTCGCCGGGACCGATAGCTTCGTCGGCGGGAATGCACATCCCGATGACATCAACCTCGGAGTAGGTGTCCTTGACGAGATCGTTGAGGCGTTGCCCGAGCAGGGTCCGTGGCCGGTGCAGGCCGGGGGTGTCAACGAGGATGATCTGGAAGTTCTCGCGGTGGACGATGCCGCGGATGGTGTGGCGCGTGGTCTGCGGACGATTCGAGGTGATCGCGACCTTGCTACCGACGAGGGCGTTCGTCAGCGTCGATTTCCCCGTATTCGGCCGGCCGACGAAACAGACGAAGCCGGAACGGAACTCGCTCATACCGGCGTGCCGGCCCGGTCCGTGACGATCACCGTGGCATCAGCCGAGAGTTCGCGAACCGCCGCCACCCCCGCGTCGTCGGCGGAACCGCCGACCAGCACCGCCGCTTCGAGCCCCGTCGCGCCACTCGACACCGCGGCCGCAACCGCTGCCTGCAGCGCGGTCAGTTGCAGAGCGGCGAGCGCGACGGGCGCACCGGCGTATGTCCTGCCGTCCTGGTCGCGCACGGCGGCCCCGGCAGCCGCTTCGGCGCGGCCCATCGCTCCGCGGGCCAGCACCACGAGCTTGGCGTCCTCGGCGTCGAGTTCAGTCATCCGGGTGATCTCCTCCTCGCGTACGCGAATTCTCGTCAGGGGACTCCGTCGGCGAGACCAGCACGGTGTTGATTCGCACGCGGCCCCGATGATCGGGCCCGCCCTCGGCGCGCAAACGCAGTCCGTCCCAGGACACCTCGGCGCCGGGCAGCGGCACGCGCCCGAGCTCGAACGCCACGAGGCCGCCGACGGTGTCGACGTCGAGATCCTCGTCCAGCTCAAGTCCGTACAGCTCGCCGAGATCCTCGATCGGCAATCGCGCCGACACCCGGTACTCCCGCTCCCCCAGCTCTTCCACGGGCGCGACCTCATCGGTGTCGTATTCGTCGGCGATCTCACCGACGATCTCTTCGAGCACATCCTCGATGGTCACCAGGCCGGCGATCGCGCCGTATTCGTCGACCAGCAGCGCCATGTGGTTGCGGTCGCGCTGCATCTCGTTCAACAACTCGTCGAGCGGCTTGGAGTCCGGTACGAACACCGCCGACCGCATGACCTGCGCGACCGTGGTGTCACGCCCCCCGTTGGTCGAGTAGTAGGTCTGTTGCACAAGGTCTTTCAGATACACCACGCCGACGATGTCGTCGACGTTCTCCCCGACCACCGGGATGCGCGAATGCCCGCTACGGACCGCCAGCGATGTCGCTTGACCGGCGGTCTTGTCACTTTCGATCCACACCATCTCGGTTCGCGGGACCATGACCTCGCGCGCCGGGGTGTCGCCGAGCTCGAACACCGACTGGATCATCCGGCGTTCCTCATCGGCCACCACACCGCGCTGCTGCGCCAGATCGACGACCTCACGCAGCTCGATCTCGGATGCGAACGGGCCGTTGCGGAAACCACGGCCCGGGGTGAGCGCGTTGCCGATCAACACCAGCAGCCGGCTGATCGGGGTGAGCAGCACCGAAATGGCCTGCAGCGGAAGCGCAGACATCAACGCGATGGTGTAGGCGTTCTGCCTGCCGACGGTCCGGGGGCCGACACCGATGGCCACGAAACTCGTCACCACCATGATCGCCGCCGCGGCGAACAGGCCCCAACTCACGCCCAGATGCCCGTCGAGGAACGCGACGAGCAACACGGTCGCGCTCACCTCGCAGGTAATCCGCAGTAACACCACGAGATTGATGTAGCGCGGGCGTTCGGCGACGACTCTGCCCAGCCGGGCCGCACCCGGCCGTTCATCCCGCGTCAATTCCTCGATACGGGCGATCGACACCGTGGACAACGCGGCGTCGATAGCGGCGAACAGACCGCCGAAACCGACCAGGACGATCGCGCCGAACAGGGGTAAGAGCCCGCTCACGGTTGGTCGAAGTATCGGGATTTGTCCAACAGCTGCCGATCTTTATCGCTCTGTCGGTCGGCGTGGTAGGCCTGCACCTGATCGGCGACCCATTCCTCCAGCAGCTGACGCTGCAGGGCGAACATCTCTTTCTCCTCGTCCGGTTCGGCGTGGTCGTACCCCAGCAGATGCAGCACGCCGTGCACCGTGAGCAGGGCCAATTCCTGGCCCAGCGAATGGCCGGCCTTTGCGGCCTGCTGCTCGGCGAACTCCGGGCACAACACGATGTCACCGAGCATCGCCGGGCCGGGCTCGGGTGAATCCGGGCGGCCGCCGGGTTCGAGCTCGTCCATCGGGAAGCTCATGACGTCGGTCGGGCCGGGCAGGTCCATCCATCGCATGTGCAGGTCGGCCATCGCCGCGCTGTCGAGTAAGACCATCGACAGCTCGGCCGCGGGATGCACGTCCATCTTGGCGATGACGAACCGCGCGACACTGATCAATTCGGATTCGGAGACGTCGATCCCCGACTCGTTGGAGACCTCGATGCTCATCGTCTGGGCCGTCCGCTCGACGACCGCCGCTGGGCCCGGTTGAGCATCGCCGGCTCCTCGTGGCGTGCGTAGGCGTCGACGATCTCCGACACCAGGCGGTGCCGGACCACGTCCGCGCTTGTGAGTTCGGCGAAGTGGATGTCTTCGATACCGTCGAGGATCTGCATGGCCGCCCGCAATCCGGACATCGCCCCGCCGGGCAGATCGACCTGCGTAATATCGCCCGTTACAACGACTTTCGAGCCGAACCCGAGACGGGTCAAAAACATCTTCATCTGTTCGGCGGTGGTGTTCTGCGCTTCGTCGAGGATGATGAAGGCATCGTTGAGCGTGTTGTGGGTGAGCAGGAAATCCTCGGTGACGTACAGCGAGTCCTCGGCCGCCACACTGATGCACACGGCTTCCTCGGTGCCGGCGGGTTCGATGCGCTCGATGAACCGCATCGGGCGGCCGCCACCGGTCGCGTCGTACTTCGCAACCTTGCGCGAGAGCCGGAAGGGCACGACCCCTGCAGGAAGGCGGATGTCGAGGATGTGTGCATCGGAACGGTGATGGACCTCGCGACCGCGAGCCATCCCAGGCTTGCGGCCCTCGGCTTTCCGCGTACGTGCGTACACGACGCCACCCAGCGACTCCACGATGAAGGCAACGTCGTCGCGCATCTGATCCGAAATGGTCGTGTACTGAATACGGCAGGTCCGGCCCTCTTGGGTGACCGGGCCCCCATCGGTGTCGAGCAGGCCCTGCAAGACCGCGAGTCGCACGTCTGCCGAGTTGAACAGATAGTCCGCGGGAATGAACTTGGCGTCGGACTTCTTCCCTGACAGGCCGAGCGCATACGGATCCATAGGAACAGGTTTCGACTCGAAGACCACGGGAGCGCTCAGCAGCGGCAATTCGTATCGGTGATAGTGGGCCGCACGGAGATTGCCGATCATCTCCTTGGTCTCCAGGACCCGGGCCGGCTTTCCACGGCGTCGATCGTCGCGCGTGTAGACAGACCATAGGTGGTCACCGGAGGCCAGCGTGGATGCTCCGTCCTGCGTCTGGACTCGGTAGATTTCTTTGAAGCCTTGCGGGTAGACACCCGTGACCTCAGTCGGGCAGCCGTTCGAGCCGATCACGAAGTCCCCGACCTTCAGTTCGCCGATCGGCCGGAAGCCACTGGGCGTCAACACCTTGGCGAACAACGGCTGCGCACGACCACGCATATACGCCAACGGCGCGACCTCGATCACCCCGGCGCTCATCAGCTTTGGGATGAGCTCGGGATCCATCATGTCGTGCAGCGCGTCGTACAGCGGGCGCAGATACGGGTCGATCTTCTCGCTCAGCGTGCCGGGCAGAAAGCCAAGGCGTTCACCGGCTTCCACCGCGGGTCGGGTGAGGATGATGCGGTTGACCTGTTTGGTCTGCAATGCGTTGACGGCCTTCGCCATCGCCAGATACGTCTTACCGGTGCCTGCTGGCCCGATTCCGAACACGACGGTGTGCGCGTCGATCGCATCGACGTAGCGCTTCTGGTTGAGCGTCTTGGGCCGGATGGTCTTGCCGCGCCGCGACAGGATGTCGAGCGTCAGCACCTCGGCGGGCGACTCCTCACCCGTGCCGGTGAGGATCGCGACGCTGTGCCGAACCGCATCCGGTGTCACCGATTGTCCGCTGGAGGCGACAGCGATGAGCTCGGCCACGACGCGCTCGGCGAGCGCAACGTCGGCCGGCTCGCCGGAGAAGGTGACTTCGTTGCCGCGCACGTGGATATCGGCAGTCAGAAGGTTTTCGATGGCCCGCAGATTCTCGTCGGCCGAGCCGAGCAGGCCCACGATGATGTCGGGCGGAACAGTGATGCTGCTGCGGACCGATCCGGAAGCGGCGGCCGACGAGTCAGCGGTCGTGTCGCGGGGCGTCACGTGGGGTTTCGTGCCTGCTTTCTGTGTTCTCGTGACGGCTCTGGTGGCCGTACTGCTGTTCTGAGTTTAGCGCTGGTCAACGACGCGGCCCAACGGTTAAGGCCGCAACGGCAAAGGGCACCCCGCGTGGGGTGCCCTTTGAGCCTGCGCTGTCGGTCAGTGGCTCTGGTGAACCGAGGTGTCCACCTGCGGGACGGTCACGTGCGGGCCGATGTTGTTGACCCAGTCGTGATGGCCCACGTCGGCCTGCGCGGGGCCGGCCAGGCCCAGAACCGCAGCGGCCAGTCCGCTGGCGAGGACAGTGGCGAATCCGAACTTCTTCATGATGTTCATGCTTCTTTCGTATCTGCGAGTGATGTTCGAGCCGTGGCGCGAATGTCGCGGTTCGGACGCTGTACCGGCGCTCCGTTGTGCCGATCTATCTCGTTGAACACAGAGGTCAGCGCGGTAATTCCACTGGCAGCATTTGACCGGCTGTTGGCAGGAAGTGACCTCTCACCCACTCCGATTTCGACACCAGGGCTTTCGGTGCGCCTAATCCACGACCCGCACGTCGAAATCGGGCCTGGTTACCGGCGTCAGCCCGCGAAATCGGACAGCGCGGCCGCGACAGCATCGGCGTCGGGCATCGCATACATCTTCCGAGAGCTCTTGTCGTACGTGGCCAGGAAGGGACAGTCACCGGCCGTACCGGAGACCGTGTCCCCGCTCTTGATCACCTTGCCGGTCTTGGCTTCGCGGAACTCGAGCTCGTATTCGACGGAGTAGTAATCGATGGTGATCGTGTCCCCGCCGTCATCGCCCTCACAGGTGGTGGATTTCACGTCGCTGCCGAGCTTGCGCTCCAGGCAGGCGACGACATTGATGTCCGGGTAATCGTCCGACACCGCCCACTCGTTGCCCTTCACCGGTAGCCAGGCGGTGTCGACGATCCCGAGACCTTCGTAGAAGGCCGCGATGTTGTACGGCTCGCGGTAGTCCGCGGCATTGCTCAGCGAGTCACCCTCGCACACGGTCGAAAAATCGCTCGCCGAATGGGCGGTCCGGACCTTGCCCTCGGAGGCCACCGAGAAAACGCCGTATGCCATGAACGCAATCGCGAGCACCGCGATGGCCACGATCGCGATCAACAGCTTGGGTGTTCCTGACTTCTTCGGTGGCGGACCGGCCTGCGCCCATTGCCCTGGCTGCCCGTACGGCGACGGCGGTGGGATACCCGGGGGCCCCGCCCAGTGGGGCGGTTGCGGAGGCGGCCACTGCGGGAGCTGCCGCCCGTACGGTGGCTGCGAACCGTACGGATACGGCGGACCTTGGGGCGGCAAACTCACTTTCGGATCCTCCTCGGGTGCTGTCCACCCCAGAACAGCAGGCTGGCCAAGCCAGCCTAAGGCGTGGCAGGGGCAGCCGGTGACGCCGATTTGCGCCCGGGCTGGACGCGCTAGAACTGCCAGCGCGGCGTCAACGCGCCGATCGCTCCCAGCGCCACCGCCGCGGCCGTCGAGGTCCGCAACACCGACGGTCCCAGCCGCACCGCCCGTGCCCCGGCCCCGCTCAGCGCGGCGATCTCCTCATCGGCGATCCCACCTTCCGGGCCGACGATCAACGTCAGCGAATCCACTTGTGCCAGCGGTAGTTCGGTGATCGGCTCGGTGGCCGACTCGTGCAGGGCCAGCACCAGGCCACCGGCGCCAACCGCGTCGGTCACCCGGCCTACCAGGTCTGCCGTGGACAGCACGCCGTCGACGCCGGGGATGTAGGCACGCCGGGACTGCCGCGCCGCCGACCGCGCGACCGCAGCCCAGCGGCGCAGGCCTTTGTCCACCTTCGGCCCGTCCCAGCGCGCAACGCACCGCGCCGCCTGCCATGCGACGAACTCATCCGCCCCCGCCTCGGTGGCCAGTTCGATGGCGAGTTCCGAGCGGTCGGACTTCGGCAGTGCCTGCACAACCGTCACGGCCGGATTGGCGGCTGGTATCGACAACCGCTCGGTCACCCGCGCCGACAGCGTGCCCTTGGCGGTGGCCTCGACCACGCAGTGCGCGAGCGTGCCCGCACCGTCGCTCAAGTCGATCTGCTCACCGACGCGGATCCGGCGGACGTTGGCAGCGTGAAAGCCCTCGTCGCCGTCGACCATGGCGAGTTCGCCCGCGTCGGGCAGCGCGTCGACGTAGAAAAGCGCTGCGCTCACGGCGTCAGCGGCCGGAGAACGTCTCGCGCAGCCGGCTGAACAAGCCACCCGAGCTCGCGGCAGCCTGCGTCGAGCGCACCTCAGCGGTGTCGCGGGCGCGGTTCTCCTTCAGCTTGCGCAGCAGATCGATGTCGGCGTGGTCGAGTCGAGTCGGTACCACGACGTCGATGTGGGCGTGCAGATCGCCGCGAACTCCCGAGCGCAGATGCGGCATGCCGTGCCCGCGAAGTGTGGTCACCGCGCCGGGCTGCGTACCGGCCGGGATGGTGAGCTCGGTGGGGCCGTCGAGGATGGCGTTGACGCTGACCGTCGTGCCGAGCGCGGCGTCGACCATCGGCACCGAGATCGTGCAGTGCAGATCGTCGCCGTCGCGGACGAACGTGTCGTGCTGCTTCTCGTGAACCTCGACGTACAGGTCACCCGCCGGCCCGCCGCCGGGCCCGACCTCACCCTGGGCGGCCAACCGCACCCGCATGCCGTCGCCGACACCGGCCGGAATCTTGACGCTGATCTCGCGGCGGGCCCGCACCCGGCCATCGCCGCCGCAGCGGTTACACGGATCGGGGATGACTTCGCCGACGCCGCCGCACACCGGGCAGGGACGGGATGTCATGACCTGACCGAGCAGCGATCGCTGCACGGTCTGGACCTCGCCGCGACCACCGCACGTGTCGCACGTGACGGGCGTCGACTTGCCGTTGGTGCCCTTGCCATGGCACAGGTCGCACAACACGGCGGTGTCGACAGCCACCTGCTTGGTCACCCCGGTCGCACATTCCTCGAGATCCAGCCGCATCCGCAGCAGCGAGTCCGCGCCGGGGCGCACACGGCCAATCGGTCCGCGTGAGGCCGTTCCGCCGCCGAAGAACGCCTCGAAAACGTCGCCGAGACCACCGAAACCGGCGCCGAATCCGTTTCCGGCCGAGCCGCCGACCGTCTCCATCGGGTCGCCGCCCATGTCGACGATGCGGCGTTTCTCCGGATCGCTCAGCACCTCGTAGGCAACCTGGATCTCTGTGAACCTGCTCTGGGCTTCCTCGTCGGGATTGACGTCGGGGTGCAGCTCACGTGCCAACCGCCGATAGGCGCGCTTGATCTCGGAATCACTCGCGCCTTTGCTCACTCCGAGCAGGCCGTAATAATCGCGTGCCACGCTGACCTTGCCTGACCTTTCGTGCCGGGGTTACCGGCTGCCTAGAACTTCGCCGATGTAGAGAGCAACCGCAGCGACATTAGCGATAGTTCCCGGATAGTCCATTCGAGTGGGACCGACCACACCCATCCCGCCGTACACCTTGCCGGAACTGCCGTAGGCGGTGCTGATGACCGACGTACCTGCCATCTGTTCGGCCTCGGTTTCGTGACCGATGCGCACGGTCACCTTGCCTGCCTCCTGCTGGGCGGCCAGTAGGCGTAGCACCACGACCTGTTCTTCGAGGGCCTCCAGCACCGAGCGCAGCGAGCCGCCGAAGTCGGCGGTGTTGCGGGTCAGGTTGGCGGTGCCGCCGAGCAGCAGCCGTTCCTCGGCATGTTCGACGAGCGTTTCGACCAGGACGGTCGCCGACCGCCCGACCGCGTCCGCCAAACCGTCGCTGCCGTTGAGATGCGTAGCCAGGTCGGACACCGCCACCGACGCCGCCGTGAGCGGTTTGCCTTCCAGTGCCTGGCCGAGCATTTCACGCAGTTTCGCGAGCCCGTGGTCGTCGATCGCGTCGCCGAGTTCGACGATCCGCTGATCCACCCGGCCGGTGTCGGTGATGACGACGAGCAGGAGCCGCGCCGGGGTCAGTGCCACCACCTCGAGATGGCGCACCGTCGATGTCGACAACGTCGGGTACTGCACGATCGCGACCTGGCGGGTCAGCTGGGCGAGCAGCCGCACGGCCCGGCGCAGCACGTCGTCGAGGTCGACGCCGGACTCCAGGAAGTTGAGGATCGCGCGGCGTTCCGACGACGAGAGCGGCTTGACGTTGTCGATCCGGTCGACGAATTCGCGGTAGCCCTTCTCGGTGGGTACCCGGCCGGAGCTGGTGTGCGGTTGGGTGATGTACCCCTCGGCCTCCAGCACGGCCATGTCGTTGCGGACTGTCGCGCTCGATACGCCGAGATTGTGCCGTTCGACCAGGGTTTTGGAGCCGATCGGCTCCTTGGTGGCCACGAAGTCGGCAACGATTGCGCGAAGCACTTCGAAACGACGGTCGTCGGCACTACTCACGTGTTCACCTGCCCTTCGGAGCTACGCTGCACTCATTTTACGGTTACCAGCAGGACCTTTACCGACCGTGTCGGGCCGACAAAGCCACGACGGCACAAATTCGACCGGTGGCAAATCGGCCCGCGAGTATTAGCCTTAGCACCCATGCCGATGCCGAAACCGTGCACGGGTGTCCAGCAAGTGAGCCTGCGATGATTTTCAAAGGCGTACTTGAGGGCAAACCGTATCCGGAGCATGGGCTGACCTACCGGGATTGGTCTCGCATACCGCCCCGGCAATTACGCCTTGACGAGTTGGTGACGACGACGACCGTACTGGCGCTCGACCGGCTGCTGTCGGAGGACTCGACGTTCTACGGCGACCTGTTCCCGCACGCGGTGCGGTGGCGTGGCGACATCTATCTCGAAGACGGCCTGCACCGGGCCGTTCGCGCAGCCCTGCGAAACCGCACGATCCTGCACGCGCGGTTGTTCGACATGGACGCCGTCGTGCCTGCGCAGGCGTGACGACCGCTCAGTCGGCCATCGCGTCGCGCAGGCTCTTGGGCCGCAGGTCGGTCCAGTTTTCTTCCACGTAGGCCAGGCAGTCGGCGCGCGTGCTCTCACCGAAGACCACTCGCCAGCCGGCCGGAACGTCGGCGAACGCCGGCCAGAGGCTGTGCTGCTCCTCGTTGTTCACCAGCACGTAGAACGTGCCGTTCTCGTCATCGAAGGGATTGCTGCTCATCGGTACTCCTGATCGTTCGAGCGGCGGCCATGGCCGGGTCAATTCCGAGGTCGGCGCCCAGCACCCGGTCGGACAGCAGTCCCAGGCAGCTGAGGTTGGGGAAACCGGGTCCCTGGTTCAGGCCCGCGAGCCCCGGCAGGAACAGCTTGGGCGTGACGCCGGTGACCGCGAGGTCGTAGCCGATCGACTCCTGCAGGGTGTCGCCGGTCAACTGCGAGCCGAGACCGAGTTCCAGCATGTCGAGGGCGTCCTGGGCGAGCAACGGGACGAACCACAGGGCGTCGGCGCCCGATCCGTCGATCACGAGGTCGAACCCGTGCACCGTCTCCAACCGTTCGCTGCCCCGGTCGGTTTGCAGCGTCAGCCGGATCTTCTCGTCGCGCGCCACGGCGTGTGCGACCCGGCCGCGCAGATGCCGGATCCGGTCGTCGGCGAGCAATGCCTCCTGGACCCGCGCCGAGAACACCCCGCGGTCGGTGCGGTTCATCGCGTCACGACGCTCAGCCAACGTCAGACCCGCCCAGTGGGTGGGATCGGAGTACAGGGCGTTCTCGAAGAAACCCTCGCCACGCGTGAACAGCGTGACCTGCGGCGAGATCACGGTGATCGTCGAAACCCGATGGCGGAACAGCTCGTTGAGCATGGTTGCCGCGGTTTCACCACCGCCGATGACAGCCACCCGTTCGGCCGAGATGAGTTCCTGAGCCGCCGCTCGGTGCCAGAACTGGGCGATCGACAGCACGCGCGGATTGCCGGGCAGGATGGCCTTCTCGGCCTGCCCGGGCCCGGTCACCATGACCGCTCCCGCGGTCACCGTGGTCTCGTGGGTCCGCAGCACCCATGACTGCTGATCGTCGTCGACGCCGATCTCGGTCACCTCGCCCGACACCACGTCCATGCCGATGTTGTCGGCCACCCAGTTCAGGTACTGGCTCCACCGGCGATGCGTCGGCGCCGGCCTGCCCCGATCGATCCACTCCGCGAACTGCCCGATGTCGATCAGATAGGACTGCCAGCTGTGGCGCATCATGCGCTCGTCGAGTTCGGCGTTGCGGCGCTGCACGAGCGACGAGCGGTACGGGAAGCCGACGTCTTTCTCGGGGCTGGTGCCAAGGCGGTGCTGTCCGTCGGTCCAGCCGCCGACGGCCTGCCAGTTGGCTGCGACACCGGCACGTTCGACGACGACGACCTCCGGCGCCGGCACGCCCATCGCCCGAAGCTCGGCAGCCTTGGCCGCGACGGCGATGGCTTTCGGGCCGGCGCCGATGACGGCAAGGGTCCCGGTTGTGGCACTCACTCGATCACCTCTCGCAACGCGTCCAGCCACATCGCCTGCAAGGTGGCGACATCGGCAGCGGACAGGATGTCTGGCAGCGTTCGCCACTGCGCGCCGAGCACCGCCGCCCCGTCGCGGTCGATCACCGCGGCCATGATGGTCAGTTCGTGGCGCACCGCGACGTTGGGCTCGGGAACCGGTGTGACACCGGCCAGCAGAGCCCGGTCTTGCAGTAGGGCATGGTCTGCCGAATCCAGTTCGATCCGGCCCAGATAGTTGAGCAGCACCTGAGGCTCCGGGTTGGCGCCAAGCCGCTCGGCGGTGTCCTCACGCAGATAGCGCAGCAGCCCGTAGTCGATCGCGTCACCCGGGATGGCGGCCACCAGGTCGGCGACACCGCGCGCATCGTCGGACGTCAACCGCAGCGGATAGATCATGCTCAACAGTCCGGCGGTGTCGCCGGTGTCGATCTCACGGGCGTCCTCGCCGAGCCCGGCCGACACCACCGCATCGGACCGGCCATAGGTCTCCAACGCCAACAGCGGGGCCGGTGTCGGCTGCCCGCGATGTCTGCGCCAGTTGGTCATGGCGCGAGCCGTCGCCGCGGCCAGCACCTCGGTCACCGGCACCGGTCCGGTGAGCACGCGCGCGGTCACGTCGGGTTCGGCGAACATCATCTCGATCGTGATGGCGCCCATCCGGTCGGTGGCCGGGTCGACGCGTCGCGCACCGATGTTCGGGTCGTCGCCGACGAATTGGCGCTGCCAGAAGTCACAGGTGTCGAGCTTGAGCGCCCGTTCGGCCAGCAGTCGTGACCATTGCCGCAACGACGTGTGCTCCCGCACCGGTGCCGGCTTGCGTCCGGAAGCCAGTGCGTGCCAGGTCGTTTCGAGCTCACCCACCATGATTCGCCAGGACGCGGGATCCAGAGCCAGCACGTGGGCGGTCAGGATCAGCACACCGCCGCCGGTGTCGGGGTGGCGCAGCCACACCGCGTCGAGCATCGAACCTTGTTGAGGATCGATGCGCTCGACCGAGAGCTTGGCCTGTTCGGACACGGCCGCGGTCAGATCACCCGAAACCGCGACCTCCGTGAGGACGTCTCGCGGCGGTGACGCGACGAGCGTCCTGGTGACGCGGTCCAGCCGGGTCCGCAACACCTCGTGCCCGTCGATGATGTTGCGCAGCAAGGCTTCCAGCTGATCGCGGGTGGCGCCATCGGGCAGCCGGAACGCCTCGGTCTGCGCGAGGCGGCGCGGATCACCGTATTGATAGAGCCAACATCCGTTGGGCAACAACGGGATCGGACCCGACTCGTCCTCGAACTCCTCGACGCCGATCTCGTCGGAGTCGATCGCCGCGGCCAGCTCGCGAACCGTCGAGCAGTCGAGCATGAGCCGCGCCCGCAGCACCAGGCCGCGGCGCCGGACCGCCTGTACGACCGACAACGCCACGATGCTGTCGAGGCCGAGGTCGAGGAAGTCGGCGGTGACATCGACGTGCGCGGTGTCGAGCACCTCGGCCAGCACCTCGGCGACCACCTTCTCGGTGTCGGTCGCCGGCCCCTCGAACCGATCGGATTGCCGCCCGGCATCGACGGATGCCAGCGCGCCATCGTCGACCTTGCCGTTGGTGGTCAGCGGGATCTCGTCGACCAGCAGAATGTGGTGTGGCACCAGGTATCTCGGCAGCGTGGCGGTCAGCATGCGGCGCAGCTCGGCCACCGCGGTGTCGGTGACGACGTACGCGGTCAGGCGCGGTCCGCTTCGGTGCCGCCGGACCGCCACGTGGGCGTGACGGACGCCCGGGTGGCGATGCAGCGCCGCAGCCACCTCGCCCGGCTCGACCCGGAAGCCGCGGATCTTGACCTGATCGTCGCTCCTGCCCAAGAACTCGATCGCACCACTGGGGTTTCGGCGCACCAAGTCGCCGGTCCGGTACATCCGCGCGCCCGGATTGAACGGGTCGGCGACGAACCGACCCGCGGTCTCCCCCGGCCTGCCGATGTAACCGCGGGTGAGTTGTCCACCCGCCAGATACAACTCACCGGCGACACCGTCGGGAACCGGACGCAGCCAGCTGTCGAGCACATAGGCCGCGGTCGAATCGGTGGGATGGCCGATGCAGGGTTGCGGGTGGTCGGGGATCGCCGCGACCACCGCCTCGACCGTCGTCTCGGTCGGGCCGTAACAGTTGTGCGCCGACATCCAGGTGCGTTCGCACTCGGCCTGGATCGCGTGCCAGGCCGCGGTGTCGATCGCCTCGCCGCCGAGCGCCAGCACGGCCAACGGCACCGTGGTGAGCAGGCCGGCCGCCCGTAGCTGGGTGAACATCGACGGCGTGGTGTCGATCATGTCGATCGCGTAGCGCCCGATGGTCTCGACGACCGCTTCGGCGTCACGCTGCACGTCGTCGCCGACGATGTGGACGCTGTGCCCGTCGAGCAGCGCGACCAACGGTTGCCACGCCGCGTCGAACGTGAACGACCATGCGTGGGCCACCCGAAGCGGACGGCCGACCCGTTCGGCCGCGGGCCGCAGCACGTGTCGCGCATGGTCGGCGGCATAGGACAGGAGCGCCTGGTGAGTTCCGATGACTCCCTTGGGCTTACCCGTCGTACCCGAGGTGAAGACGATGTAGGCGCCCTGGCCGGGGTGCACGTGTGCGGGCCGGTAGTCGGCAGGCGGCTCGGACGTGGAATCGGCAGCCGCGAGCAACTCGTCGTCGACGATGAGCGTGGCCTTCGTCTGGCGGACGACCTCGTGCACACGCTCGTCCGGCATCGCGGGATCGAGCGGCACGATCAACCCGCCCGCCTTGAGCACGGCGAGCATCGCGACGACGTAACCGGGTCCGCGGCCCAGCCGGATCGGCACCGGAGTCTCGGCGCGCACGCCGCGGCGGTTGAGCTCGGCAGCCAACCGGTCGGCGGCCTCGTCGAGCTCGCGGTAGCTGAGTTCGCCGCCGTCCCAACTCAATGCGATCGAGCCGAGGCGCTGTGCGGCCGCGTCGGTGAAGGCGGTGTGAAAGCCGCCCCGCGGCCGGGTCGCATCGACCGGGACAGCCGCCCGGGCTTCGTCGTCGAGGGTGACGGCAACCTCGCGCAGTGGCCGATCCCAGCCCTCGAGCAGACGCTCGACGACGGCCAGTACCCGCTGGCCCAGTGTCCTGGGGTCGAGCATTCCCAGTGCGCCGTCGAGGGTTTCGACGAGGACCGTGAGTCGGCCGTGCGTGGGGTGTGCGGCGATGGTCACCGGGAAATGCGACAGACTTTCCAACGCCGAGGGTCGCAACACCGCACCGTCGAGGTTGAATTCGTCGCTGCCCACCAGACCACCGGGTGGGAAGTTCTCGTACACCAGCAACGTGTCGTAGAGCTCGCCGATACCGCCGAGCGATCGCAGCTCGGTGTGGCTCAGATAGCTGTGGTCGCGGAGTTCGGCGGCTTCACGCTGCAGCGCAATGCACTGGCGCCCGACCCGCTCGGACGGGTCGACCCGGACCCGCAGCGGAACCGTGTTGATGAACAACCCGACCATCGTCTCGACGCCCGACAATTCGTCGGGCCTGCCGGACACCGTCACGCCGTACACCACATCGGTGCGGTCGGTGAATGCCGAAAGGACCGCCGCCCAGGCCATCTGGAACAACGTGTTGACCGTGACGCCCCTGGCTCGGGCGGCGTCGAAGATCGCTGCCGACCGCTGCTCGTCGAGGGTCACCTCGGTGCGCGCGGGCAGTCCCGGCTGCGCTTCCCGGCCGGCCAGCGCCGGTGACAGCAACGTCGGACCGTCGAGGCCTTCCAGGTGCACACGCCAGCGGGCGCGGCTCACCTCCTGGTCGCGGCCGGCCAGCCAGCCGATGTAATCGCGGTACGGGCGCGGCGAATCCGACAAGACGGTCACGTCACCCTTGGCTGCGTACAGCGTGATGAACTCGCCGACGAACACCGGCAACGACCAGCCGTCGATCGCGATGTGATGGGCGACGACGACCAGACGCCACTGCAGCCCGGGCTTTTCGATGAGCAGGAACCGGATCAACGGTCCCCGACCGAGATCGAATCGCCTGCCGCGCTCCTCGGCTTCGATCGCGACGGCCTCATCGGCAGTGGCGGTCACGTGCCGCCAGGGCAGCTCGATCGCAGTCGGGACGACGGCGACCGGGCGGCTGAGGTTGCCTTGGAAGAAGCTGGCCCGCAAGTTGGGATGACGCACGAGCATCGCCTCGGCGCACGCCCGCAGCAGCGCGGCGTCCACGTGGCCCTCGACGTCGGCGGCCATGGCGATCACGTACGGGTCGGCGCTTTCGTCGCCCTCGGTCAGACCCGCCAGTGAGTACAGCCCCTGTTGCAGGGGGCTGAGCGCCAGGACGTCGTCGACACCGGGCGGTGTTCCGGTTGATGTCATGGTGTCCCGTCTTGGGTTTGTCCCCAGCCGGCGGTCAGCGCCGCGAGTTCGTCGGCCGACAGGCCGGACGCAGCCATCGGGGCGTGGCGGGTGTCGCCGGAGGTGTCCCCGGTGTCCACTGCGGCGTCGACGGCCGCGGCCAGGTCGGCCAGTTCGGGATGCTCGAACACCATCCGTGCCGTCATCGCGATACCGGCGTCGCGCGCCCGCGCCGCGAGTTGCACTGCCAGGATGCTGTCCCCACCGAGCGTGAAGAAGTCGTCGTAGCGACCCACTTCGCTCACGCTGAGCAACTCGACGAGCATGGCGGCCAAGGCTTGTTCGGTCGGTGTGCTCGGCGGCTCGCTCGGCGCCGTGCTGCCGACCTGGGGCCGGGTCAGGGTGTCCGGGGCGATGTCGTCGACCACCGTGATCGCCGCACGGGCGAGTTCCTCGGGCAGCCCAGCCCGCACGGTTTCGACGAATGCGGCCCGGTCCGCTACTGCTGGGTCGAGCACCACATAGCCGGCCAGAATCGGCGCACCGCGCCCCGCCCAGGTCCGCGTGGCCGCTGCGACGACACCGTCGACGGCCTCCAGTGCTGCCTGCAGCCGGGGCTCGCCCGCCACGATGGGCTCAAGCCGGCCGTCGGCGGTCCAGCGGGCGCGGTCCCCCGTGCGGTACAGCTGGCCGGTACCAAAGGGATTGGGCGCGAAGCGCTTTGCGCTGGCACCCGTTGCCTTGCCAGCTGCCTCGTCCACCGCGCCGCCCGCGTAATAGACATCTCCGACGACGCCGACGGCCACCGGGTCAAGCCATTCGTCGAGGACGTAGACGTTCGTCGCCCCCTGCGTCTGCGGCAATCCGGCAGGCGGCACCGCCTTGCGACTCCAGTCGTCGACCACTCGCGCGCGTTCGGCCTCATCGATGACGGCGATGTCGCGCAACGTCACGTCGGCGTTGGTTGCGAATGCTTCGACGATGCGCTTCAGCCAGCCCACGAGGCGTTGCGCGGTCGCCGCCTCGTAGAGCTCGGTCCGGTAGATGACGGTGCCCTTGTAACCTGCGCCCGCTTCGGCGAAGAAGTTCAGCGACAGGTCGGCGTGTGCCACGTCGAACGTGGGTTCCAATGCGGTGAAACGGGTTTCACCGCCATCGCCGGAATCGATCACCTGGCCGGTCGGCAGATCCTCTCGCACGTGCACGACGACGCCGAAGAGCGGGTTGCGCGACAGCGATCGCACGGGGCTCACCGCATCGACCACCCGGTCGAACGGCAGATCCTGATGCTTGTACGCGGCCAGTGCCATCTCCCGCGACCGCCGCAGCACTTCGCGCAGCGTCGGGTTGCCGGACAGGTCGTTGCGCAGCACGACGATGTTGATGAAAAAGCCGATCAGCGCATCGAGTTCGGGCGCGGTGCGTCCGGCCACCGGCGTGCCGAGCGGTATGTCGTTGCCCTGCCCTGCCTTGTGCAGCGCGATCGCGACCGCTGCCTGTAACAGCATGAACTCGGTGACGCCGAGTTCGCGGGTGAGCTCGACGAACTTGTCACGGGTGGCCGCGTCGATGCTGAAGTCGAACGCCTCACCCTCACCGGTGGGCACCGGGGGTCGGGGGAAATCGGGCTCCAGACCGTTGTCTTCGGACAGACCGGCCAGCTGTTTGGTCCAATACTCGCGTTGTTCGTCGACCGAGCTGTCCTCGCCCGACAGCAGCTCAGCCTGCCAGGCCGCGAAATCCGCGTACTGCACGGGCAGCGGGGCGAGCTCGACCGGCTGTCCTGCCCGGCGGGCGTGGTAGGCCGTCAGTAGGTCGGTGAACAGCACCGCACCCGACCAGTGGTCGGCGGCGATGTGGTGGACGACGAGCGACAGTACGTGCGCATCGGGGGTGGACAGCACCGCGGCGCGGATGGGCCAGTCGGCCTCGAGGTCGAAGCAGTACTTGCGTTCGGCGTCGAGTTCGCCTTGCAGCCACTCTTCCCCGGTGCCGCGGGCCCGTCGCACGGTCAGCGGTGCGCTCGCGTGCACGATCTGGTATGGCGCACCGTCGATTTCGCGGTAGGTGGTGCGCAGGATCTCGTGCCGGTCGACCACGTCGTTGACTGCCGCGATCAGGGCATCGACGTCGCACGGCCCGGTCAGCCGCGCCGCGAACGGCACGTTGTTGACGGGGTTGGGGCCGTCGATGCGGAACTGGAACCACTGCCGCAGCTGAGCGGCCGACATCTGAAGGGGTCCGTCGTGCGGCACCGCGACGATCGCGGGCCGTCCGGTCGTGGCGCCAGAGGCAAGCAGCGACTCGACATGCGCGGACAAACCCGACACCGTGGCGTGTTCAAAGATGTCTTGCACGCCGACGTCTACGCCGAACCGCGCCCGCACCGCCGCGACGAGCTTCGTGGCCAGCAGCGAATGCCCGCCGAGATCGAAGAACGAGTCGTCGGCGCCTACCCGGTCGCGATCCAGCAGTTCGGCGAACAGAGTCGCGACGGCGCGCTCGGTGTCAGTGCGTGGTTCGCGGAACACGGTGGCGGACTTGATCTCCGGTTCGGGCAGCGCCCGCCGGTCGATCTTGCCGTGCGCGGTGATCGGGATCTCGTCGAGCTCCACGTAGGCCGCGGGGATCATGTACTCGGGCAACGCGGCGGTGACCCTGGCCCGGATCCGGTCGATCTCGACGCGCTCGGCATCGGCGGCGGGCGTGATGTAGGCGACCAGGCTCTTGCCGATGGTCGGCAGATCGCTGACCACCACGACGGCCTGGCCGACCGACGGGTCGACCGAGATGGCCGCCGACACCTCGCCCAGTTCGATGCGGAATCCCCGGATCTTGACCTGTTCGTCGGCGCGGCCAACGAACTCGATGTCGCCGTCGGCGTTGCGCCGCGCGAGATCCCCCGACCGATACAGCCGGCCACCAGGATTGAACGGGTCGGCCACGAACCGCTCGGCGGTCAGCCCGGGCCTGCGGTGGTAGCCGTGAGCGACATGCGTTCCGCCGATGTAGATTTCGCCGATCACACCGACCGGTACGGGCTGCAGCGCATCGTCGAGGAGGTGGATCGTGGTGTTGATCTTCGGGGTGCCGATGGGCACGATGCGCGCACCCTGTTTACCTTCGACCTTGTACCTCGTGCAGTTGAGCACGGTCTCGGTCGGGCCGTAGAAATTGTGCAACAGCGAGTCGAACGTCGCGTGGAACTTGTCGGCGATCTCGCCCGGCAGCGCCTCGCCGCCGATCGGCACGCGCTGCAGCGTGCGCCACTCGTTCACCCCGGGCAGGGACAGGAACAGTCCGAGTAGCGACGGCACGAAGTGCATCGAGGTGATGCCTTCGTTGCGCAACAGCTCGGTGAGATAGCCGATGTCGGCCAGACCGCCGGGCTTCGGGATGACGAGGCGGGCACCCGCGGCGAGCATGCCGAAGATCTCACCGATCGACACGTCGAAGCTCTGTGAGGCGACCTGAAGCAGGCGGTCGTCGTTGGTGACGTTGTAGTCGCCGCCGAACCACACGAAGTACTCCGCGATCGGTCGGTGCGGAACCGGCACGCCCTTGGGCAGCCCGGTCGAACCCGAGGTGTAGATCAGGTAGGCGGTGTTGTCCGGGTGCAACGGCCGGACCCGCTCGGCGTCGGTCGGGTCGGTGGCAGGATAGTTCTCCAGTCCGGTGACCGGTTCGCGCAGCACTATTTTCGGGTCGGAATCCTCAAGGATGTAGGTGAGGCGGTCCTCCGGATACGTGGGGTCGACCGGCAGATACACCGCACCGGCCTTGAGGATCCCCACCGCGGTGATGACGAGCTCGGGCGACTTCTCCAGCAGCACCGCAACGCGGTCTTCCGTACCGATACCCTGCTTGATCAGCCAGTGCGCCAATCGGTTGGCCGACTCGTTGATCTCGCGGTAGCTGTAGTGACGCCCCTCGTAGACCACGGCCGTCGCGTCGGGTGTGCGGGCCGCCTGCTCGGACACCAATGCGGTCAATGTGGTTGCCGGGGTGGCGAACTCCTCACCGGCGACGACCGATCGCATCCAATCGGCGTCCTCGGCCGTGAACAGCTCCAGGCGCGACAGCGGCCGGTCCGGTTCGGCCAGTGCGTTGTCCAGCAACACCTTGAAGTGCCGCAGCATCTGGGCGGCCAAGTCGGCGTCCAGCACCTCGGTCAGGTGCTCGGCCTCGACGACCGCGCCCGTCGGGTCCCACTCGACCATGAAACCGAGCGGCAACTGCGTGAAATGTCCGCGCAGTTCCGCACGTTCGCACGTCACGCCGTCGGGGCTAAAGCCACCGCCGTCGGGTTCGCGGAAGCCGAAGCTCACGCGGGTCATGCGCTCGGCGCCGTGCCGCCGGTCCGGGTTGAGCTCGCGCACCACGCGGTCCAGATTGACCCGCTGGTGGGCGAACGCGCCGAGCGCGGTGTCGCGCGTCTGCACGACCAGATCGCGGAAGCCCGCGCCGCCATCGGGCCGCATGCGCATCGCGACCGTGTTGCCGTAGTAGCCGATCGTCTCGTCGGTCTCCCGGTTGAGCACCGGCGTGGCCACCAGGAAGTCGTCGGTGTGGGTATAGCGCTTGATCAGCGCGCCGAATGCCGCCAGGAGCACCATGTAGGGCGTGGCGCCGGTCTCGCGCGCCAACGCCGAAACCTTCTCGACCGTATCGGCCGAAAGCGGGAGCGTGGTGCGTTGCGAGCGAAAGCCCGTCGGCACGATGGACCCAGCTGGCCCGGGAAGCTCAAGTGGCTCAGGCGGATTCGCCATCACCTCGCGCCAGTAGGCCAGATCCTCGCCGGCGGTGTCGGCAGGAGCGGCAACGGCACGTGGCGTTTCGGGCAGCGCGACACCGGAGTAGGCCCGGGTCAGGTCGGTGAAGAACACGCGCCACGAGCCGTCGTCCCAGGCGATGTGATGGGCTACCAGCAACATCACGTGCTCTGCCGGACCGGTCTTGATCAGGGTGATTCGCAACGGCGAGTCCGTGCTGAGGTCAAAGGCCGTGCCGAACTCGCGCTGGGCCAGCACTTCTAGCCGCAGCTTGCGCGCGCGCTCGGACTTGTCGGACAGATCGTGCGTGGTCCACGCGGGTGTCAAATCCTCGTGCACCGTCGCGCGCGGCTCGCCGTTCTCGTCGGCTCGGTAGGTCGTCCGCAGAATCGGGTGGCGCTGAGCTACCGCGTTGAGTGCGTTGTGCAGGCGCTCGGCGTCGACCTCTCCGGTGAGCCGGTAGGACAGGCTCACGTTGAGCAGCACGCCGCTGGGGTCGAAGCCCTGCACGAACCACATCCGGCGCTGGCCGTCCGAGAGGGCCGTTGGGTCGACTGCCGGTACGGCATCATCGGCGTGCCCGACAGCGGACGCCAGACCGCGCTCGGCGAGCTTGCGCCGCATCAACTCCAGGCGAGCGTCGGAGGTGCGGGTCGTGCCCGATTCGGCAGCTGCAATATCAGTCACGCGAAAATGCTTCCTTTTCAGGTCTTTCCAGGTGCTCGATCAACTCGGTGGCGGTGACGCCGCCGAGAATGGTGGCCAGCGGCACAGACTGCCCGGTGGCTTTCTTGAGCTTCTTGCGCAGGTCGAGCGCCAGCAGCGAGTCGACTCCGAGGTCGAGCAACGACGCGTCGAGATCCAGTCCCGATGTGTCGGACAGTTTCAGCACAGACCCTAACGCGACGCGCACCGCGCCGGTGGTGTCCATGCCGGCCGTGTCGATCGAGACTGTGGCGGCGCGGTTGGTGCCGGCCGAGCGCTGAGCGGTCGATTCCGCATCCGGCCAGCCGCCCAAGAATGTCGCAAGCCGCGCGGGTTCCGCCGTGAAAATCAGCGGATCGGCCCGGTAATCGCGCAGGCTCGCTTCCACTGCCAGGTCGGGCGCCATGGCCATGAGGCCGGCCCGCTCGACCCGGGTGATCTCCTCGGCATCGATGATCCCGGCACCCGGCCACAGCCCCCAGCGCACGGCAGTGCAGCGGCGGCCCTGGGCACGCAGCTGTGCTGCCATGACGTCGAGCAACCGGTTCGCAGCGGCGTAGGCGGCATGGCCGTGGCCACCCCACAACCCGGATACCGACGAGCACAACACGATCCGGGTGTCTTCGCGCAGTGGCCACGTCTCGACGAGGTTGGCGATTCCGGCCACCTTGGCCCCGAACGTCTCCGACGTCGCCTGCGCCGTCAACTCCCGGCTCGGCGTTATCGTGGCCGCGGCCGCCGCGTGAATCACCAACGATGCTGCGCTGCCGGCGTGTTGGGCGGCGGTGGCCGAAACCTGTGCGGTGTCGGTGAGATCGCAGCGGGGCGCCACTATTTCGACGTCGTGGTGTGCAGCCAGCTCCGCGAGGCGACCGTCGTCGAGTCCGCGGCGGCTCAGGAGCACGATGCGCCGGGCACCGAGCTCGGCGAGCCGGCGGGCATAGTGCAGGCCGACCGCACCGGCACCGCCGGTGATCACCACGTTGTCGAGGATCCCGGAGTCGGCCGACCACGATGCCTCGCCCGACGACTCGTGGCGCATCGAGCGCCGCCACAGCGTGGGGCCAGAGCCGTCGTCGCGCACCGCGATATCGCCGGCCTCACCGAGGAGTGCGGTGACGGCCGCCGTCGCGGCAGCGTCGTCAAGGCCGCCCGGCACGTCGAGTTGTCCGAAGTTCTGGTCGGGGTGCTCGAAGCCGATGCTGCGGTGCATCGCGGCAAGTGCCATCGCCGCGGGCAGCGGTGCGCGGTCGGTCGATTCGCCTACGGTGACCAGCCAGACGTCGCGGGTGTTCGGCGTGATCGCGTCGACGTACCGCAGCAGTCCGTCCCCGATGCGCCGGCTCAGCTCCTCGGCGGTCTCGACCACGTCGGATCCGGCCGGCGTGGGTGCGACGACGATGAGCAGGTCCGCGTCCGCCGGTTCGGCCGCGGTCACACCGTCGTGGCGGTCGACCGCGGATCGCAGCGCCGCAGCCACGTCCGTACCTTCTTCGAGTTCCAGTACCGCGGCCCGGCGCGCACCATTGCGGACCGGCTGCGTCATCTCCTGCCAGTCCTCGACGGCGATCGTCAGACCGGCGACCGGTTCCAGCGGATCCGGGTGCGCCCACAGATGCTCGGTGCGCATGGGAGCGAACGGGAAGTCCCGTAACGGCATTGGCCGACCGGGCAGCAGATCGTCCCAGCGGTAGCCCGGATCGGCCAGTGCCACCGAGACGATGTTGGCGGAGAGACGGTCAGTCAGCGGTTCATCGCGGCGGCCCGAGCCCACCATCACGACCGGTCCGCCGGACAGGTCGGCCGATTCGTCGAGGAGGTCGCCCATGGCGAACAGCAGTGCCGGATGCGCTGACAGCTCGACGAAGATTCGCGCCTTGCGGCGGGCTGCTTTGGTCACCGCCCGATCGAACCGGACAGTGCTGCGTAGGTTGGTGTACCAGTAGTCGGCGAAGTCGGTGCCTGCCGTCACGACATCGGCGGTGGCCGAGCCGATGAACTGCACCGGAGTATCGGCGAATTGCCCGGCGGGGAGCAGCGATTCGAGCTCGGGACGCGCTGAGTCGAGTGCCGTGGTGTGCGCGGGGAACCACATCTCGATTTCCTTGGCGAACGCACCCCGCTCCGCGACGGTGCGCACCGCCGCCGTGACAGCCGCGGTCTCCCCCGAAACCGCTACCGACGACGGGGAGTTGACGACGGAGACCTCCAGCCAGCCCGGTGTCGCCGCAACCACCTCGGCGGCCTCGTCCGGCGTGATGCCGAGTACCGCAACGCGATACGGGCCGGTGAGCCGTTCGAGCACGGTGGCGCGGGCGATGACCACCGCGACGGCCTCGGTCAGCGTGATGCTGCCCGCCACGTACGCCGCGCCGATCTCGCCGAGGCTGTGGCCGACGGTGATGTCGGGCAATACCCCACATGACCGCCAGACCCGCGCCAGCGCGACGCCGTGCACGAACTGCGCACCCTGAATCTGGATCTGCGAGAAGTCGTTGGTGGTGACCCCGGCATGCGGGTCGGCCAGCAGGTAGTCCAGAGGCGAGGCCGCTCCTGAGGCGGCGAACTCCCCGGCGCACCGGTCGACCTCGGCCCGGTATTCCGGCAGTCGGCCGTAGGCCTCCACGCCCATCGACGGCCACTGGCTGCCCTGCCCGGGGAACACGAAGGCGATCCGCGATGCCGAGCCCGGCTGCGTCGGGTTTCCCGAGGACCGGATCATCAGCGGATGCTCGCTGCCGTCGGCGAGAGCCCGCAGCGCTTCGGTGAGTTCCGCGCGGTCGGCGGCCCGGATCGCCGCGCGGTGGCGCCGCAGTCGTCGGGTCGTCAGCAGGGTGGCCGCCACATCTGTCACGTCGGCGGCCGGGTGCGTGTCCAGGTACGCGAGGATCGCCGCGGCGTCCTTGGCCAGAAGATCTTCGACATGCGCGCTGAGCAGAACGGGAAGACGTCCGTCGGGTAGGGCCACCATCACGCGGCCTCACCCTCATCGGGCACCGCGACGATCGCATGTGCATTCGTTCCGCTCATCCCGAACGCTGACACCGCGCCGATCCGCTCGTTGTTCACCGCAGGCCACTGCGTCAACTTGGTCGCCAAGCGCAAACCCTGTGATTCCCAGTCGATTTCCCGGCTAGTCTCATCGACGTGCAGGGTGGCCGGGATCGCCGCATGCTGCGCCGCGATCAGAACCTTGGCGAGGCCCAGTCCACCGGCGGCGGCCTGCGAATGGCCCACATTGGACTTCACCGAGCCCAGCAGCGCGCCCGCGCCGGGATCGGTGGCCCCGTAGGTCTGCGCCAGCGATCGCAGTTCGGTGCGGTCGCCGAGGCGGGTTCCGGTGCCGTGGCCTTCGATCATGCCGACGTCCTCGGGCCGCACCCCAGCCTGCTCGATCGCCTTGCTGAACAGCCGGTGCTGCGCGGCGCCACTCGGTGCCGTCAGCCCGGTGGTCCGGCCGTCTTGGTTGACGGTCGTGGCGCGAACCTCAGCCAGGATGCGGCGATGGTCGCGTATCGCAGCCGATCTACGTTGCAATACGAACATTGCGGCGCCTTCGGCCCACACGGTGCCGCTGGCGTGTGCACTGTAGGGACGGCAGTGTCCGTCGTCGGACAACGCGTGTTGCTTGGAGAATTCCACGAAGTACCCGGGCGTGCCCATCACGCAGACCCCGCCCGTCAGGGCCATGTCGCAGTCGCCGGCCCGCACCGCCCCGACCGCGGTGTGGAAAGCGGTCAGCGCCGACGAGCACGATGTGTCGATGGTCAGCGCGGGCCCCGCCAGGTCGAGCGTGTACGCGATGCGCCCCGAGATCACGCCCAGCGATGTTCCGGTGATCAGATGGCCGCTGTGGTGGGAGAATTCGGCGAGTTCGGGACCGTACTCCAGATACGACGCGCCGATGTAGCAGCCGACGTCGTGGCCCGCGAGGTCGTCGGGATTGATGCCGCTGTTCTCCAGTGCTCGCCACGCCATGCGCAGCGCGACCCGCTGCTGCGGGTCCATCGCGACCGCCTCGCGCGGTGAGATTCCGAAGAACGCGGGGTCGAATGCCGCTGCGCTGGACAGGAATCCACCGAGATCGTGAATGGGTTTGAACCCGTCGCGGCGTGATCCCTCCAGCAGGTCACGGATCGCCCAACCGCGGTCTGCCGGGAACCGACCGAGTGCCTCGCGCTGTTCGGACAGCAACGCCCAGTAATCGTCAGCGGTGTCGATACCGCCGGGCGCTTCCAGTGCCATCCCCACGATCACCACCGGGTCGGTGGCATCGGGGTGGGGCACCTGGCCGCTAGAGCTCATTGACAAGCTCCGCCACGTCCTCGGTGTACTCGTTGATGAAGAAGTGGCCGCCGTCGAACATCGAGAGCGTGAACGCGCCGCCGGTGTGAATCTCCCAGCGCCGCAACATGCCCTCGCTGATGCGGTGATCACGTTCGCCGCCGACCGCGTAGATGTCGGCCGCGATCGTCACGTCGGTGTCGCACGCGTAACGGTTGAAGGCCTCATAGTCAGCACGCACCGCCATGAGCAGCAGTTCGACGAAGTCCTCGTCGGCGAGCAACTGCGGATCGGTGCCACCGAGATCGACCATCTCGGCGATGATCTCCGATTCGGCCATCGGCAGCGCAGGCGACGCGGCCACCGCCGATGGCGCCTCGCTCGCCGAAACCCACAGCGCGTCCACCGTGACGCCGTTGAGCTCGGCGACCCGCGCGAACTCGAAGGCCACCACGGCGCCCATGCAATGTCCGAACAGCCGCAGCGGGCCCAATTGCGACCAGTCCCCCGCTTCGAACAGATCACGCGCGAGGGCGTCGACCGTGCCCGGCGCGGGATGTGCCATTCGGTCGCCGCGTTTCGGGTACTGCATCACGTAGGCGTCGGAACCCGCTGCCGCCAGAGCATTCCCCAGTGATCGGTAGGCCACGGCAGCTCCACCTGCGTGCGGGAACACCAGCGTCGGTTTGGCCGCCGGGTCGTCGCCCGGATACCGCTTGATCCAGGGCTTGAACGTGAGCTGCGTATCCGATCCGGTCACGATGTCGCGGCGGTGTCGAGTGCGGACATCACGTCGGCGTCGTCCATGTTGGCAACCTCCAGATAGAGCTCGGCGACCTGGTCGAGGCGATCACTCCCCGCCTCCCGCGCCGTCAGCCGGCTCGCGAGCTTCTCGACCGTCCTGGTCGCGAAGACGTCGGGCACCATCACGGTCGGCGTGTCCAGCCAATCCCGAATACGCGCGACGGCCGCGGTGGCCAGCACCGAATCGCCGCCGAGTTCGAAGAAGTCCTCGTCGACACCGAGTTCCGTCGCGGCCAGCAACTCGGCCATGATCGTGGCCAGGGCGCGCTCCAGCACCGTCGACGGCGCGCGGGAACTGCTGCGCTGTGCACCGTCGACCGCCTCGGCCAGCATCCTGGCCACCGCGCGGCGGTCGGTCTTGCCGCCCGCGGTGAACGGGATCTGGTCGACGAGCTCGAAGTGTCGCGGGACCATGTGCGGCGGAACGAGTTCCGCAAGCCCGGCACGCAGATCGGCCACCGTGGTGGTGGTCTCGTCGCGTCCGATGACGGCGGCGAGCATATCGGTTCCGGAGACGGGGACGATGGCCGCGACGGCGGCGTGCACCCCGGGCAGTCGCTGCAATGCGGCCTCGACGTCGCCGAGTTCGATGCGGTAGCCGCTGATCTTGACGCGGTGGTCGGCGCGACCCACGAATTCCAGCGTGCCGTCAGGCCAGTACCGCGCGAGATCCCCGCTGCGGTACCAGGTCCGGCCGCAGTAGGTCACGAACCGGTCGGCGGTGAGATCGGGCCTGCCGCGGTAGCCGCGCGCGATGCCGCGTCCGGCGAACCACAGTTCACCCGGCACCCAGTCCGGGCAGTCCTCGCCCGCGGCGTTGACCACGCGGCAAGCGTTGTTGGCGAACGGTTTGCCGTACGGAACGGCCGCCCACTCGTCGGGTAGCTCGGCAGCCTCGTAAAGCGTTGCGTGCACGGCGGTTTCGGTTGCCCCACCCAAACCGGCCAACCGCACACCCGGTGCCAGTGCCTGCAGCTTGCGCACCATCGTCGTGCGCACCCAGTCACCGCCGGTGGGCACCGCCCGCACGGACGCTAGTCCGGTCTTTGCCGAACCCGCGACCTCGACGAGCATCTCCAGCCAGCCGGGCAGGAAGTTGAGGACCGTGACGCCGTGCGTGTTGATCTGCTCGAACCAGTGATCCGGGTTGCGGCGTTCACGTTCGTCGACGACCACGATCGCCGCACCGGCCGTCAGCGTGCCGAACACATCGAGCACCGACAGGTCGCATTCCAGATGCGACAGCGCCAGCACCCTGTCGGCCGGGCCGACATCGAAGTATCCGTTGAGCGCTTCGATGGTGTTCATCGCGGCGTCGTGGGTGACCTCGACGCCCTTGGGCTCGCCGGTGGAACCCGATGTGAACAAGATGTAGGCCAGCTCGTTGGGATCGGTTGCCGCCGGCTCGATTTCGTCGGCGCGCGAGCCGACGCGGATGGCCTCGGCAACGGTCAGTGCGGGCAACCAGGTGGGCGGCCCGTCGCCGCAGAACAGCGCCATCCGGACGTCGCCGTTCTTCAGCATCCGCTCGGCCCGCTCGGCGGGCTGATCGACACCGACCGGTACGTAGACCGCACCGGCGGCCAGGATCGCGAGCAGCGCGGTGATCTGGTCGGGCCCCTTGGGGCCCATCACCGCGACACTCTCACCGGTGCGGATACCGGCGACCCGCAGCGCGGCCGCGACGGCGAGCACCTGCTCACGCAGCTGGGCATAGGTCAGCTCACCGGCCGACCCGATCACCGCAACGGCATCCGGCCGGGCCGCGGCCTGGGCGAAGAATCCCTCGTGCAGCGCATAGCCGGTCGGCGCGGCGGTCCGCGCGTTCGCCGCGTCCCGCACTGCGCGCTGCGATGCGCTCAGCAGCGGCAGCGACGGCGCCTCCCATGACGTGTCGTCGGTGGCGAGCCTGCGCAACTCGGCGATGTGGCGCGCGAACATCGCGTCGATCACCCCGGGCCGGAACGCGTCCTCGCGCACATCCCAGTTCACCAGCACGCCGCCGTCGAATTCGGTGACCTGCGCGTCGAGCAGGACCTGCGGGCCCTGCGAGTTGATCCAGACGGGCTTGCCGAAGGTTTCGGTGACCTCGGCCGCGAACAGCTCGCCCAGGCCCAGCGCGCTCGTGTAGACCACCGGGGCCAGCACCTGGGTGCCGCGATGACGGCCGAGGTCGCGCAACACCGACAACCCCGGGTAGTTCGCATGTCCCGCGGCGGCGTGGAACGTCTCCTGCACGGCCCTGGCGCGCTCGGTCGCGTTTGCGGTGCCGCCCAGATCGATGCCGAGCAGCAGCGACGATGTGAAGTCTCCGACGAGCTTGTCGACGTCGGGGTGGCGCTGCTCGCGGCCGAACAGCGGCACGTTGAGCAGGAACCGGGAATCGGCCGACCAGCCGGCCAGGGCGTCGGCGAACGATGCCGCGAGCGCCATCGCCGGGGTGATACCCCGCTTGCGTGCCGCGGCGTACAGCGCGTCGCGGGTCTCGGGATCCAGCCAGTGGTGGCGACGCGTGGTGTGGTGTGGGTCGGCCTGTTCGGCGACGGGCACCACCGGCAGCCTCGGCGGGTCGGGCAGGTCGGCGATCCGCTCGGCCCACCACTTCCGGTCGGCCTCGTGCGCGGCGGACGCCTCCGGAGACGTCAGCCGGTATTCGCGGTAGGTGTAGCCGAGGGGCGGCAGTTGCGCTCCGTTGTACAGCGCGGCCAGATCGGCCATCAGGGTGCGATAGCTCATGGCGTCCGCGGCCTGCATCTCGAGGTCGACGTGCAGCCGGGTGGCACCGCCCGGCAGCAGCGACAGGGTGAGTTCGAAAACCTCACCGTGCAGTTGCTGGTGGGACTTGGCGCGCTCGATCACCGACAGCCGCTCGGCGACCTGGTCGGGCGACGCGTCGCGCAGGTCTTCGACCGTGACGGGATACTGGCGAGCCGGCGCGGCGATGCGCTGCGTGCCGTCCGGCAGGAACTCGACCCGCAGCATCGGATGCCGTTCGGCGAGCGCCGTGGCCGCACGCTGCAGACGCTCGGGATCCACGCCGTCGCCGTCGAATTCCACATAAAGGTGGCCGGCCACCCCGCCGAGTTGCTGATCGCCTTCGCGCCCGACCCACATCGCGTGCTGCATCGGCGCCAGCGGGAAGGGTTCCCCGGCATCAGGGTCGGCACCGGAATCACGTGTCGGGTGCGGCGAATCATACTGGGCAGCAACGGGATTCGAGGCCGCCGTGCGTGCGGCCACCAGCTCGGCCCACGCCGACACCGTCGGTGTCGCGGCCAGCGACGCGAAATCGATGTCGATTCCCTGTCGACGCCAGCGGCCCGCAAGTGACATCATGCGAATGGAGTCAAGGCCCTGACCGATCAGATCGGCGTCGGGATCGACGGCGTTGCCGTCCACACCGAGAAGGTCGGCCACCGCCTCCCTGATGGTCTGCGAATTCGCAACGGCGACGTCGCCCACAATGGCCTCCCGAACGATTAGCACAGGCTGTCCTAACTTCGTGGAGGCTACCCTATATTCGGGTGACCGAATACGCCTACCCCGAGGTGCCTCGTCGTGACTCTGACCACTCCCCAGCCATCCGAATCCGCAGCTCAGTCGACATTGCTGCAGGGATTCACGCCTTGCCCGGCCGAGCGTGCCGAGGCCTACCGGACGGCGGGGTATTGGACCGACCGGCTACTTGATTCGGTGCTGCGCGACGCCGCCGCGGAGTGGCCGGATCGCGTCGCCGTCGCCGATGCCGGGACGTCTTACAGCTACGCCGAATTGGACGCCCTCGCCGACCGCGCCGCCGCCGGAATCGCAGGCCTCGGGATCCGGCCCGGTGACCGTGTGCTCGTGCAACTGCCCAACTCGTCGGAGTTCGCCGTCGCGTTGTTCGGCCTGCTGCGCGCCGGAGCAATCCCCATCATGTGCCTGCCGGGCCATCGGCTCGCCGAGCTCACGCACTTCGTCGACGTCGGCGACGCCGTAGGGTTGGTCATCGCCGATACGGCGGGCGGATTCGACTATCG
The DNA here is from genome assembly GCF_054919535.1 of Mycobacterium venezuelense. Taxonomy (NCBI): domain Bacteria; kingdom Bacillati; phylum Actinomycetota; class Actinomycetes; order Mycobacteriales; family Mycobacteriaceae; genus Mycobacterium; species Mycobacterium venezuelense. The sequence goes on from NZ_JBONDW010000008.1 coordinate 149,557, forward strand.
GGAGATGGCGCGCGCGCTCGTCAAGTCGCACCCCGGTGTGCGCCACGTGCTCGTCGACGGTGAACCCGCCGAATTCCTTTCCTGGTCGGCGGTGTTTCGTGAATCGTCGGACGTGCCGCCCGTAATCGCTCTCGATCCGGCGTCGCCGGCACTGCTCCTGGTGTCCGGCGGCACCACCGGTGCGCCGAAGCTGATCCCCCGCACGCACCAGGACTACGTCTACAACTGCACCGCAAGCGCCGCGTTGTGCGAGCTGACCGGCGACGACGTGTATCTCGTCGCACTGCCCGCGGCCCACAACTTCCCGCTCGCCTGCCCGGGCCTACTCGGGGCGTTGAGCGTCGGCGCCACCACAGTGTTCACCGCCGACCCGAGCCCGGAATCGGCGTTCGCGGCCATCGACCGCCACGGCGTCACCGTGACCGCCCTGGTTCCCGCGCTCGCCAAGTTGTGGGCGCAGGCGTGCGACTGGGAGCCGCTGGCACCCAAGTCGCTACGGCTGCTGCAAGTCGGCGGCGCCAAACTGGCCGCACCGGACGCCAGGCTCGTCCGTACCGCGTTGACACCGGGTCTGCAGCAGGTGTTCGGGATGGCCGAGGGCCTGCTCAACTACACCCGGATCGGCGATCCGGCCGAGGTGCTCGAATCGACGCAGGGCAGGCCATTGTCGGCCGATGACGAGATCCGCATCGTCGACGACGAAGGCAACGAGGTCGCGCCCGGCGCCGAGGGCGAGCTTCTGGTGCGCGGGCCGTACACGATCAACGGCTACTTCAACGCCGAGAGCGCCAACGAGCGCTCGTTCAGCCCGGACGGGTTCTACCGCAGCGGTGATCGCGTCCGGCGGTTCGCCGACGGTCCGCTGGCCGGCTACATCGAAGTGACCGGCCGGGTCAAAGACGTGATCGTGCGTGGCGGCGAGAACGTGTCGGCGCTCGATCTGGAAGAGCACCTGCTGACGCATCCGTCGGTCTGGTCGGCGGCCGCAGTGCCGCTGCCCGACGAGTTCTTGGGCGAAAAGGTCTGTGCGGTCGTCGTTTTCTCCGGTCCGCCGGTGACGCTCGCCGAGCTACACACGCATCTGGAGCAGCGCGGTGTCGCGGCACATGCGAAGCCGGACGTCCTGGTCCCGGTTCCGAGCCTGCCGACGACCGCGGTCGGCAAGATCGACAAGAAGGCGATCCTGCGCCAGCTCACCGACCGATGAGTTCGCGCGCGAGCGCTTCGCTCCACCAGCGCTCGACGCGGTCGGGCGGCCAGCCGCGTTCAACCGTCAGCGTCGCGTAGACGTCGATGTTGCACAGGGCGGCGTAGATATCGACGGCCTCCGCCACGTCCAGGCCGGCGCCTAGCGTGCCGTCGGGCCATCCGGAGAACACCTGGATGCGGGTCTGGTCTGCGGCCTGGCGGGCTTGGCGGTAAAGGACCGCCAGGTCGGGCTCGGTCCGGCCCGCGTCGCGGATGAGAGCGATGAGGTCGCCGGCCCGCTCGAACAGCCGCCGGTCGTATCCGGCCATCGCGGCCAGATGTGCCTCCGGGGTCGCGCCGGACTCCAGTTCATCGAGCATCTGCGGTAAGCCGGCCGACAGATCCGCGGCGTCGACCAGCGCCCACAGCAGGCCGGCCTTGTTCTGATACGCCGCGTACACGGTGGGCACGGACACCTCGGCCGCCCGCGCGACATCGCGCACGGTCGTCGTCGCCCAGCCCCGCGTGACGAACAGCCGCCGGGCCGCGTCCGCGATTTCGGCCCGCGTCTGCTTGGCCTTCGCAAGCCGCCGCAGTGAGTCGTAACGACGCCTTTCAGCCATGACCGCCTTCCATTTGTGTCGATGATCATTCAATATAAGGAGTGTAAATCTAATTTGGGGGTCGACATGGAATTCACCGTTGCGGCGGGTCTCGGCGGCATCGGGTTCGTCCTCGTCGCGGTCGTCGTCAACCTCATCTACGTGCGCGGCGGACTGCCGATGCCGGTGGCGGGCAAAAACATTGGCGACGTGACAGAGTCATTCGCCACGGTCGGCGACGCTTTGAAGAAGCCGTCGGTACTGGCCCCGGCGATGTGGCTGTTCACGACGGTGTTCGCCGCCGGGCTACTCGCGGTGCTGTGGGATGGCGGTGGTGATGCCAGAGCGTGGGCTTTGGTGGGCTTCGCCGGAGTGATCATGCAGAACGCGACCTTCAGCTGCGTGGAGGCACTGCGCTTCGGCATGGCCGCGGCCGCGAGTCAGGATCGGAGTGCGACGGCGGGGCTGTGGGGCCTGAGCAATGTGCTGTTCGGCTTCAACCAGGTGTTTCTGGCGATCGCACTGCTTGGTTTCACCGCCGCGGGAGCTGACACCGGATTCATCGCGCCGTGGCACGCATGGCTCGGTTACGCGAGCGCGGCCCTGTTGTTCATATCGTCGGCCGCCAGCCCGTACAACGCCGGCGGCGCGAGCCGCATCGCGCCGATCGGCCTCATCGGCTGGCTTGGCTGGGCATCCTGGATCGTCGTCTACAGCTTCCAGTTGCTGCGGCTGTGACGGTGCGGCCACGCTGCCGATTGTCACGCCAGAGTGGCGCCCGGGCTCGGCACACCGCGGTAAAACTCAGGCTCGCGGTACCAGGTGCGGCGCGAGAGTCGTGAGCTTCTCGCAGGTCTCCTCGAACTCCCGGTCAGGGGTCGAGTCGCCGATGATGCCGGCACCGGCCCGCAGCCAGGTCTTGCCGTCGGCCTCGTAGCAGGCGCGCAGCGTCAAAGCCGCATCCATGCCGCCGTCAGCCGAGAAAGCCACTACCGCACCGGAATACAGGCCGCGGGGCGCCTCGTCGAGTCGCAGGATCGCGTCGACGCTCTCGGCCTTGGGAATGCCCGAGGCGGTGACGGCCGGGAACAGGGTCTCCAGCGCGTCCATGCGGTCCATCGAGCGCTGCAGCCGCCCGCCGACGGTCGACCCGAGATGCTGCACGCTGCCGCGCTCGCGCACGGTCATGAAGTCCAGCACCACCGCGGTGCCCGGCTCGGCCACCTCGGCGATCTCCGACACCGATGTACGGACCGAAATAGCGTGCTCGACAATCTCTTTCGGGTTCGACTCGAGGTCGTCGCGGGCAGCCCGGTCGTTGTCGGCGCCACGTCCAAGGGCGCGGGTGCCGGCCAGGGGTTCGGTCAACACGGTGCCGTCGGCACGTACCGCGGCGACCAGTTCGGGACTGTAGCCCAGCGCCCGTATTCCGCTGAGGTGCAGCAGGAATGAGCGGGCCGGAGTGTTGTTGTGCCGGCCAACGCGGTAGGTGGCCGGGAAGTCCACGGCGAAGGGCACATCGAAGCGCCGCGACAGAATCACTTTCTGGTATTGACCGCTGTTGATTTCGCCGATGGCCGCAGCGACCCGGTCGCGGTAATTGGACGAGTCCTCTCGGACGTCGACCGCAGTGGCCGCCGGTGTCGTGCTCACGCCGTTGTCGAGGACCGCGCGCAGCGCCTCGGTCTGGCGGTCGTCGGCACCGATCGACGTGATCCGACCCTCCGACACCACGAATTGTGTACGGGGCCAGAGGATGCGGGCCAGCGGAGTGCCCGGCTGCAGTCGCGCCTGCAATCCGAAGCGGTAGGTGCCGAACTCGAATGCCACCCACCCGAACAGCCGGTCGGTTTCCAACAGCAACCGGTCGACGGCCTCACCGAGTGCGGCGCCAGGGCGCCCGGTCCACGCCTGCCGCTGCACCACGCCGTCCTGAATCACCCGCAGCTCGTCGGAATCGAGTTCGACGACGGCCCGCACACCCAGTGCCAGCGTCCACTCGCCGTCGCGCTCGTAGACGACGTAGTCCTCGCCGTCGCGCTCGGGCAGCACCCGGGCCAGTTCAGCCACCAGGTCAACGGGGTTCATACCGGTCGGCAGCGAAAGCTCGATCGACTCGGCGTTGTCGGAACTCGTCTCGATACTGACCTTCGTCACGGGAAGTAAATGTAGCCTAACCTAGGTAAACCAGGCGCACTACACCGTCGTGCGCGGTGTGATCCCCGTTAATCCAGCAAGGTGCGCACCACACCATCGGCCAGCAACCGCCCCCGGTCGGTGAGCACAACGCGCTCGCCGGCCGCATCGACCAAGCCGTCGGCCACCAGACCGGCCAGGCGGGCGCGCTCGGCAGCGGTGAGATCTCCGCAGGCCAACCCGCGCCGCAGCCGCAGGCGCAGCATCACGTCCTCGAGGTGGCGCGCCTGCGGGTCGAGCTCTTCGAAATCGGCGACCGGTAACTGTCCGTCGGCCAACGTTTGCGCATAGGCGTTGGGGTGCTTGATGTTCCACCATCTGGTCGCTCCGAGGAACCCGTGCGCGCCGGGACCGGCGCCCCACCATTCGCCGCCGTCCCAGTAGCCGAGGTTGTGCCGGCACTCACCGCCGGGACGGCTCCAGTTCGACACCTCGTACCACTCGAACCCCGCGTCCGAGAGTTGCGTATCCAGCAACTCGTAACGATGCGCATGAACGTCGTCGTCGGGTGCGGCGATCTCGCCGCGGCGCACCCGCCGAGCCAGTGCAGTGCCGTCCTCCACCACCAGGGCGTAGCCGGATACGTGATCGACGCCGGCGTGCACCGCGGCGTCGACCGAACGCCGCAGATCGTCGTCGGACTCTCCCGGTGTGCCGTAGATCAAGTCGATGTTGACGTGCTCGAAGCCCGCGTCCCTGGCCTCTGCCGCGGCGGCCGGCGCACGGCCCGGTGAGTGGGTGCGGTCCAGCACCGCCAACACATGCGGTGCCACCGACTGCATCCCGAGCGAGAGCCGGGTATAGCCGGCCTCGCGCAGCGCCGCGAAGAACTCCGGCGAGGTGGATTCAGGGTTGGCCTCGGTGGTCACCTCGGCACCGGCGGCCAGGTCGAAGTTGTCGCGGACGGCGCCAAGGACGGCGCCCAACCCGGCACTGCCGAGCAGCGAGGGCGTTCCGCCGCCGACGAACACGGTCTGCACCGGCACCGCCCCCACCCGTGCCGCGGCCAGCCCCAGCTCGACGCGCAGTGCGGCCATCCAGCCCTCGGGGTTCGATCCGCCGAGTTCGGTGGGTGTGTACGTGTTGAAGTCGCAGTAGCCGCAGCGGGTGGCGCAGAACGGCACGTGGATGTAGATGCCGAACGGTCGTCCCGCCGATGAGCGCTCGTGTGAAGAGCGTGTCCCAGTGGGCGCCAGATCGGGCTGGCCTGACGGCGCGGTCCGGGTGGTCATGTAACGATTTTCCCAGACTGTCCAGCGGCGACTTTTGCTCACCGTGAGCGCAAATATGGCCCGGTTAGAAGGTATGGGGACAATCGTGGCACAATGGCCGCGTGACTTCCGCCAACAACAGCACCACCCGCGTTTCGCTGGTGGCTCGGCGGCATGTCGATTTCAAGCGTGTTTGTAGCTGTTGCTGTCTGCCTTGATCCCGTAGACCTGCCCACCTGTACTTCCAGCTGGCCGCCGGATCTGCGCCGCCGGACAGCCACCGGTGAACAGCGCGGCCTAAAGCCAGCTCCTCCGCGAAGGAGCACCTACAGTGACAACCCCCAAGGCACCGGCCAAAGCCGCGCGTCCCGCCAAGCGTCCGCGCGGCGAAGGACAGTGGGCTCTGGGCTATCGCGAGCCGCTCAACCCCAACGAGCAGGCCAAGAAGGACGACAACCCGCTCAACGTCCGGGACCGCATCGAGAACATCTACGCCAAGAACGGCTTCGAGAGCATCGACAAGGGTGACCTGCGCGGCCGTTTCCGCTGGTGGGGCCTCTACACCCAGCGCAAGCCCGGTTACGACGGCACCTGGACCGGTGACGAGAACACCGACATGCTCGAGGACTCGTACTTCATGCTGCGGGTGCGCTGCGACGGCGGTGCGCTCTCGGTCGCGGCGCTTCGCACGCTCGGCGGCATCTCTACCGAGTTCGCGCGCGACACCGCCGACATCTCCGACCGCGAGAACGTCCAGTACCACTGGATCCGGGTCGAGGACATGCCGGAGATCTGGAAGCGCCTTGACGCCGTCGGGCTGCAGACGACCGAGGCGTGCGGCGACTGCCCGCGCGTCGTGCTCGGCTCGCCACTCGCCGGAGAATCCCTCGACGAGGTGATCGACGGCACCCCGGCGATCGACGAGATCGTGCGGCGCTACATCGGCAAGAAGGAGTACTCCAACCTGCCGCGCAAGTTCAAGACCGCGATCTCGGGCCTGCAGGACGTCGTTCACGAGGTCAACGACGTCGCGTTCATCGGGGTCAACCACCCCGAGCACGGACCCGGTTTCGACCTGTGGGTCGGCGGTGGCCTGTCCACCAACCCGATGCTCGGCCAGCGGCTGGGCACGTGGGTGCCGCTCGATGAGGTGCCCGAGGTGTGGGAGGGCGTCGTCAGCATCTTCCGCGACTACGGCTATCGCCGCCTGCGGTCCAAGGCCCGGCTGAAGTTCCTGGTCAAGGACTGGGGCACCGAAAAATTCCGTGAGGTTCTCGAGACCGAGTATCTGAAGCGTCCCCTGATCGACGGACCTGCCCCCGAGCCGGTGGCCCGTCCGATCGATCACGTCGGCGTGCAGCGCCTCAAGAACGGGCTGAACGCCGTCGGTGTCGCGCCGATCGCGGGCCGGGTCTCGGGCACCATCCTGAGCAAGGTCGCCGACCTCGCCGAGGCGGCGGGTTCGGACCGGATCCGCTTCACGCCGTACCAGAAGCTGATCATCCTGGATGTCCCCGACGAGAAGCTCGACGAGCTGCGCGACGGCTTGGACGCGCTCGGCTTGCCTTCGCAGCCATCGCATTGGCGACGCAACCTGATGGCATGCACCGGCATCGAGTTCTGCAAACTGAGCTTCGCCGAGACCCGCAAGCGCGCTCAGTCGCTGGTCCCCGATCTGGAGAAGCGGCTCGAGGACATCAACGCGCAGCTCGACGTGCCGATCACCGTGAACATCAACGGCTGCCCGAACTCGTGCGCGCGAATCCAGGTCGCCGACATCGGCTTCAAGGGCCAGATGATCGATGACGGTGACGGGCCGGTCGAAGGTTTCCAGGTGCACCTGGGCGGCAGCCTCGGCCTGGACAGCGGGTTCGGCCGCAAGCTGCGCCAGCACAAGGTGCTCTCCACTGAGCTCGGCGACTACATCGACCGGGTTGTTCGCAACTTCGTGAAACAACGCGAGTCCGGTGAGCGTTTCGCCCAGTGGGCCGTACGGGCCGACGAAGCTGATTTGAGGTGAGTGCTTTGACGACGATGATGGAGTCCGAGCTACGCGAACTGGCCGAACGGGGCGCTGAGGAACTCGCCGGCGCGAGCGCGGAGGAGCTGCTGCGCTGGACCGACGAGCACTTCCGTGGAAACTATGTGGTGGCCTCGAACATGCAGGACGCGGTGCTCGTGGAGATGGCGGCCAAGGTGCGCCCCGGTGTCGACGTGCTGTTTCTCGACACCGGCTATCACTTCGCCGAGACGATCGGGACGCGTGACGCCGTGGAGGCGGTCTACGACATCAACGTGGTGAACGTGAGGCCCGAGCGCAGTGTCGCCGAGCAGGACGCATTACTCGGCAAGGATCTGTTCGCACGCAACGCCGGCGAATGCTGCCGGCTGCGCAAGGTCGAGCCGCTGAGCAAGGCCCTCAGCGGCTACAAAGCCTGGGTGACCGGTATCCGCCGGGTCGAGGCGCCGACCCGCGCGAACGCGCCGTTGATCAGCTGGGACAACGCGTTCGGCCTCGTGAAGATCAACCCGATCGCGGCGTGGTCCGACGACGACATGCAGGCCTACATCGATGCCAACGGCATCCTCGTCAATCCCCTTGTCTACGAAGGGTACCCGTCCATCGGCTGCGCACCGTGCACGACCAAGCCGCTCGCGGGCGCCGATCCGCGCAGCGGTCGTTGGGCCGGCCAGTCCAAGACGGAATGCGGGCTGCACGCCTCGTGAGGTTGCTGTGACGCTCGTGCTCACCGCACACGGCAGCGCGGATCCGCGTTCGTCGGCGAATGCGCATGCAATCGCCGGCCATCTGCGCCGCCTGCTGCCCGACACCGATGTCCGGGTGGCGTTCTGTGAGCAGAATTCGCCGAACCTGGCCGACGTCCTGGCGGACGTCGCGCCCGGCTCGGTGGTGACACCGCTGCTGTTGGCCAGCGCGTTTCACGCCCGTACCGACATCCCCGGCCTTATCGCCCGGTCCGGCGCCGACGTACACCAGGCCGCCGTGCTCGGCGAAGATCCGCGACTGCTTCAGGTGGTGCGGGAACGCCTTGCCGCACTGGGAGTCTCACGTTTCGATGCCGGGCTCGGCGTGGTGCTGACCGGGGTGGGCTCGTCGCATGCGGCGGCCAACGCCCGCACTGCCACGCTCGCGGGCAGCTTGGCCGAGGGCACTCGGTGGGCCGGGGTGCAGGTCGCGTTCGCGACCGGTCAGACTCCGTCGGTGCCCGAGGCCGTCGAGCAGTTGCGCGCCAGCGGCGCCGAGCACTTCGTGATCGCGCCGTGGTTCCTCGCCCACGGCCGCATCACCGACCGAGTCGCCGACTACGCAGGCAGCCAAGGCATTCCGGTGGCCGAACCGCTCGGCCCGCACCGATTGGTGGCGGCGACGGTGCTCGACCGCTATGAAGAGGCACTCGCCGCGCGTAGCGCCGGCTTTGCCGCGTAGCCCTCGGGGCATTCCTTTCTTCACGCAGCCCTGGCGTCGAACTCAACGCCAGGGCTGTGCTCTGTCGTGTCGCGGCAGCTTTTGACGACCCTGACATAGAACTCGACGCCAGGGACCAAGGTCACATCACACCACCTTGACCCACATACCCGTGGGGGTATATTTGGATTCGTAGATATACCCCCAGGGGTATCAAGAACCGAGCCGAGGAGCCGAACAATGAAGTTCATCCAGTACTACCTGGAGTGTCTGTCACACGCGTCGTACCTGATCGGCGATGAAACGACGGGCCGCGCGGTGGTTGTCGACCCGCAACGCGACGTCGCCGAGTATCTGGCGGACGCCGAGGAACTCGGCCTCCGGATCGAGCTCGTCATCGAGACTCACTTCCACGCCGACTTCGTGTCGGGCCACCTTGAGCTCGCCGAGGCGAGCGGCGCGAAGATCGTGTACTCCTCGGTCGCACAACCCGAGTTCGACTTCATGGGAGTCGACGACGGACAGCGGTATTCGCTCGGCGAGGTGAGGCTGGAGTTCCGCCACACCCCCGGCCACACACCGGAATCGATGAGCATCGTGGTGTACGAGCGTGCCGACGACGCGGTCCCCTACGGCGTGCTGACCGGCGACACCCTGTTCATCGGCGATGTCGGCCGGCCGGATTTGTTGGCGTCCATCGGATTCACGCGAGACGAACTCGCCGACAAGCTCTATCACTCCCTGCGCGACAAGCTGATGACACTGCCCGACGCCACCAGGGTGTATCCCGCGCACGGCGCAGGCTCGGCGTGCGGCAAGAACCTCTCCACCGAACTGTGGTCAACCATCGGTGACCAGAAACGCACGAACTACGCGCTGCGGGCCGCCGACAAAGAATCGTTCGTCGACCTTGTCACCGCGGGACAACCGCCTGCCCCAAGCTATTTCGTCCACGACGCGGTCCTCAACCGCAAGGATCGGGAACTGCTCGACGAAACGGCCATGCCACAGCCGATGGATTACGACCAAGCGGCCACGGCACTTGCCGGCGGCGCCGTGCTGATCGACGGCCGCAGCCCGGAGGAGTTCGCCCAGGGCCACCTGCGGGGCGCCATCAACATCGGCCTGGCGGGGCGCTATGCCGAATTCGCCGGGTCGGTGGTCAAACCTGACGCCGACATCGTCCTGGTCACCGAGGCCGGGGAGGAGTTGGAGGGCAAGAATCGCTTGGCCCGCATCGGATTCGACCGTGTCAGCGGTTACCTCGCCGCACCCGAGCAGACGATGTTCGAACATCGCGACCAGGTGCAGGTGGCATCGCGGCTCACCGCCGAGGCCTTCGCGCAGCGATCCGCCGAGGTCGCCGACCTGCAGATCCTCGACGTGCGCAACCCCGGTGAGGCGGCGGCCGGAATGGTCCCGGGCGCGGTCAACATCCCCGTCGGCCAACTGCCGGACCGGGTCACCGAACTCGACGCCAACCGTCCGACGGTCGTCTACTGTGCAGGCGGATACCGATCTTCGGTCGCCGCGAGCCTGTTGCGCGAGCGGGGATTTACCGACGTCAGTGACATCCTGGGCGGCTACAACGCCTGGGCCGCGAGCACTCAGACGGCCTGAGGGACGGGATCCGACAGATGAGCAACGCAACGAAACACGAAATTCTGATCATCGGTGGCGGCACCGCAGGCATCACCGTCGCGGCGCGGCTACTGCGCAACGGCCATACCGATGTCGCGGTCATCGAACCGTCCGGCATGCACTACTACCAGCCGTTATGGACGCTCGTCGGTGGTGGGCAGGCCCGTGCAGCGCAGACCGGCCGGACCGAGTCGTCGGTGATGCCGAAAAGCGCGGCGTGGATCAAGAACGCTGTGGCACAGGTTAACCCGGAGTCCGATACCGTAACGTGCACAGACGGTTCGAGGTACTCCTACGACGTGCTGGTGGTGTGCCCCGGCGTCCAACTCGATTGGCACCGGACCGACGGCCTGGAAGACACCTTGGGCGAGGACGGCGTTTCGTCGAACTACCGTGTCGATCTCGCCCCGCGTACGTGGGACTTCATCCGGAACACCACGTCGGGTACCGCGGTGTTCACCATGCCGTCGGGGCCGATCAAATGTGCCGGGGCACCGCAGAAAATCGCCTACCTGGCCTGCGACTACTGGCGCAGGAAAGGCGTCCTTGACGATATCGACGTGCACCTCGTGGTCCCGACGCCACGGATCTTCGGTATCCCCGCCATCGCCACCAATTTGGAGGCCGTCATCGCCGATTACGGCATCCAGTTACATACCGGCTCCGAGCTACGTCAGCTCGACTCCGCGAGCCGGAAGGCGGTGATAGGCGCCGTCACTGACGACGGCGCCGACATCACGTTGCCCTACGACCTGCTTCACGTCGTCCCGCACCAGTCGGCACCCGACTGGGTGAAGGCAAGCCCGTTGTCCACGGGGGATGCGAACGGCTACGTCGATATCGACAAGCACACCATGCAACACGTCCGCTACCCGAACGTGTTCGCGCTCGGCGATGCCGGATCGTCACCCAACTCGAAAACCGGTGCGGCCATTCGCAAACAAGCACCGGTTGTGGTGGACAACCTGGATGCAGTCCTCGCGGGTCGCCCGCTGCCGGCATCGTATGACGGCTACGCGTCCTGCCCCATCGTCACCTCGTCGAAGGACATGCTGCTTGCCGAGTTCGACTACTCGATGCAGCTGCAGCCGTCACTACCCGTCCTCGATCCCGTCAAACCACACCGTGCCTACTGGTACCTGAAGAAGTACGGATTGCCGTTCATGTATTGGAATCTCATGCTCAAGGGCCTCGCGTGACCATGTCCGTCTCCCCCACCATTCACTGCGCCGAGCTGCGCGAGTTGCAGTCCTCGAACGGCGGTCCACGCCTGATCGACGTCCGCACACCGGCCGAGTTCGAGTCAGCACACATCCCCGGCGCCTACAACGTGCCGCTGGATCTGCTGCGGGAGCATCGGGATGAGATCGCTCGTCACCTCGATGAGGATGTCGTGCTGGTGTGCCGATCGGGACAGCGCGCCGCGGCCGCCGGGGCTGCTCTCCACGCGGCCGGCTTGACCAACGTACGAATTCTGCAGGGCGGCATGACCGCATGGCAGAGCGGCGGATTCGACGTTCGGCACGGCGCTCAGCGCTGGGATCTGGAACGCCAGGTCCGGCTGGTGGCCGGATCGGTCGTGTTGGCGAGCCTGCTCGGCAGCGTGGTGAGACCGAAGATGAAATGGGTGGCCGCCGGCATCGGTGCCGGTTTGACCACCGCTGCCCTGACGAACACGTGCGCGATGGGCATGCTGCTGGCGCGGCTGCCGTACAACCGCGGATCGGTTTGCGACGCAACGTCGATCGTTTCGCAGCTTGCCACCAAGGGCGGCTGACACCATGCTCGCGTTGACCCTGCCGCTGGCGGTTCTGGTCGGAGTGTCCCTCGGCCTGCTCGGCGGGGGCGGCTCGATCCTCACCGTGCCGCTGCTGGCGTACGTGGCCGGCCTGGACGCCAGGCAGGCGATCACCACATCGTTGCTGGTCGTGGGGATCACCAGCATCATCGGCGCCGTCTCCCACGCGCGGGCCGGCCACGTGCAGTGGCGCGCGGGTCTGTTGTTCGGCGTGGCCGGCATGGCCGGGGCGTATGCGGGCGGACTGGTCGGGCATCTCCTGCCCGGCTCGGTGCTGATGACCGCCTTCGCCGTCGTGATGATCGCAACCGCCGTGGCCATGCTCAACCGTCGCCCGGCATGCACGGCGCCCGTACGGGCGCCCGCGGTCAAGACTTTGCTGATGGGCTTGGTTGTCGGCATGGTGACCGGAACTCTCGGCGCGGGAGGCGGATTCGTCGTGGTGCCCGCGCTCGCCCTCCTCGGCGGGCTGCCGATGCCCATCGCGGTGGGCACCTCGTTGATCGTCATCGCCATGAACTCGTTCGCCGGCCTCGCCGGGCAATTGAGCACCGTATCGATCGATTGGACGCTTGCCGCAGTGGTCACGGTTGCCGCCGTCGCGGGAAGTATCGTCGGCGCACGGCTGACCACACGCGTCGATCCTGACACGCTGCGCCGGGCGTTCGGCTGGTTTGTGTTGGCGATGGCCTCGATCATCCTGGCGGAGGAATTTCATCCTGTCGTCGGGTTGGTCGCCGGTGCCGCGACCGTGCTCGGCGCGTTCTATTACTTCGTGTGCAGGCGCTACGAGTGGTGTCCCGTGCAGCGCCTGTTCGGCCCACCCGCTCCCGCGACATGACGGCTCGGGATACCCCCGCGGGTACGATCCGGTCAACCACGACTACGACTACGAAAGGCGGACACCATGGTCGGTGACGAGGAGGCCATCTCCGCTGTTCTCAATCGGCTTCGGCGAGCACAGGGACAACTCGCGGGCGTCATCTCGATGATCGAGCAGGGCCGCGACTGCAAAGACGTTGTCACACAGCTCGCCGCGGTGTCGCGGGCACTGGACCGTGCCGGATTCAAGATCATCGCCACGGGGCTGCGCGAGTGCATCACCGACGAACGTGCCGAGGGCGCCGAACCTATCGACGTATCCGAATTGGAGAAACTGTTCCTCGCCCTCGCCTGAGGAAAGTCGTCAGGTGGTCGTCAATGCCTCGTCTTCGTCGGTGCGCACCACCACTTGGACGTCGCCGGCGATCTGCGGCACGCGCGTGGCCCTTACGTAGACGGCGTCGCCTTCCTTGAGCCCGAGCGCCTCGGCATCGCCGCGGGTGATCTGTGCGGTGAACGGCGCATTGTTCGTCGCACTGATCAGCTCGACGCGGACCTCGAAGCCCAGCATCACGATGCGGTCGATCGTGGCGCGCAGCACTCCGGTCACCTCCGCGGTGCCGTCGCCCGCCGCGATCGACATCTCCGGATTACGGCCGACGCGAATATCGTGGGGGCGCACCAGGATCCCGTTCAGTTCCGAAACCGCACCCAGGAAGGACATGACGAACGCGTTGGCCGGCTCGTCATAGACCTGCGTGGGTGATCCGACCTGCTCGATACGTCCCTTGTTGAGCACCGCGATGCGATCGGCGACGTCGAGTGCCTCGGCCTGGTCATGCGTGACGAGCACCGTCGTGACGTGAACCTCGTCGTGCAGGCGGCGCAGCCAGGTGCGCAGGTCGTCACGGACCTTCGCGTCGAGCGCGCCGAACGGTTCGTCGAGCAGGAGCACCTGCGGGTCGACGGCGAGCGCGCGGGCCAATGCCATTCGCTGACGCTGGCCGCCGGAGAGTTGGTTGGGGTAGCGCGTCTGAAAACCGCTGAGCCCCACCACCTCCAGTAGGTTGTCGACTCTTTCGTTGATCTCGGCCTTCGGGCGTTTGCGGATTTTGAGACCGAAGGCCACGTTGTCGCGCACCGAGAGGTGTTTGAACGCGGCGTAGTGCTGGAACACGAACCCGATGCCACGCCGCTGCGGCGGGACCCCCGTCACGTCGCGGCCGTTGATGGTGACGGTGCCGGTATCGGGCTGGTCGAGGCCGGCGATTGCCCGCAGCAGTGTCGACTTGCCGGAGCCGCTCGGCCCGAGCAGGGCGGTCAGCGAGCCCGCAGGCACCTCGAAGTCGATGTTGTCCAACGCGGCGAAGTCGCCGTAGCGCTTGTTGGCGCCGCGTACCACGATCGCGGCGGTTCCCGATTGGGTCACAGCTGTCACTCCTTCTAAGACTGTTCAGCCGAGGTTCGGCGCCGGTCGAGAACCACCTGAACCACCAAAACGACCACGGCGACAGCCATGAGCAAGGTCGAGATGGCGTATGCGCCGTACACCGATTCGGCGGTGCCGCGGTTGTACCGGTCGGCCACCAGCAGGGTCAGGGTCTGCGATGTGCCAGGCAGATTCGACGACACCATGATCACCGCGCCGAACTCCCCGAGGGTGCGCGCGATGGTCAGCACGATGCCGTAGGTGAGCCCCCACCGGATGGACGGCAGGGTGATCCGCCAGAACGTCTGCCACCAACTGGAACCAAGGGTGGCGGCGGCCTCCTCCTGGTCGGTGCCGATTTCGTGCAGGACAGGCTCGACCTCGCGGATCACAAATGGGACCGTCACGAAGATGCTCGCCAGCACGATGCCGGGAAAACCGAAGATGATCTTGAACCCGAGGTTGCTCTCGACGAACCCGAACAACCCGGCCGATCCCCAGAGCAGGATCAGCGCGACACCGACCACAACGGGTGACACCGCGAACGGCAGGTCGATGACCGCTTGCAACGCACTCTTGCCACGGAACTTGTTGCGCGCCAACACAAGCGCAGTGGGCACACCGAACAGGACGTTCAGCGGCACGACGATGGCCACCACCAGAAGGGACAGCTGGAGTGCGGAGATGGCCGCGGGCGTGCCGACCGAGGCGAAGAACGCGCCGAGTCCGGGGGCGAACGTGCGCCACAGGATCAGCCCCACCGGGACGATGACCAGTACCGCGATGTAGGCCAGCGCCAGATACCGCAGCAGATTGCGCACCCACGGTGACAATGTCATGCCGAAAGCTCCTCACGTTTGGCCGCCCGCGAACCAACCGCCCTCAACACGAACAACACAACAAACGAGATGACCAGCAGCACGATCGATATCGCTGCGGCGCCGGTGCGGTCGTCGTTTTCGATGAGGGTACGGATCCACTGTGACGAGACCTCGGTCTCGCCGGGAACCGCGCCGCCGATCAGCACGACCGACCCGAACTCGCCGATCGCCCGCGAGAACGCCAACCCGGCGCCCGACAGCAGCGACGGCAACAAAGCCGGGAGGATCACCTTGGTGAAGATCACCTGATTGGAGGCGCCTAGCGAAGCGGCCGCCTCCTCGACCTCGCGGTCCAGTTCGAGCAGCACCGGCTGGACCGAACGGACCACGAACGGCAGTGTGACGAACAGCAGGGCGACCCCGACACCCCACTTGGTGTGTTGCAGATGCAGCCCGACCGGGCTGGCCGGCCCGTAGAGCGCCAACATCACCAGGCTGGCAACGATCGTGGGCAACGCGAAGGGCAGGTCGATGACCGAATCGACGATCCGCTTGCCCGGGAAGTCGTCGCGGGTCAGCACCCACGCGACCAGCAGACCGAAGACCAGGTTGACGATAGTGACGCCGGCCGAGATGGTCAGCGTCACCCGAAACGACTCGATCGCCGCGTTGGATGTGACCGCCAGCCAGAAGGCGTCCCAGCCACCGCCTGCCGACTGCCACAGAATGGCGGCCAGGGGCAGCAGCACGATGACGCTCAGCCAGATGGACGCGGCGCCGACCCGCAGCGAGGTCGTACCGTAGCGTCCACGACGCGCGCCGGGAGCGCGATCTCCCGGCGCGGTCGCGGACGCTGAGTCGGTCTCAGCCGCAGCTGTCATCCGGTCGCCTGCTTGTAGATCTTGGTGATCGTCCCGTTGTCCTTGTCGAACAGCGCGGGATCGACCTCACTCCAGCCGCCGAGTTCGGCGATCGTCCACAGCTTCTCCGGCGTCGGGAAATCTTCCGTGAACTCGGCGGCAACAGCCGGGTCAACGGGCCGGAAACCGGCTTCCGCCCACAGCTTCTGTCCTTCGGGCGTGTAGAGGAAGTTCTTCAGCGCGTTTGCTGCGTCCGCGTGGGCGCTGGTGTTGACGACCGCGACCGGGTTTTCGATCTTGAATGTCTGCGGCGGGTTGATGTGTTCGACGGGCTTGCCCTGCCGTTCGACGTTGATCGCCTCGTTCTCGTAGCTGATCAGCACGTCGCCGGTGCCTTGCAGGAATACGTCGGTGGCTTCCCGCCCCGAACCCGGACGGGTCTTGACGTGTTCGGTCACCAGCTTGTTGACGAAGTCGATGCCCGCCGCGGCGTCCTTGCCGCCGTTGCTCTTGGCCGCATACGGAGCGAGCAGGTTCCATTTGGCCGAGCCCGAACTCAACGGGCTGGGCGTCACGACCTCGAGGCCCGGCTGCAGCAGATCGTCCCAGTCCTTGATGCCCTTGGGGTTGCCCTTGCGGACCACGAGCGAAACAACCGAGCCGAACGGGATGCCCTTGGTGTTGCCGGCGTTCCAGTCCTCGGCCACCTTGCCGGCCTTCACGAGCCGGGCGATGTCGGGTTCCACCGAGAAGTTGACGATGTCGGCCGGCTTGCCGTCGACGACGGCCCGGGACTGGTCTCCCGAGGCGCCGTAGGACGTCGTCACTGCGACGCCCTTGCCCTCTTCGGTCGCCGCGAAGGCCGGGATGATCTTGCTCCAGCCCGGCTCGGGGACCGCGTACGCGACGAGAGTCAGGGTGGTTTCCGCGCCGCCGGCATCGCCGTCGCCTCCCGCGACGTCACTTGATCCGCCGCCGCACCCCACGACGAGCACCCCGGTAGCGGCCAGCACGGCCGAGTTCCTGGCGACGTGCCGCCAGAACTTGCTGATATCGAGCTTCTTGGTGGGCACTGGTGACCTTTCCTAGCGATTTACGGACAGTGGTGGTCCGTCACAGCGGAAAGACGTACGGATTCGGTGCTCGGGCAACAGCGACCGCGCTACCAACCCCAAACCGCGGACGGGTTGGAGTCAGCGACAACAGTCAACGTCTGCAACAGTGCATGAAACCACGGCACGAAGAGCCACATCGTGGCTCTTCGAGGTGCCGGACACTGCTTGCATGGCGCGAAGAATAACAGAGTCTGGCGCCGCTGCCCGCCGAGCGATCGGGTCAGCGGGTCAGGAACCACATGACGATGACCAGGACAACGAGAATCACCAGCACAAGGGTCACGCGGGAACGCGGCATGCCGGTCATTCGGTCATCACCGCATCGGCCAGTTCGTCGGATTTATCGGCGCCCGCCCGCCGTAATCTGCGGACACCTGCCGTGCCTTGGCCGAGAGCACCGTCGAGCACCACCGCGGCACCGTACGCGAGGGCCAAAACCACAGGCATCACCACAGCGGTCTGGACGACGAATGGCAGGCCTGTCAGCCACAGCTCGACGCCGTCCCACCAGCTGAGGATTGCGCCCATGTCGAAAGCGTATGCGATGGCTTGTGCGTGGCCGGATTCATCCCGTGCCGGTCAGTAACCTTCGACACGTGACACTCGGGTAGACGAGCAACGTATCCGCAGATCATGATGTCCGAATGGTTCTGCAACACACCGAGCCCACCGGTACCACCGAAGCGGCCGTTCAGAAGGCGCCCGAGGCCCCGCTGACCGTGACGGCTCCGGTCCCGTACTCGGCCAGTGGGTCGCTGCGGAACCCGTTTCCGCCGATCGCCGACTACGGCTTTCTGTCCGACTGCGAGAACACGTGCCTGATCTCGTCGGCCGGGTCGGTGGAATGGTTGTGCGTGCCGCGGCCGGACTCGCCGAGCGTGTTCGGAGCGATCCTCGACCGCGGCGCCGGCCACTTCCGGTTGGGCCCCTACGGGGTGAGCGTCCCGGCGGCACGGCGCTATCTGCCCGGCAGCCTGATCCTCGAGACCACGTGGCAGACCCATACGGGTTGGCTGATCGTGCGCGACGCGTTGGTGATGGGGCCGTGGCATGACATCGAGACCCGGTCTCGGACCCACCGCCGCACCCCCATGGACTGGGATGCCGAGCACATCCTGCTGCGCACGGTGCGCTGTGTGAGCGGCACCGTCGAACTCGTCATGAACTGCGAACCGGCCTTCGACTACCACCGCGTCAGCGCCAACTGGGAGTACTCCGGCCCGGCGTATGGCGAGGCGATCGCGCGGGCCGCCCGTAACCCCGATTCGCACCCGACCCTGCGGCTCACCACAAACCTGCGCATCGGCATCGAGGGTCGCGAGGCACGAGCCCGCACGCGTCTCACCGAAGGCGACAACGTGTTCGTCGCGCTGAGCTGGTCGAAGCATCCGGCTCCCCAGACCTACGAAGAAGCCGCCGACAAGATGTGGAAGACGAGCGAGTCGTGGCGGCAATGGATCAATGTCGGCGATTTCCCCGACCATCCGTGGCGGTCGTATCTGCAGCGCAGTGCACTGACCCTCAAGGGCCTGACGTACTCCCCGACCGGCGCGATCCTGGCGGCTCCGACCACCTCGTTGCCGGAAACCCCGCAGGGTGAACGCAACTGGGACTACCGCTACGCGTGGGTGCGCGATACGACGTTCGCGCTGTGGGGCCTGTACACACTCGGGCTGGACCGCGAGGCCGACGACTTCTTCTCGTTCATCGCCGATGTGTCCGGCGCCAACAACGGCGAACGCCATCCGCTGCAGGTTATGTACGCCGTCGGCGGTGAACGCACGCTCGTCGAAGAGGAGCTGAATCACCTGTCGGGATACGACAACTCCCGGCCCGTTCGTATCGGCAACGGTGCCTACAACCAACGCCAGCACGACATCTGGGGCACCATGCTGGATTCGGTTTACCTACACGCCAAGTCGCGCGAGCAGATTCCCGAAGCGCTATGGCCGGTGCTCAAGAATCAGGTCGAGGAGGCCATCAAGCACTGGAAGGAACCCGACCGCGGCATCTGGGAGGTCCGGGGCGAGCCCCAGCACTTCACCTCGAGCAAGATCATGTGCTGGGTGGCATTGGACCGCGGGTCGAAGCTGGCCGAGCTGCAAGGCGAGAAGAGCTACGCCCAACAGTGGCGAGCGATCGCCGAGGAGATCAAGGCCGACGTGCTGGCGCGCGGTGTCGATTCGCGTGGCGTGCTCACCCAGCGGTACGGCGACGACGCACTCGACGCGTCGCTGTTGCTGGCCGTGCTTACGCGGTTCCTCCCGCCCGACGATCCGCGGGTGCGGGCCACCGTGCTGGCAATCGCCGACGAACTCAGCGAGGAAGGGCTGGTACTGCGCTACCGCACCGACGAGACCGACGACGGTCTTTCGGGCGAGGAGGGCACGTTCACGATCTGTTCGTTCTGGTTGGTTTCGGCCCTGGTCGAGATCGGCGAGGTGAGCCGCGCCAAGCACCTGTGCGAGCGGTTGCTGTCGTTCGCCAGCCCGTTGCATCTGTACGCCGAGGAGATCGAGCCGCGCACCGGTCGCCATCTCGGTAACTTCCCGCAGGCGTTCACCCACCTGGCCTTGATCAACGCAGTCGTGCACGTGATCCGGGCCGAGGAAGAAGCCGACAGCTCGGGCGTATTCGTGCCCGCGAACGCCCCGATGTAGCCCCGCTTTCCGGCGAGCAGACGCCAAAGCACCCGAAAATCGCCATTTTTGGGTACCTACGCGTCTGCTGCTCGGCGGAAAATCACGGTGCGCCAATATCTGTGATTGTGTCTGCCGAACAAGCAGCATCGGAGCATGATCCACTCTCACACCGCGGACACCTCCCGCACCACGATCGACACCGCGATCGGCGTCCTGGTCGCGTTACGTGGCTGCACGCCCGATCAAGCGTTCCGGGAGCTGGTGCGGGTGGTGCAGCGCACAGGTATCGGAATAGGAAGCATCGCGCGGGGTCTCGTGGATCTGGCCGGCGGCCGGTCTGGGTCGTCCGCCGAGTACGCCGAAGCCTTCAACGCGTGGGGTGAACTGCTGGCGCAGACGCGGCGGACACCCGCCGTCACCCGGTGACGGGCCGGCACTCCGCCGTCGACAAACCGGTCATCCTGAACGGTTTCTCGATGGACGCGGTTTCGCATGTCAACTACGGGTTGTGGCGTCATCCCCGAGATCAGACCCACCGCTACAACACCATCGCCTACTGGGTCGAGCTGGCCCAGATCCTCGACCGCGGGCGCTTCGACACCTTGTTCCTGGCCGACGCGCTCGGGTTACTCGACACCTACGGCGGCAACGCCGATGTCTCGCTACGCACCGGCACGCAGTCCCCCGTGAGCGACCCGCTGCTGCTGGTATCGGCCATGGCCGCGGCAACCACGCACCTGGGATTCGGCGTGACGGTCTCGACGACGTACGAGCACCCGTATCTACTGGCGCGCAAGTTCACGACGCTCGATCATCTGACCGAGGGGCGGGTGGCGTGGAACATCGTGACGTCGCAACTCGACAGCGCTGCAAGAAATCTCGGTCTGGAACGACAGATTCCCCACGACGAGCGCTACGAGCGAGCCGACGAATTCCTCGAGGTCGTCTACAAACTGTGGGAGGCGTCATGGGAAGACGAGGCCGTGGTACGCGACCGTGAGCGCAACGTCTACACCGATCCCGCCAAGGTCCGCCAGATCGACCACAACGGACGGTATTTCACCGTCAGGGACGCACATCTATCCGAGCCGAGCCCCCAGCGCACACCACTGCTGCTGCAAGCCGGCGGATCGCCGCGCGGTCTGCAGTTCGCGGCCAAGCATGCCGAAGTGATATTCGTGGCCGGCGCCGACGCCGGCGGTATCCGGCGCAATGTAGAGACCATCAGGGCCCTGGCAGCTGACTACGGTCGCGATCCGGACTCGCTGAGCTTCATCAGTGCCCTGTCGGTTGTCGTGGACGATACGACCGCAGGTGCCCGCGCCAAACTTGCCGACTACCAACAATATTTTGATGTCGAAGGTGCACTGGCCCACTACTCGGCGAGCACCGGCGTCGACTTCGCGGGTCAGGATCTCGACAGCGTGATCGACAGTCACCAGACCGACTCCAACCGCTCCCTGTTGTCGATGTTCGCCGATGCCGACCGGCGGTGGACTCTGCGCCAGGCGTTGGCGCCATCCTCCGGATTCGGACGCAGTCACACGCTGGTCGGCACGCCGGTCTCGGTGGCTGACGAACTGGAGCAGTGGTTGGCCGACACCGGGACGCATGGAATCAACCTTCTGCACATCGTCAATCCCGACAGCTACCGCGATTTCGCCGAGCTGGTTGTGCCCGAACTGGACCGGCGCGGTCGCGTGCGACCCCGGCCCACGACTGCAACGACGCTGCGCGAGCGAGTGCAGGGCACCGCTCGGGTTCGAGACGACCACTTCGCCGCGCGGTATCGCGACGCGCGCCTGACTCGCGGGGTGAACGTGTGATGAGCACCGGCATCAGGGTCCTCGACAGTGAGGAGGAGCTGACGGCCGCGCTCAACGTGTTTCGCGCCGCCATGGTCGGCTTTCCCCGGCTGTCCGGCTTGCCGGCGGGCCGGATCCGCCGAATTCTGGAACCGGGAAGAACGTTCGGCGCCTTCGTCGACGGCACGTTGGCCGGCACCACGGACTCTGCGAGCAGCTCGCTGACCCTGCCCGGCGGCAAGCTCGTCGGGCATGCCGCCGTCACCCATGTCGGCGTACTGCCGTCCCACACCCGACGCGGTGTCGCCACCGAGCTACTGAGCCACCAGTTGCGCGACATCCGTGATCGGGGCGAGGTCGTGGCGACCCTGCGGGCGTCCGAAGCCACCATCTACGGCCGGTTCGGGTATGCGGTCGCAAGTTTCTCGAACACCGCCGAGCTGCTGACCAGGCGGGCCACTCTGCGATCCGGTGTCGGGCATGGCGGGCCGACACGGCTGATCGACCCGGATGAGTCCTGGCAGCTGCTGCCCCAGATCTATGCCGCCAACCGGCCCGAGCGGCCGGGCACCATTGACCGCCCACCGGTCTGGTGGGAATCGCAGCGACTGCGCTCCGAGACGTCGAACGGTCCTAGTTACGTTGTTGTCCATGGTGATCCAGGGTCGGAGACGGGATTCGCCCGGTACCATCCCATCGACACCGACGGGTGGTTCGTGAGCGAGCAGCGCACGGTTCAAGTCGATGACTTCTTCGCTCCCACCGACGAGGCGTATCTGGGATTGTTGCGCTATCTGATCGATCTCGACTTGATCGATCGGCTGATCTTCCAGATGCTGCCGGTCGACGATCCACTCCCCTGGCTCCTCGACGACCGGCGCGCGGCCAGAATTGCCGCTACGCGCGACGAGTCATGGCTGCGGATCGTCGACGTGCCTGCCGCGCTCGGCGGACGCAGCTACAACGACGCCGGTTCCGTCACACTGAAGGTGCATGATTCACTGTTGCAGGAGAATTCGGGCACCTACGCGATCTCGGCCGGCGGCGCGGAGTCGGTCGGCGGTTGTGCCCAGCTGGAAGCCGGAGTCGAGGCGGTCGCCGCGGCCCTACTTGGCGCGACGCCCTGGCGCACCCTCGCGCTGAGTGGTCTCGTCCGGGTCAACGACGCCGACGCGCTGACCGCTGCCGACCGGCTGTTCTCGGTTGCGCTGCAACCACACACCGGCATCTACTTCTGACGTTGCGGTTGGGGATAAACTTCGGACTGATCGAAATCGTTGTCCAGCAACGACTCCTGGTCGAATATGGTCACATGAGAACGGTGCTGTCCAGGCGACACACACAAGATGACGCTGTTTGACGTCACCGATCTCGCCGTCACAATTCACACCGGGAACCGCGCTCGCGGGCGGCGAGTGGTGCGGGCGGTAGAGTCGATCAGTTTCGCGGTCGAGCCCGGGCAGACCGCAGCCATCGTCGGCGAATCCGGTTCCGGCAAAAGCGTTTCACTGCTCGCCGCGACCCGGCTGTTAGGACCCGAGGCCGACGTGACCGGTTCGGTGCGGTTCGCCGGGCGCGATCTGCTGGCCCTGGGCGGACGCGAACTGCGCCGGATCCACGGCAAGGACATCGGTTTCGTATTCCAGGATCCCCAGAGCAATCTGCACCCGTACAAGACGATCGGGCGCCAGATCGACGAGGTGCTCCGCATACACACCCGTACCGGCCGGCGTGAACGGCGCAGCCGGGTCGAGGAGTTGCTGACCGAGGTCGGCATCGCGCCCGACGGCTACGACAACTTTCCCGCCGAATTCTCCGGTGGCATGCGGCAGCGGGCCATGATCGCCATGGCGATCGCGCTGAATCCGGCCTTGATCGTCGCCGACGAACCGACAACAGCTCTGGACGTGAGCGTGCAGGCCGGAATACTCAACCTGCTCAAGCGTCTGCAGCGCGAACACGGCACCGCGATCCTGTTCGTGAGCCACGACCTCGGTGTGGTCCACGACATCGCGGACACGGTGACAGTCGTCAAAGACGGTCGCGTCGTGGAAACCGGCTCACGCGAGCGGATTTACGCCGATCCACAGGAGCAGTACACTCGCGAACTGCTGTCGGCGTCCCGGTTGCACGGTGTGGACGGTGATGTCGATGCCGACCGGCTGATCGGTCCCGTGGAATCGACCGAACAGCTGCTGACGGTTCGCGGGCTCCGCAAGAGTTACCCCACCCGCGCTCGACGTGAGCGCCGCACCGTGGTGCAGGGGCTGGACTTCTCCATCAACCCCGGTGAGGTCGTCGGCTTGGTCGGGGAATCGGGCTCGGGCAAGTCGACGGTCGGCCGGATCATCGCCGGCCTTCAGTACGCAGATTGCGGTGAGATCACATTGTGCGGAACGCCTTTTCCGACGGCTGTCGCAGATGGTGTGCCACCACTGCCTGCCTCGGCCCGCAAGAACGTACAACTGGTATTCCAGGATCCGTATTCGAGCCTCAATCCGCGACGCAGCGTGGCGGACTCACTGGCCGAACCGCTGCGCGCACAACGCGCTGACCGAGCCACCATCGACGCACGCGTGCACAGCGCGGCGGACGACGCGCGGCTGCCGCGGACACTGCTGGACCGCTTTCCCGCCGAGCTGTCGGGTGGGCAGCGACAACGTGCCGCGATCGCTCGCGCGCTCGCACTGCAGCCTCGGCTCATCGTGGCCGACGAAGCCCTGTCGTCACTGGATGTCACAACGCAAAGCGAGATCATCTCGCTCGTCGCAGAACTCGTCCGTGAGCACCGCACAGCCTTCTTGTTCATCACGCACGACCTTGGTGTGGTCTCGGCGATCGCACACCGAGTGATCGTGCTCGGCCCTGACGGCTTGGAAGAAAGCGGCCCGACCGCAGAGGTTTTCGCCGGACCACAATCGGCCTACACACGCAAGCTGCTCGATGCGGTTCCCCGGTTGACGGCCTCATGACGGATCTGCTGCTCAAACCGCAGGTCGCCGTCGACAGCCCGCCACCGGTACGCGGGCGCAGACTGCGCTCGTTCCTGAGCGATCCCGGCCTGGTCGTGGGTGCGGCTCTCGTGGGACTCGTGCTGGTGGCCGCACTGGCGGCGCCTCTTGTCGCCGCGATCGTGGGGCATGGTCCCAACGAACAGTTCCCCGACGAAACCCTCGACGCGGCTGGACTGCCGATCACCGGCGGGCACGGTTTCCTGCTCGGCGCCGACGGCAGCGGCCGAGATGTGCTCGTCCGCACGCTTTACGGCGCGCGAGTGTCGTTGGCCATCGGCATCCCGGCGACCACCATCGCCATGCTCATCGGCATCGTCGTCGGACTGGCCGGTGGGTACTTCGGCGGACGACTCGACGCAGTACTGTCCGAGCTGACCAACATCGCGCTGGCCTTCCCATTCCTGGTGACGGCGCTGAGCGTGGTGACACTCAACCGGGGCACCGCCGGCACCACCGTCGTCGACCCGGTCGTGGTGGTGATCGGCATCATCGCCTTGTTCTCTTGGACGTATTTCGCCCGGCTCGTGCGCAATTCGGTCATCGAGATCAAGTCCAAACCGTTCGTGCTCGCCGCGATCGGCGCGGGCAGCTCACATCCGCGGGTGATCGCGCGCGAGATCCTGCCCAACATCGCACCGACCGTCGTCATCTACTGGGCTGTCCAGCTGCCGATCAATATCATCGCCGAGGCATCGCTGTCCTACCTCGGCGTCGGCATCAGGCCGCCCACTCCCAGCTGGGGCACGATGATCGCGAACGCGCAGGATTCCGCGCTCTACCAAACCCAGCCCCTGATGCTCATCGCGCCTGCGAGCGCCCTGTTCCTCACCGTCCTCGGCTTCAATGTGCTCAGCACTGCGCTGCGCAACCGATTCGACCCGAGCGCGACCCGGTGACACGAACCCTGCTCTGGCGTTCGGCACGCATGGTGCTGACCGTGTCCGCCGTGGTGCTGGTGACCTTCGGGCTCACGAAGGTGGCCTACCAGAACCCTGCCCGAATGCTGGCTCCGGAGAACGCGTCTCAACAGACCGTCGATGCGATCGCCAACAGCCTGCGGCTCAACGACCCCTGGTACGTGCAGTTGTGGCATTACGTCGTCCGGGGCCCGGAGATCAAGGGCACGCCGACCGGATTGCTCAACTGGCCGCCCAGCCTCGGCTATTCGTACCGTGAACAGCGTCCGGTCACCGATCTGATCCTGGAGAAGATCCCGGCGACCCTGAGCCTGGCGGTCGGTGCACTGGTGTTGTGGATCGCGCTGTCGGTCGTCCTCGGGGTCTACGCGGCGCGCAAGCCGGGCGGCGTTTTCGACGCGATCACCTCCGGCATCTCCTATGTGTTCCTGTCGATCCCGACCTTCGTGACGGGCGTCATCCTGCTGTTCGTTCTGTACTACCAACTCTCGCTGGCCGGCGTGAAATGGTTCCCCAGCGGGGGCTACGTCGCGTTCACCACGTCACCCTCCGAATGGGCACGTCATCTTCTGTTGCCGTGGCTAACGCTCGTGCTCGCCGAACTCGGCCTGTTCCAGCGCGTGGTCCGCGCCTCGGTCCTCGAGGTCTCCAACAAGGACTTCATCCGCACGGCACGGGCGAAAGGCTTGGCCCCACACGGTGTTTACTTCAACCATGCGCTGTCGGCCGCGCTGAATCCGATCCTGACACTCGGCGCCATCGAGTTCGCCGCCATCCTGGGCGGGGCGATCATCACCGAGCAGATCTTCGGTCTCGACGGCGTCGGACGCCTGGCCGTCAACGCGGCCAACAACGGAGATGCCCCGGTGGTGATCGGGTGCACGCTGCTCGGAGCCGTCATCTTCGTGGTCTCCACCTTCGTCATCGACGTCATCACCGCGGCTCGCAGCGACAAATAAGCCACCCCACAACACAACTGAGGAGAACCATGAGGTCACCACGAAAAGTGGTCGGCGCGTTGATCGCGACCACCGCCCTGCTCGTCGCCGCGTGCGGCACCGATGGGGGTGAACAGGCATCATCGACCGACCCCGAGAGCCTCTACGGCGGAACGCTACAGATCGCCTCCGTCGGCGATGTCGATGCGCTCGATCCGCTGATCGCATACTCCGCCGAATCCTGGCAGGTCATCAGGGCGACCACCCGACAGCTCGTCACCTACGCGGGTAACAAGGAGAGCATCGGCAAGGACACCGAGGTGGTTCCGGATCTTGCCGAGAGCTGGGACGTCAGTCCCGACCGCAAGACCTACACGTTCCACCTGCGCGACAACATCAACTTCTCCGGTGCGAGCACTCGCCCCATCACCGCACAGGATTTCGTCTACGCCGTCAAGCGATTCCCCGACCCCAACGCACAGGTCAGTGCGATCACCTACTACAACGCGCTTTTCGAAGGGTTCAAGGAGTACTCCGACGAATTCGCCAAGGTCCCCACCGGAGACCTCGCCGCGGTCAAGACGTTCATCGACACCCACGAGATCAGCGGGCTGAAAGCACTCGACGACAAGACGTTACAACTGACATTGACCCAGCCGGCCAGCGACATCCTCGACATCCTCACGCTCAACTTCGTCACACCGCTGCCCGAAGAGGTGGTGTCGAAGTACTTCGCCGACAGTCTTGAATTCCGCAAGAACTACGCGTCGAGCGGTCCGTACTACATCGAGTCTTTGGAACCGGGTAAGCAGCTGACCCTGGCGAAAGTGCCCGAGTACAACGGCGCAGGCGATCCGCGCAAGGCTTACGCCGACAAGATCGTGTTCGACACGACGGTCAGCTCCGCCGACGCCGTCTCCCAGCAGTTGCAGACCGGCACGGCTGACATCGGACTCTATGTCCGTGCGTACCCGGCGAATGTCATCGCACAGTACAAGAAGACCGATCCCGATCACCTGCACACCTCGGCGAGCGGCTCGGCGATCTTCATCAGTCAGAACAACCCGGCCGAGCCGAAGACAGCTGCCCAAACCGCGTTCAAGGATCTCCGGGTTCGGCAGGCCTTCAACTACTCGCTCAACCGTGCCGACGTGGTCCGCGGCCTCGGCGGTCCCGACTCCGCGATCGCCAGCAACGAGATCCTCACCTCGACGATCGTCGGCTACACCGGGAAGAGCCCGTACCCGACGCCGGAGGACAAAGGCGACCCCGAGAAAGCCAAGGCACTGCTGACCGAGGCCGGCAAGCCGGGTCTGACGGTCAACGTGGCATACCGCAACAACCCCGAGTTCGAGAAGATCGCGACCTCGGTGCAGACCGCTGCCGCCCGGTCCGGCATCAACGTCAAGCTCACTCCCATCGCCGCCGACAGCTGGGGCGCATTCGACGCCTTCCTGAGCGACAAGTCGAAGCTCGACCAATGGGATCTGGCGATCACGAACTGGACGCCGGACTGGCAGGGCAACAGCGCCCGCATGACGCTCGGCGGATGGCTCGATTCCGACTTCGCGCCCGGCGGCACATGGAACGGGGTCACCTACCACAACCCGAAGCTCAACGAGGCCGTCAATCGGGCATTCGCCGCACCGGATCCGACCGCGGACTGGCAGGAAGCCAACACGATCGCGACCGAGGATCTGGCGTGGTTCCCGCTCATCGAGCGGGTCAAGACCGTACCCACGTCCGATCGGGTCACCAACTGGACCTGGCAGTCACTCGGGAACGGCGCCGACATCACCAACATCGCGGTCAACGGGTAGTCGTCGGGTCGGGGCGGCGCGCGAGCAACCAGGCCTCGCCGCCGCCCTCGCCGGCATCGATCACCTCGAGGCCACCGAAAGCCACCAGGAGTTCGCCGGGTGCGGCGCGAAACCGACCGGGTTCGCCGCCAACCTCGCTGAGTACGCTGATCGCGAGAACGCCTGCCGGCGTGAGACGTTCGATCATCGCCCGGTACAACCCGCGGTCACGGAACCGGTGACAAAGGATGACGTCGACGGCCGGCCCGGCGGGCAGACCGCCATCGAGGTCGACGGCGTCGAAGCGGCACCGATCCGCCACACCGTATCGGGCGGCCAGCGCCTCGGCGTGCCCGATCGCAACAGCGGACACGTCAACACCCCACACGTCGAGTCCACGCCGAGCCAGCCAGACCGACGCGAGGCCAGGCCCGCACGCGATGTCGAGCGCTGATCCGGCCATCGGAAGCGCCGATTCGTGCGCCGCGAAAACGGGTGGCAGCGCGGGCTCGGCCACGGGTGCCCGGCGATCGGCGTACGTCGCGTCCCAACGCGCCCGGTCCTGCTCGCTCACCCGGTCACCCTACGAAATGTGGGCGAGGGAATACGAGCGATGGCCGCCGAGGTTGGCCACAGCATGCGAGCCATCGTCTACGACCCGCAAGCCCCTGCCAATCTGCGACTCGACGAGGTGGCCGATCCACCGGTGGCCGATTCGCAGGCACTGATCGACGTGCACGCGATCGGCCTCAATTTCGGTGAAGTGCACTTCATCGACCAGATGCGCAAACCCGGTGAGGTGCCGGGGTGGGACAGCGCAGGCGTGGTCGTTCAGGCCGCGGCCGACGGGTCCGGCCCGGGCGTCGGGACGCGCGTGGTGGGGTTCAGCGGCGAGGCCGGCTGGGCACAGCGCCGCGCGGTCGCCACGGAGAATTTGACAGAGTTACCCGAGTTCGTCGAATTCGAGGAAGCCGCGGCCCTACCGGTGGCCGGTGTGACGGCGCTGCAGGCGTTACGCGCCCTCGGCCCGATCGTCGGCCGCCGTGTCCTCATCACCGGGGCCTCCGGCGGGGTCGGCCGGTTCGCGGTGCAGCTTGCGGCCAGGGCCGGTGCGCACGTGGTAGCCGCTGTCGGCAGCGCCCCGCGCGGTGAAGGCCTGGCCGAACTCGGAGCAGCCGAGGTGGTCGTAGGACTCGACGGCGTCACCGAGCCCGTTTACGGCGTGTTGGACAACGTCGGCGGGAAGCTGCTGGCACAAGCCTTCAGCCTGGTCGCCGACGGCGGCTCCGTGCAGTCGATCGGAATGGCCTCCAACGAACCGACGACCATCGACTTCGAGCACGAACGCCGGCTGGGCAACCGGAAACGGTTGGAGCCTTTCACTGTCCGGGCACCGTTCGCGGCCGATCTGCGGTATCTCCTGACCCTGCTCGCCGACGGCGAGCTCGATCCGCAGATCGGGCTGCGTGATTCTTGGGAGAACGTCGCGAGCGCGGCGCAAGCACTGCTGGACCGCAAAGTGGCGGGTAAGGCCGTGTTACGCGTCAGCTGAGCCGACGAGTCAGTTGCCCTGGCCCCCTCGGCCCCGTGACGCGAGGTCGGACACCGGATCCTTGCCGTTGACGAACCACTCGCCCAGGATCCGCGCCTTGTAGACGACAGGATTGTGCGACGCGAGCGTGCGGGCATTGCGCCAGTGACGGTCCAGCCCAAGCTCTTCGGACACGCCCGATGCACCGAGCGCGTCGAACACTCGCGTGGTGGCGCGCAGCGCCGCGCCGATGATCACCAGTTGCGCCTGCGTCACGGCCACCTCGGCGTCGATGAGCAGCTGGCGCGCATGGTCGTCGCTGCCGGCGAGTCGGCCCGCGACGACGCGGTCGAGGGTCTGCGCGCTGCGGCCCAGCGCGGCCTGGGCGCCGAACGCCTCGGCCGACAGTTCCCCGATCACCTGGAGCAACTGCGGGTCGTCGGCGGGCACCTCGGACAGACCCTGCGGGTAGTTGCGTTTGCGCGCTTTGAGTGCGGCAGTTCCGTCGCGCTGCGCGGCTTTCGTGATGCCGGTCAGTACCGCGAGCATCGCGATCTGATAGAAGTGCGCTTGGTAGGTGAAGCGTTGCGCGGCGGGAAACACGTTGCCGCGCTCCGCCCGGGCCGCCGCGTAGTGAGCCGAACCGCTTGCGGTCGTGCGCTGGCCGAATCCGCGCCAGTCGTCAGTCAGCGTGACTCCCGGATCGTCGGCACGCACGAGCGCCGTCCACAATTCGCCGTCGTCTCCGCGCCCGAGCACGTCCAGCCAATCGGCATAAAGACTGCCCGTCGCATAGTATTTCGCGCCGGACACCAACCAGTGATCGTCCTCTTCGGTGACGGTAGTGGCCAGATTGGCAAGCGTCACATTGTTCGCTTCTGTCCAGCCGCCACCGACGAATTCCCCTGCCAGGAAACGCTTGATCCAGGTGTTGGTTTCCTCCGACACCGGCGCGTTGAGGCGATCCTCGACAAAAGCCAAGTGATTACGCCAGATGTGCGCGACGTTCGCGTCGGCCTGCCCCAACTCGGCCAACAACTGGAAGGTCTGCTCCAACGACGCACCGAAGCCACCTTGTTCGGCCGGGATTCGCAACGTGCCGAACCCTGCTTCACCGAGCCAACGCACCTGCTCGTGCGGGAAGGTACGCGCGCGTTCGCGTTCGACGTTGCCCTCGGCGATCCGATCGAAGATCGGCCGGAACACCGAACGAAGTTCGGCGTCGTAGCCGGTTGGCCGCTTCAAATAGATGTTGTCCGTGCTCATTCGGTACTCCCGCCCGCGTCGATTCGATATGCGTACTCGTCGGCCACCGCCACATAGCCCAGCCTGCGATACAACAGGTGCGCCTTGCTGGCGTTGTCGATGTCGGTGCCAAGTGAGGCTGCGGTGAACCCGCGCCGCAGCGCAGCCAGCCAGATCTTGCGCAGCAACAGTTCGC
The DNA here is from genome assembly GCF_054919535.1 of Mycobacterium venezuelense. Classification (NCBI taxonomy): domain Bacteria; kingdom Bacillati; phylum Actinomycetota; class Actinomycetes; order Mycobacteriales; family Mycobacteriaceae; genus Mycobacterium; species Mycobacterium venezuelense. The sequence continues at coordinate 180,754 of NZ_JBONDW010000008.1, forward strand.
CGGTCCCCCGCTTGCGATGGTCCCGGCGCACACCGATGTAGTCGGTGTGCGCACTTCGCTGCGCGGCCGCGCCGGCGCCCACGGTGTAGATCGAACCGAGGACGTATCCGCTCACCACCCCGTCGCTGTCGACCGCGGCAAGGCTGAAATCCGGGTTGAACACTCGGCTGTGCAGGTGATGCTCCCAGCGCTGCGGAGTTTTCGACATGTTGCCGAAATGCTCGCGGAACGTGTCGAATTGCAACTGCCGCACCTGCTCGCCGAACCCACCGGCCATGACTTCGGGCCAGGACAGCACCGCCACCCCGTCGATGTGTGCCGCCGCCAGGGCTGATGGGTCCTCGTCGGTCAACGACTTGCGGGTGCTGATGAACTGGCGCTCGCGCCGCGCACCGTGTTCGACCAGTGCCGCGATGGCGGCCGCCTGGTCGGCACCGATGTAGACCCGTAAGTAGGAGCCGCGCGCGGCCACGCGGTGGAAGTGGTCGACGGTCTCACCGACGATCGCCTTTACCGCATCTCTCGGCGCGAAAGGCCCGAACACGAAGTCTCCCAGAACTTCCGGCTCCGTCGCATCGTGCTCATGCAGTGCTGCATACCCCAGTACGTCGTGCGAATCGCCGTAGAGGACGACAGCCGACCCCGGGTATACCCCGTCGAGCTGTTCGGCGACATCGCGGGAATCGGCGGCGAACTTGCGTCCGCCGAGTCCCTGGGTCGTGGCCAGGAAGTCGGCGATCCGTGGGTGGTGACGCGGCGTCACCGGCGCGACCGACCACCGGTCGACGACATGCTCGGTCAGCGTCATCGTGCGAGGCCCTCGTCGACCAGCCGCTGCTGCTCGTCTTCGGACAGCGTCTGGATGCTGCCGATGCGTCTGGCCACCTCGGGCCTGGTCCGCTTGAGGTACCAGTACCACGCCAGGCCGATCAGCAGAATGCCACCGAAGACGAACGGCAAGATATTGAACGGAAACTCGGGCACCGGATAGAAGTTGCTGATGATGACGTAGCCCAGCCCGATCGTCGCCGCCACCGAGACCGCGAGCCGGACGGGGGTCAACGCATTGATCTTGCGCAGCCAGATCGGGGTCGCGATGACGACCAGCAGGTAGCTCACCAGGAAGCCCCAATTCGCGACGTAGCCGCCGTACACGTCGAACACCAGCCGGCCCGCCGAGCTGAAAGTGGCGACCGTGGAGAACACCAAAGCCAGGACACCGACGAAAACAACTCCGGCCCAGGGCGTTTTATAGGTGGCGTGCACTTTGGCGAACACCTGCGGCAGTGCGCCTTCGTGAGCGAAGGTGAACAGTGAACGTGCCGCCGCGGTGGTGACGGCGGTGACGAACACGATGAACGCGACCGCGACGGCCGCGCTCACCACCTGGTTCACCCAGGCCACTCCGACCGAGTCGGCGAGCTGCGGAAGCACGGCCTTGTCGCCGTCGATTTCGCCGAAATGCAGGATCTGCGGATAGGTGGCGAAGATGTAGAGGACGCCGAGCAGGAGCACCACGCGCAGCAGCGATCTCGCGATGTTGCGGTGCGCGTTCTTGGCTTCGGCGCCCAGCGACGCGACACTTTCGAAGCCTGCGTACGACCCGACCGCGGTGACCGCGGCGATGAACGTGGCACTCGATCCGAGATGCTGCGGGCTCCACTGATCCCAGTCGATGCGGAAGCCGTAGCCGACGTAGGACGCCACGATGATCACCAGAATCGACGCGATCGCAAGCAGTTCGAACGCGAGCTCGTACCGCGCCGCGACGGAGACGCCCCGATACGGCAGGTAGACGGCCAGCCCCACCACGACGATCACCAGCAGGAGCCGGAACCACACGTCCTGCGAGCCAAGGCCTATCGACTCGAGGAAGGCATCCAGATACAGCACGCCGCCGAGCGTGCCCGTCGTCGCGAACCCGATGTAGCCGAACAGCAAGCTGAATCCGGCGGCATATGCGAAACCCGGTCCCAGCCCGTTGCCGGTGTAGGTACCGAGCGATCCCGACGACACCGTGCGTTTGGCCTGGAAACTGATTGTGATGGCGACCAACACCACGATCAGCAATCCGATGACGGCGGCCCAGGCCGCACCTTTCCCGGCCGCCACGAACAGCGAGAACGGGACCACGGCCAGCGCGACACTTGGTGCCGCGGCGGCCAGCCCCTGGGCGAATACGCCCCACGGCCCCAGCGCGTCACGTTCGAGGCCGGTCGACTCCGCGGTCGTCAGAGCACGGCCGGTCGCCGTGGTCTCGGGATCATCGGTAGTGGTCACGGTGTTGTCCTTTCTGACCGCGACACCGCCCGTGCGTTGACAGAGACGGGTGGTTGGTAAGTCGGTATGTGTTGCCACATTGCCGCAATCGAGTTCGCCGCGTCAGCTATCGAATCGGCAGGATTCTATTGAGACGTAACGGAATTCCTGCGGAATGCGGCGGCCGGGTGCCCGTCGCCCAACAACCCGTTGTCACCGCCGAACAGCCGCTGGCGCAGCGTCGTGGGATCGCCCGCTTCGCGCGCGCGGCCACGCTTACGCAGTTCCGGGATCAAGTAGGTGGCGACATCGGTGAAACTGCCAGGAGTGACGTGGTAGGCGATGTTGAAACCGTCGACACCCGTCCGTGCCGCATAGGCATCGAGTTGGTCGGCGACGGTCACGGCCGACCCGACGAACAGTTCCCCACCGAATCCGCCCAGGCCTCCGACGTAGTCGCGAAGCGTAAGACGCTGCCTTACATCGGGATCCGTGACCGCGGCGAGGATGGAGCGGCTGGCATCGGTGTCGAACTGCTCGATCGGGCGGTCCACGCCGTATGTCGACCAGTCGACTCCACTCAACGCGGAGAGCAACACCAAACCGCCCTCCAGATCGTGGAACTCCGCAAGATTCTTGGCCTTGGCCTGTGCTGCCGAATCGGTGCTATCGGTCACGATCTCGACCGAGGTGATGAACTTCAGCAAGTCCGGGTCGCGGCCGTGCCCGGCTGCGCGACGACGGATGTCGTCGATGTTGGCCCGCAGCACGTCGGGACGGGGATCGCTGGCGAAGACCAGTTCGGCGTTGCGGGCAGCGAATTCGCGCCCGGCCGGCGATGTGCCCGCCTGGAACAGCACCGGGGTGCGTTGGGGAGACGGTTCGACGAGGTGGGCTCCGGGGACGGTGAAGTAGTGCCCGTCGTGGCCGATGTCGTGAACCTTCGTCGGATCGGTGTACACACCGCCGTGCCGGTCGCGCAGCACCGCGCCGGGTTCCCACGATCCTTCCCACAGTTTGAAGGTGACCTCGACGAACTCCTGGGCGATCGCATACCGCTCGTCGTGCGGAATCTGGCGGTCACGCCCGATGATGTTGCGTGCCGCGCTGTCGAGCAGCGACGTGACGCGGTTGATACGGCGGTCCAGCCAACAGTGCCACCCGTCAGATGGTCGAGCGTGCTGAACTTGCGCGCCAACAAGTAGGGGCTTTCGTACGTGGTCGACACCGTGATGCCGAAACCAAGCCGTTGCGTGGCTGCGGCCATCGCCGACACCGCCAGCAGCGGGTCGGTGACGGGCGTCTGGACGGCGCGGGCGAGCGCCGCGCTCGCGTCATTGCCGAACACGTCGAGTTGGCCGACCGCATCGGCTATGAACAGAAGGTCGAATCCACCGTCGTCGAGCAGCTTCGCGAGCTCCACCCAGTACCGGACGTCGGTGTACTCGGCAGTGCGGTCCTCCGGGTGACGCCAGAGCCCGAAATTGCCGTGCGAGACCGTCGACATCGTGAACGCCGAGAGCACGTACGGTTCGGTCACCGCGTCGGCCTCTGCGGAACGTCCAGCCCCAGATGCGATCTCAGCGTGGTTCCGGCGTATTCATGGCGGAACAGGCCACGCTTGCGCAGCACCGGGACCACCTGCTCGACGAACAACGCGCTCTGCCCGGGCAAACCCGTGTCTCGCAGGACGAACCCGTCGGCGGCTCCCGCGGTGAACCACTCCTCGATCTCGTCGGCGATGCGCTCCGGGGTGCCCACCACCGCGGCGCCCCATCCGTTCACGGTGCGGTACAGGAACTCCCGCACACTGGGGTTCCCGTCAGTCGCGAGGTGGCGGTAACCGGCCAGCGCGGTCTGGTGGGTCTCGGTGTGCTCGGGGAAGGCCGAAGCCGGGACGGGACCGTCCAGGTCCGCACCCGTGACGTCGACGTCGACTTCGAGCAGCCAGCCCGCCTGGTACTCGGGGCTGAAATACTCGTACTCCTCGCGTTCGGCGCGCCGGGCCTCCTCGTCGGTGGAGCCGACGACGTAGCGCAGCGACGGGGTGATCAACGGAGGCTTCGACCGTCCGAGCCGACGGGACTCCTGGTGGATCTGCCGATAGAACTCCTCGGCTCGACTCCGGTTGCCATGACTGGTGAAGATCACTTCGGCGTGCGTGGCGGCGAATGCCCGTCCGGTCTCCGAGGATCCGGCCTGGAAGAGCACCGGCTGCCCCTGCGGTGATCGTGCCGCGCCGATCGGTCCGGCCACGTCGAAGTAACGGCCGTGATGGTCGGCGGGGCGAATACTGTTGACGTCGTTGAAGATCCCCGCCGCACGGTTTTCGACGATGGTGTCCTCACCCCAGCCGTCCCACAGTTTCCGGACGACATCGAGCGCCTCCTCGGCGATGACGTAGCGCTCGTCGTGGGCGCGGACCCCGTTCGCGCTGAAGTTGTCGGCGGCGGCACGCGCGAAACTGGTCACCAGGTTCCAACCGGCCCGGCCGCCGCTCAGGTGGTCCAGCGAAAGGAGCTGGCGGGCAAGGTGATACGGATGGGCAAGCGTCGCAGATCCGGTGATTACCAGACCGATGCGCTCGGTCACCGACGACAACGCGGCGGTTGTGGTGAGCGGCTCGAAATCTTCAGTGGTCTTGTACGCCCATGTTGCGGGTGGCCCGTAGTTCAGCCCGTCGGCGAAGAACAACGCGTCGAACGTGCCGGCTTCGGCAATTCTGGCATGTTCGAACAAGCGGCGCCGCACTCCTGCGGTGCTGTTGTCGACGTCGGGATGCCGCCACGGGCCGGCTGACCGGGTGTTACCGAAGGCCAGCAGATGTAGCTCTCTTGGCACTCCGGCGACGTTACGGCGTCATCGTCCAATGGCCGAGGGTTGCGCTCATCGCGACGAAATCACCCGCCAGCTAGATCTTCTCGATGTTCGCGACGATCTGGCCGGCGATCTCACTGGCTTGGTCGACGATGTCGTCGCCACATGCCCATGCCTCGACGACCACATTGGACGCCACCGACAACGCGTGATGGCAGCCGCCGCTGGGCGCGCCCTCGGGCGTCGACATCTGGCTGATGGTGGTCTCCTCGGCGGTGACTTCGCTGACCGCCCATTCCAACGGCTGGTCGTCCTGGTTGTAGGTGACGATCGAACCCACACAGTTGTCCCAGGTGGCCTGCGAGGTATCGAAGAAGTCCCGCGCTTCTTGAGAGGACGGGTAGAGCACGACAGCCTGCTCGATCCAGTGCGGGTTGTCGTCGCCCGGTTCGCGCACGATCTGGTCGCGAAGCGCGGTCCATCCGGTGTCGCCGTACACGAGTTCCTGCGCGCCGAACGCGGCCGCCAGACACTCGGGGTCTGATACCGCTTCGGAGTTGTCGTTGAGCTCATCGAGTTCGAGGGTCACCTCGAGATCGAACGACCCGACGATGTCGTTGAGCTCTTCGACCGGGACCAGTACCTCGTCGAGGTCGGATTCCGTCAGCGTCGTCTCGAAAGGCGGCGCGTCCGGATCGCGCATCGCCGAACCCGTCACCGTGGTGACGCATCCCGACAACAGTCCCGAAAGAATCATCGCGACACCCGTCGCGCACAGCCGGGTCATACCCGTCGTGATGGCCACGTGCTCATTGTCGCTGACCGAGCGAATCTTCGCGGGACTACTAGGCCTAATCGACCCCGACGGTCAACTGAGTTCGCTGATCTTGTCCATCATCAACCGCGCGATCTCGATCGCGCTGGTTTCCACGTCGCCGCCTTTTCGGCTCGACGGGTTGCTGAAGAACGCCACGTCCACCTCGACAAGGCAATTGGCGCGCACCCCGAGTGCCCGCGCCACGGGGCTCGACGAGCCGTCGATCGTATGTCCGAAGTCTACGGTCGCCGCGACGATCGAATCCTCAACCCGCACATCGGAAACCGTGTCGGTGAAGTAGCCGCCACGCACCTGCTCCTTGACGATCGTCACGGTCGTGCCCTCGCAGTCCTGCCACTGCTCGGCGAACGCGTCGAAGAGCTCATTGGCGCTGGCGACACTGTCGAGTGCCACCACGCCGGCCTCGGCCGCGAGCACGGCCCCGCCGGGTTCATCGCCTTCCCATTGCTCGCCTGCGATGTCGGTGACTGCAGCGGATTCGTATGTGCTGCGCTGCATGGGGGTCACCGCGCCGACACAATCGTGCGGCGACGCATCGCTTTCCGTGGCGAGCCCGTCCGGCATATCGTCAAGACCACCCGACCGTGGGTCCACGTAAGTGTCTTCCTTGAGCTGCTGCTCGAGGATGTCGGTGAGCTCGTCCATCTCGGGAAGCGCCTGGGCGACGTTCTGCCCGGTGAGCGGCTTCGGCGCCAGGTCTGGCGCCGGCTCCACCGCACCGTCGACCATCCTGGTGCAACCGGTCGCGAGGACCAGGGTCGCCATCAGCAACCCGAGTTTGCCGATTGCGGTCATCAGCAGTCACCCCCAACATCAGACACCGTCGTCTGACCCTACTACGGTCCGGCCGCCAGCAAACGCGCCAACCGCACCCGTGCGGCGACTACTTCTTGGGTTTGTCGGACGCCGCGTCAGTGGACAACGCGGCGACGAACGCCTCCTGCGGGACATCGACCCGGCCGATGGTCTTCATCCGCTTCTTGCCCTCTTTCTGCTTCTCCAGAAGCTTGCGCTTACGGGTGATGTCACCGCCGTAGCACTTCGAGAGCACGTCCTTGCGAATCGCCCTGATGTTCTCGCGGGCAATGATTTTCGAGCCGATGGCGGCCTGCACCGGCACCTCGAACTGCTGACGCGGGATGAGCTCTTTGAGCTTGGTGGTCATCTTGTTGCCGTAGGCCGACGCCGAATCCTTGTGCACGATCGCGCTGAACGCGTCGACGGCCTCGCCCTGCAGCAGAATGTCGACCTTCACGAGATCGGCCTGCTGCTCGCCGGCCTCCTCGTAGTCCAGGCTGGCGTAACCGCGCGTGCGGGATTTCAGCGAATCGAAGAAATCGAAGATGATCTCCCCGAGCGGCATCGTGTACCGGAGTTCGACGCGCTCCGGCGACAGGTAATCCATGCCGCCGAGCTCACCGCGCCGCGACTGACAGAGCTCCATGATGGTGCCGATGAATTCGCTCGGCGCGATCACCGTCGTCTTGACCACCGGCTCGTAGACCTCGCGGACCTTGCCTTCCGGCCAATCCGACGGATTCGTCACGACGATTTCCGATCCGTCATCCTTGATGACCCGGTATACGACGTTGGGCGACGTGGAGATCAGATCGAGGTTGAACTCCCGTTCCAGGCGCTCGCGGGTGATCTCCATGTGCAGCAGACCGAGGAAGCCGCACCGGAAGCCGAAGCCCAGCGCCACCGACGTCTCGGGCTCATACGTCAGCGCGGCGTCGTTGAGCTGCAGCTTGTCGAGCGCATCGCGCAGGTCGGGATAGTCCGACCCGTCCACCGGATACAGACCCGAGTACACCATCGGCTTGGGCTCGCGATAGCCGGTCAGGGCCTCCGTCGCGCCCTTGCGGGCCGTCGTCACGGTGTCACCGACCTTGGACTGGCGAACGTCCTTCACGCCGGTGATGAGGTACCCCACCTCGCCGACACCCAGGCCTTCGCTGGGTTTGGGCTCGGGCGAGACGATGCCGACCTCGAGCAGTTCGTGGGTGGCCCCGGTCGACATCATCGCGATGCGTTCGCGCGGCGTGATCTTGCCGTCGACGACACGCACATAGGTCACGACACCGCGGTAGATGTCGTAGACCGAGTCGAAGATCATCGCCCGCGCGGGAGCATCGGCGTCGCCCGTCGGGGCCGGCACCTGCCGGACCACCTCGTCGAGCAGCTCGGCCACACCAACACCGGTCTTGCCGGACACCCGCAGGACGTCCGACGGCTCGCACCCGATGATGTGGGCAAGCTCACCGGCGTACCGCTCCGGATCCGCCGCGGGCAGGTCGATCTTGTTGAGCACCGGGATGATCGTGAGATCGCGGTCCAGCGCCAGATAGAGGTTCGCCAACGTCTGCGCCTCGATGCCCTGCGCCGCATCGACCAGCAGCACCGCGCCTTCGCACGCCTCAAGGGCCCGCGACACCTCGTAGGTGAAGTCGACGTGGCCGGGTGTGTCGATCAGGTGCAGGACGAACTCGTCGTCACCGACCTTCCAGGGAAGCCGCACATTCTGCGCCTTGATGGTGATGCCACGCTCACGCTCGATGTCCATCCGGTCCAGGTATTGCGCACGCATCGACCGGTCGTCGACGACGCCGGTGAGCTGCAGCATCCGGTCCGCCAGCGTCGACTTGCCGTGGTCGATGTGGGCGATGATGCAGAAGTTCCTAATCTGCGCCGGCGCAGTGAACGTCTTGTCGGCGAAGCTGCTGATGGGAATCTCCTGGTGAGCGTGGGTCTCGGGCACGTCGTGTGCGCCTCCAGGGTATCGAGCAACGACCGTCGCGACACAATCGCGGTGTCGCCGGGCTGCCCTATGCTCGTCACATGGCGTCGCAGTGGAAGACGTTCCAGAAATTCGCGGAGAACCTCGTGTTCAACGAGGCGCCCAAGCTCGTCCGCCAACTGCAACGGCCCGAGAACGTCCCGCGGACCGTTCAGCAAGGCATCCAGCAGGGCATCCAGCAGGGCATCAAGCTGGGACTCGAGGTTTTGGCGGGCGGGCCCGGCGACAAGGCCCCCGCCATCACCGCGGGCCGCCCGGTGTCCAAGCACAGTGTCCCGACCGCGCATCGGGCCCGAAAACTCGTCTACTCCCCAGACCTCGACGGCCGCGCCGATCCGGGCGAGATCGTCTGGACCTGGGTCGTCTACGAAGACGACCCGACGAAGGGCAAGGACCGCCCGGTGCTCGTCGTCGGCCGTGACCAGCGCACCCTGCTCGGGCTCATGCTCTCCAGCCAGGACTATCACCACGACGACCCCGACTGGGTCGGCATCGGGACCGGCACCTGGGACTACGACGGCAGGCAGAGCTGGGTCCGGCTCGACCGCGTGCTCGACGTGCCCGAAGAAGGCATCCGCCGCGAAGGCGCCATCCTCGATCGCGACCGCTTCGAAGTGGTCGCCGCGCGCCTGCGCACCGAATACTCCTGGAGTTGACGGCCCGGGGTATTAATTCGGCGCGAGCGGGCATTCAATGCCCATGACCGCGCAACCGCCCGATCCCGATCCGGCCAGAACTCCCGACCTGGAGCCCGGAGGCGGCGTGACGCCCGGGGCCACCCCGCCGGATTCCGGCCAGACCTCGGGACTCGGCGAACCCGAACCGCGCCCGAAGAACAAGGTCACGCCCACGTCCGTCGCGGCCATCGTCGGGCTCGCGGTTCTGCTGGCATTCTTCATCGCCGCCGGTGTGCTGCTCATCTTGAACATGACCGGGGTGTTCGACTGAGTCACCGTGGCTGCCGCCACATCAGCGCTACCGTGGCTGCCGCCACATCGGCGTCATGATGGGCCCACCATCAGGCAACTGGATCTCACCGGTGACCTCGAAACCGAACCGCATGTAGTACGGCACATTGTCGGGATTGCTCGACTCGAGATAGGCCGGGGCGTGCTCGGCGTCCACCCGATCCAGCCGCGACCGCATCAGGGCGTGGCCGAAACCGCCGCCGCGCACCGTGGGATCACTCCCGATCACCGCCAGATACCAGTGCGGCTCCTCCGGGTGATGTTCCTTCATGAGCTCGACGACCTGCTGCCCGCGACCCATGCCACGCCCGAACGCGAAGAACAGGGCAGGCAACATTCGCAGCTCCTCGGCTTGCGTCTGCTTCCATCGACCCGGACCGTCCCACAGTGCTGCCGCACCGATGACGCCGTCGCGGCTTGCCACCTCGGGAGCCCCGCGGCTCAGGAAGTGATGGCGCGTGATGGTCGCGAACAGCTTCGGCAGGCCCTTGGACCGGCGCGCATCGTCGGCGAGCACCCACTTCATCACCGGGTCGTCGTAGAAAGCCCGGCCGAGGACGGCACCGAGCTGCTTGAGGTCAGGTTTGCTTGCGGGGCGGACATCGACGGCGGCCACCCGACCACAATCGCACACATGCCGTCGCCGCGACCCTACGGTTTTTGACGAAAATCGGCCTGAATCCGTCAAGAACCGCAGTCTCGCTGACGAATGCGGCTGGGCCACAGTGGAACCGAGCGATCAGCGACTCTGGGTGATGTAGGCCTGCAGCTGCTGCTGTTCGGCTTCCAGCTCCTCCATGCGGGTCTTGACGACGTCACCGATGCTGACGATGCCGGCCAGTCTGCCGTTGTCGAGGACCGGGATGTGTCGCACCCGGTTCTCGGTCATCAGCACGCTGAGATGGTCGACGGTGTCACGTGGCGTGCACGTCGCCACGACAGTCGTCATGATCTCTGACACCGGCTGCGCCAGCAGACTGCTTCCGCGCTCGTGAAGTTTGCGAACGACGTCGCGCTCCGAGACGATGCCGATCAGGCCGCTCGGCCCGATGACGACCATGGCGCCGATGTTCATCTCGGCGAGGCCCGCCAGCAGCTCGGTCACCGTGGTCTCCGGCGAGATCGTGACCACCGCCGTGCCCTTGTTCTTCAGCACATCTGCGATTCGCATCGCCCGCCTCCGATCGTGATGCACCTCACACCAGGCTAGGTCGGCGACGAGCGCTGCGAAAGGGCTTTCCTCGCGTCGCCCCGTCGGAATAAATCGGAGCACTGATGGGCTGCACCGTCGCGAACCCCGGTGACCATCGAACGAGGGAACGGCACATGAGCACTTCGCATTCGGTACCCACAACCCAGCTCGGCGACGGATTGGCCGTCAGCGCAATAGGTTTCGGAGCAATGGCACTGACCCCGGTCTACGGCGAGGTGGACGACGCCGAGTCGCTGGCCACCTTGAACCGCTGCCTGGATCTGGGTGTCACATTCATCGACACCGCAAACATCTACGGCGGCGGGGAAAACGAAAAGCTGATCGCCAAGCTGCTGGCCGACCGGCGCGACGAGGTCACCCTGGCGACCAAGTTCGGGATCGAGGGCAATCCGGCCGACCGGGCCGCCGGACGGCCCACGGTGCGCGGCGACGCCGAGTACGTGCGGCGCAGCATCGACGAAAGCCTGCAGCGGCTGCAAACCGACGTCATCGACCTTTACTACATGCACCGCCGCGATGTGAAGGTGCCGATCGAGGAGACCGTCGGCGCGATGGCCGAATTGGTCGCCGCGGGCAAGGTACGCCACCTTGGTCTGTCCGAAGTGACCGCCGACGAGTTGCGCGCGGCCGTCGAAGTCCATCCGATCGCGGCAGTGCAGAGCGAATGGTCGATCTGGAGCCGCGATGTCGAGCGAAACGTCGTCCCGACGGCCGCCGAGTTGGGCGTGGGCTTCGTGCCGTACTCGCCGCTGGGCCGCGGGTTTCTCACCGGGACACTGCGCTCAGCCGCCGATCTGGCGTCGCCCAACGATTTCCCCCGCAAGACCATGCCCCGGTTCGCCGAGGGATCGCTGGACGCCAACCTTGCGGTGGTCGACGCCATCCGGTCGATCGCCGAGTCGGTGGGGGCGACCGCCGCGCAGGTGGCATTGGCGTGGCTGCGCTATCGCGCTGAGGCGCTCGGAATAGCCTCGGCGCCGATCCCTGGCACGCGACGCGCCGCGCGCGTCGAGGAGAACCTCGGCTCATTGTCGGTGACGCTGACACCCGAGCAACTGACGGCGCTGGATACCGCGGGGGCGGCCGTATCGGGTGATCGCTTCAGCGACCTCAACTGGGTGTCGGCCGGACGCGAATAACGAACGGACTTCGCACCGCGGTTTTCAGCGTGTCCCGGTCCGGGAACCGGTAGGAATGACGCCATGATCGAGGTCACGCTCCTCGGCACCGGTAGCCCCATCCCCGATCCCGACCGGGCCGGCCCGGCCACCCTGGTGCGCACCGGTGACCAGACCTTTCTTGTCGACTGCGGCCGTGGCGTCCAGCAGCGCCTTGCGGCGGCCGGTTCGGGCGCCAACCGGTTGAGCGCGCTGCTGCTCACCCATCTGCACAGCGACCACATCACCGATCTCGGTGACGTGATCATCACGCGCTGGGTCACCACGTTCACCCCTGATGCACCGCCGCTGCCGATCATCGGCCCGCCGGGAACCGCTGAGGTCGTACAAGCGACGCTCAAGGCATTCGGATTCGATATCGGCTACCGCATCGCCCACCACGCCGACCTCACCGGTCCCCCGCCGGTCGAGGTTCGCGAATACACCGACGGGGTGGTGTGGGACGACCACGGCGTTCACATTCGCGTCGCACCGACCGACCACCGGCCAGTGGCACCGACCATCGGATTCCGCATCGAGCACGGCGGCGCCTCGGTGGTGCTGGCCGGTGACACGGTGCCGTGCGACAGCCTGGACCGGCTCGCGGCGGGCGCGGGTGCGCTCGTGCACACCGCGATCCGTAAAGACCTCATCGAAGGCCTTCCGCAGCAACGGATCCGCGACATCTGCGACTACCACTCGTCGGTACAGGAGGCGGCGGCGACCGCGGCAAGGGCCGGCGTCGGGATTCTCGTGCTCACCCATTACGTGCCTGCCATTGCCCCTGGCGGAGAAGATCAATGGCGCGCGCTGGCCGCCAGCGAATTCGACCGGCAGATCGAACTCGGCGACGATCTGCACCGCGTCGAGGTGCATCCGGGGGTCTGCGTCAAGCCAGCCGGGTGATCTCCACGACCACGTCGAGGTCCGTCGAGCCCTCGCCGGAGTAGATTCCCTTGAGCGGAGCCACATCCGCGTAATCGCGACCCACCCCGACGCTGATGTACTGCTCGTTGATCTCTACGTCGTTTGTCGGATCGTAATTCCACCAGCCACCCGTCCACGCCTGAATCCACGCGTGGCTCTGGCCGTCGATGGTGTCGCCCAGCGTCGCCTTGCGCTTGGGGTGCAGGTAACCCGACACGTATCTCGCCGGAATACCCATGGCCCGCAACATGATCAGCGTCAAGTGCGCGAAGTCCTGGCAGACACCCTTGCCTTCGCGCAACGCGTCGAGACCGGACGAGTGGACGCCGGTGGTGCCCGGCACGTAGTCGAGCTCGCTGCGCACCCACTGCGCCACGGCGATCACGGCGTCGTGGGGATCGTTCTCCTTGGCGATGCGCTCACCGACACGCTGAATGCGCTTGCTGCGCGGCGTGTAGTGAGTCGGGCTGAGCACCTCGTCGAACCGGTCGAACACCGCCTCGGACCGAAGATCCTCCCAGCCCACCAACTCGTCCGGCTTCTCGCCGACCTCGGTCTCGACCACCGAAGCCGAGGTGACCTCCAGTTCGGTGTGCGGCGCGTGCAGATCGAACGCCGTCACCGCGGTGCCCCAGTAATCCACATAGCGGTAAGACCGCGTGGCGGGCACGGTCTCCACCCGGTTGAGGATCACGTTCTGCCGGGAATCCGAACGCGGGGTCAGGCGTGCCTCGTTGAAGGATGCGGTGACCGGCGAGCGGTAGGCGTAGCCAGTTGAGTGCACGACCCGCATACGCCACATCTAGAGCTCCCCTTCTTCGATCACCAACGCATCGCCATGCCCGGCATCGGTCCAGGCCACCCATGGCGCGGAGTGGAAATACTGCAGCGCCAACGCATCTCCGACGTCGCGACAGGTCTTCTGCAGCCCGGCCAACCGGGTTTCGAGGGATTCCAGCAGCACACCCGGCTGCATGAACTCGAGCTCACTGCGGGCCCGGCCCAGCAGCCGCTGCGCTTCGGCGGTCGCCCCGAGCCGGTTGTGCGGCCGGTTGAGCAGTTCGTCGAGGCTGATCTCAGCCAGCCGCAGCGAGAAGAAGATCGACCGCGGGAAAAGCCGGTCCAGCATCATGAACTCGACGACCCGTCCGGCGTCGAGCACTCCGCGGTACGTGCGCAGATAGGTGTCATGCGCACCCGCCGAGCGCAACAGCGTCACCCACGCCGGCGACGAGCCGCTGTCCCCGACCCGGGACAACAGCAGCCGCACCGTCATGTCGACGCGCTCGATCGCCCGGCCCAGCAACATGAAGCGGTAACCGTCGTCGCGGCTCAGCGTCGAGTCCGCCAGTCCGGCGAACATCGCCGCCCGCCCTTCGACATACGACAGGAATTCATGCGGCCCAAGGCGTTTGGCCGCCCGTTCGCGTTCGGCGAGCGCGTTGTATGTGGTGTTGAGGCACTCCCAGATCTCGGTCGAGGTGACCTCGCGGGCGCCTCGGGCGTTTTCCCGGGCGGCCGAGATGGCGTCGACGATCGAGGCCCCTCCGTAGGTGTCGCGACTGAACGCGACGATGTCGGTGAGTGACCAGACATCGAGACGGTCTTTGGGCGGTTCGATGCCGAGCACCCGCAGCAGTGTTCGTGATGCCTGGTCGGGATCGACACTCGAATCCTCCAGCAGCTGGTGGATCGTGACGTCGAGAATGCGCGCGGTGTCGTCGGCGCGTTCCACGTAGCGTCCGATCCAGTACAGCGATTCGGCATTGCGTGCCAACATGTCTGCCCCCTACTGCTGCTGTTGGGACGACGAGCCGTCGGGTACGCCGTCGGCTTTGGGCCCTTTTGCCGTTTTGGGCAATGCCCGAACCACCTCCGCGGCGGCCAGCTCGCGATCCGCGACCGATGTCCGCGATGCCAGCACCCACGTGTCCTTGGAACCACCGCCCTGGCTGGAGTTGACCACCAGCGAGCCTTCGGGCAGCGCCACGCGGGTGAGCCCGCCGGGCAGCACCCACACGTCATTCCCGTCGTTGACCGCGAACGGGCGCAGGTCGACATGGCGCGGGGCCAGCTTGCTGTCGATCTGGGTGGGAACGGTCGAAAGCTGCATGACGGGCTGGGCGATCCATCCGCGCGGATCGTTGCGGATTTTCTTGGCGATGGCCGTCAACTCTTTGGCCGACGCGTCGGGCCCGAACACGATGCCGTACCCGCCCGAGCCTTCGACCGGTTTGATGACCAGCTCGTCGATCCGGTCGAGCACTTCCTCGCGTTCGTCGTCCAGCCAGCACCGGTACGTGTCGACGTTGGCCAACACCGGCTTCTCACCGAGGTAGTACTCGATGATGGTCGGCACGTAGGTGTAGACGAGCTTGTCGTCGCCGACACCGTTGCCCACCGCGCTGGAGATCACCACATTGCCGGCCCGGGCCGCGTTGAGCAGGCCCGCGACGCCAAGTACCGAGTCGGGCCGGAACTGCATCGGATCCAGGAACGCGTCGTCGATGCGCCGGTAGATCACGTCGACCTGACGCTCGCCTTCGGTCGTGCGCATGTAGACCGCGTTGTCACGGCAGAACAGGTCGCGGCCCTCGACCAGCTCGACACCCATCTGGCGGGCCAGCAGTGAGTGTTCGAAGTAGGCCGAGTTGTAGACACCCGGGGTCAGCACCACGACGGTGGGATCGGCAACGTTGGTGGGTGCCGCGTTGCGCAGGGCCCGCAGCAGGTGCGACGAGTAGTCGCCAACCGCTCGCACGCGATGGGTCGCGAACAGGTTCGGGAAGACCCGCGCCATGGTCCGCCGGTTCTCCATCACGTAGGACACCCCCGACGGCGAACGCAGGTTGTCCTCGAGTACGCGGAAGTCGCCCTTGGCGTCGCGGATCAGATCGATACCCGCGACGTGGATCCGCACGCCGTTGGGCGGAACGATGCCCGCGGCCTCACGGTGAAAGTGCTCACAGGAGGTGACCAGCCGGCGCGGGATGACCCCGTCACGCAGAATCTCCTGCTCGCCGTAGATATCGTCGAGATACATCTCCAGCGCCTTGACGCGCTGGGTGATGCCGCGCTCCAACCGCGACCACTCGGCCGCCGAGATCACCCGCGGTACGAGATCGAGCGGGAACGGCCGTTCCTGACCCGACAGCGAGAACGTGATGCCCTGGTCGATGAAAGCCCGGCCCAGCGCTTCCGACCGGGCCTGCAACTCCGAGGCGTCGGACGGAGCAAGCTCGGCGAAGATGCCCTTGTACGGTCCCCGGACGTTGCCGGCCGCATCGAACATCTCGTCGAACGCCTCGGAGTAACGCCCCAGGCGGTTGTAACCGTCGAAGACGCCGCGATGTTTGACACGCGCCGGCGGGGTGCTGCGCGACCGGGCGGACTCAGCCGGCCTCTCGGAAGCGACGGTTCGAAGGCTCATCCCCAACATGCTGCACCACCTGCGGGCTTTTCGCCGGATCAACGACAGCGGCCGTTTCGGCAGGCCAAAGGGCGGGTTGTAGTGGTAGAACTGGGTGCAAAGCCCGGCGTCCAATGGTCGGCGCTTTGGGAGTTCGGGCGTGGCACTGGTACCCTGAGCAGTCGCTGCCCGCGGAACGGTGGGCACACACAGACTTCGGTAACCCCAGCTAGAGAATTAGAAGGAACTTCTTCGTGGCCAACATCAAGTCGCAGGAAAAGCGCATCCGCACCAACGAGCGTCGTCGGCTGCGCAACCAGTCGGTGAAGTCGTCGCTGCGTACCTCCGTGCGTGGCTTCCGCGAGGCCGTCGAGGCCGGCGACAAGGAGAAGGCCGCCGAGTTGCTGGTGTCGACCAGCCGCAAGCTCGACAAGGCCGCCAGCAAGGGCGTCATCCACGCCAACCAGGCCGCCAACAAGAAGTCGGCGCTGGCGCTCGCCCTCAACAAGCTCTGATCTTCACTTCTTACTCTCAGGCTGCATGCCCGGTTCACCGGGCGGCGAGCTCCGCCACCCGGCGCACCGCGGCCTCAAGGGCGTAGTCGGCATCTGCCGCTGCGCCCTTTACGTCTGCATTGAGCGCGGCAACCACGCGCATGGCTTCGGCCACCGAATCCCGCGACCACCGACGGGCCTGCTTCTGCGCCTTCTGCACGCGCCACGGCGGCATGCCGAGCTCCCCGGCCAGGCGGTACGGATCACCGGACAGCGGCCCAACCCGGGCGATCGTGTGCACGGCCTCGGCAAGCGCATCCGCCAACACCACGTGCGGCTCGCCGGCCAGCATCGCCCAGCGCAAAGCCTCGGCCGCCCCGGACACGTCGCCTAGCACCGCCTTGTCGGCGATGTCGAAGCCCTTCACCTCCGCCTTACCGCTGTGATAGCGGCGCACCGCGGCCGCGTCGACCTGCCCGTCGGTGTCGGCGACCAGTTGTGAGCACACCGCGGCCAGTTCCCGGATATTGGAGCCCACGGCGTCCAGCACCGCATTGACGGTGTCATCGGACACCTTGGCGCGCAGCGCACGGAACTCGTTCCGCACGAAATCCGCGCGCTCGGCCGGCTTCACGATGCGCGCACACGGATGTACTTGTGCGCGAAGCTTTTTCAGCTGATCCGCCAGAGCCTTCGCGCGTCCACCGCCGGAGTGGATCACCACCAACACTGTTCCCGGTGGCAAATCGGCGGCCGCCGAGGCGATCAGCGCGACCGCATCCTTGCCCGCCTCCGCCGCGGCCTCCAGGACCACCAGACGTTGTTCGGCGAACAACGACGGGCTCAGCAGCTCGGCGAGCTCGCTGGTGCTGACGTCGCCGGCGCGTAAGCGGTCCACCGGCACGTCGTCGGACCCGGCCAGCTTTCGGGTGTCACGCAGCACCTGCGCCACTGCACGCTCGACCAGCAGTTCCTCATCACCCAACACCAGGTGCAGCCCATCGGCCTGTTGGCTCACCTCATGATCGTTTCACGGCGGCCCGACACCGCTCACAATCAGGTTTGGAGTGCGCCCGCGAGCGTCCACGCCAGCAGCCCGAACGTCAGCACGAACAAACTCCGGCCCATCCACCGGCGTGCCCAACCCAACCGCCACAGCACCGACAGCGCGATACCACCGGCGGCCACCGACACCACGCCCGCGAGCCCCGACGGTGTCGGCACCGTCGAACCCGGCACCGCGGATGCCCACCGCGCGACCGAAAGCAGCCACCACAACTCGGGTCCGGTGAAGCGGATCAGCAGTTGCGCGCCAGCGGGCCACACTGCCGCCATGGCCGCTGCCGCCGTCCCCAGCACGGTGATGGGCGGAATGACCGCGGCGACTGCCATATTCGCCGCGACCGCCACCACACTGAAGGTGCCCGATATCCCCGCGACGAGCGGGGCGGTCACCAGTTGCGCGACCACCGCGACACTGACGGCGGCCGCCACCGGGCGGGGCCAGCCTCGCGCCTCGAGCCGCCGCGACCACACCGGCGCGATGACGACGATGCCCGCTGTCGCACACACTGACAACGCGAATCCGGCGTCGACGGCGAGTTCGGGCGCCGCGATCATCAGCACCAGAACGCTGGCCGCCAACGCCGGGATGGCGCGACGCCGCCGATGAGTCAGCACCGCCAGCAGCGTGACGGCGCCCATCACCGCGGCGCGCAACACGCTGGCCGACGGTTGCACGACGACGACGAAGCCGAGAAGGCCGAGAGCCGCCAACACCACAGCCAGCCGTGGACCTACCAAAGACGCCGTCAGCAGCAGCGCACCGCACACGATCGTGACGTTGGCGCCCGACACCGCTGTCAGATGTGTCAGCCCGGCTGCCCGGAACTGTGCGGTGGTCTGCCCGCTGACGGTCGCGGTGTCGCCCAGCACCAGGGCGGGCAGCATCGCGGCTTGATCGGCAGGGAGCGCGGCGCGCGCCGCGTCAGCGAAATCCGCTCGGATGCGTTGCGCGCCGCGCTGTACCGCCGACGCTTCGCCGATCGAAGGCTGACCCGTCGCCGAGAGCACGGCCACGGTGAGATCGCGCCGGATTGGCCTGGTGATCGCCGCACGAAATCGCGTTGACCGCCCGGGCGCGACGTCGGAGTAGCCTGCGACGGGCGCGAATACCAGGACGCGGCCCGACACTGAGTGGGTGCCGAGCGCCGAGAGCGCACCGCGGAACATCAGCCTCCCGCCTTTGACGACGCGCGGGGTCTCGCTCGGCATGACCGTCACTTCGGCGGTCGTCCCGTACCGGTCGGCGACCGGATGGTGCCGGAGCTGATATGCCCGCAGCCCGATCGCAGCGGCGAAGCCCGCGCCGACGACCACGACCGCGAGGACGGCGGTGCCAGCCCGCACCGCCCCAGCACCTTTCGCAGCCGCAGCAGTGAGCAGCGTCGCGGCCACTAGCGCAACGACGGATCCGGTGACGTACCACAGGGTTCCGGCGGCCGTCACCGACCACGCGGTCAGCGCCGCGGGGACCAGGCGCAGATCGAGGCGGTCACCGTCAGCCGCCGTCGTCGGCGATGTCACACCCGGACCAGCGCGCGCAGCTTCTCCAGCCGGGCGGGGCCGATCCCGTCGACATCGCCGAGCTGATCGATGCTCGCGAACCGGCCGTTGGCCGCGCGCCAGGCCAGGATCGCCTCGGCGGTCACGGGACCGATGCCGGGCAGCGCGTCGAGTTGCTCGACCGTCGCAGTGTTGAGATCTACCGGCCTCGCCGGATCATCCGCCGGAGCCGCGGGTGCCGGGGTCGACGTCTCCCCCGCAATCGAACTGCCCATCGTCGCCGGTTCTCCGGGTGGGGCGGCGATACCCACGACGATCTGTTCGCCGTCGGCAACCCGGCGGGCCATGTTCAAACCGATCAGGTCGGCGCCGTCGAGCGGCCCTCCTGCCGCGGTGAGCGCATCGGCGATCCGGGCGCCGGAGTCCAGGGTCACCAAACCGGGTTTGTGGACGAGGCCGACGACACTGACCACCATCGGGCCGTCCGGTGCCGAATCCGCCGGTGTCGGACTGGCCGACGAAACCATCTGCACCGGTGGCAGGTTCGCGGCTGTCACGGGGGGCGGATCGTCGCGGATGAGGGTGAAGACCGTGACGAGCACCGCGAGCACGCCGACGGCGGCAAGTGCCACGACCCCGGTGCGTCCCGGGTCGGCGCGTACGGCGGCCAGCCACCCTCTGGATTCGGTGTTGGTGGTGTCGGGCAGCCACCGCGACAGCGTGGTGTCCGAAACTTGTGGTTCGCCCGCTGCGGTGTCGTCCGCGTCGTCGGGCGCGCCGAGCCGGCGTCGCAGCCGCTGCACGGGCAGTTCGGTTCCCATGCCCGCGACGGTAGCCCCGGATGCCCACGATTCTGGCCGT
Source organism: Mycobacterium venezuelense (assembly GCF_054919535.1). Taxonomy (NCBI): domain Bacteria; kingdom Bacillati; phylum Actinomycetota; class Actinomycetes; order Mycobacteriales; family Mycobacteriaceae; genus Mycobacterium; species Mycobacterium venezuelense. Next base: position 201,059 of record NZ_JBONDW010000008.1, read on the forward strand.
GCGGACCGGCCCAAGCGCCTGGCTGTGGATGAAAACCGATCTGTGGATAACCTGGCCCTCCGCGGGTTCGGCTACCCTGCGTGCTTGTCGGTGCGATCGTGGGCCGGTCGATTCTCGCGGGAATCCTCCGACTTCTTGTGCTGCAACGACTTCCGTGGCGCATCGGACAGCGAATCGGTGACCGATTTGACGGTTCGGCTCACGTCACGAACCAGCTTGCGCACCGGTCGATCGGCCGTCTTGCTGTTCTGCCTTGTCTTGGACGGCTCGGGTTTGTCGGTAGGCTCTGCCGTCATGGCAGGCTCGGGCACCGAAGTCGTCGAGACAGGCCCGCCGCCCGCCTCTCGATGGATCCTGACGGTGTGTGGCGGGGCATCGGTCGAACGCTCCGAGATCGACCGCACTGCGGTGGTCGATGTATCCGGGCCGGCTGCCCGGAATGAGTTGTCAAGCGCTCCACGGATGTTGGTCACAGCGGTGTCGACCGAGTCCGACACGATGTCGGACGCCACATTGACGACATCAGTGGCTTGTGCGGCCGCCGCGCTGAGCGCGGCCAGCGGGTCACCGGAGCGGGCCAGCTCCTGCGCACCGGCATCGACGGTCTGCACGACACCGAGCAGCAGCAACTCCCCGGCTTGGAAGGCCACGGCGGCAGTGACTTTGATGGCCTCGACCGCGACGACCTCGGGCAGCGTCTCAGCTCCGGTCTCGGTCGGCACCGGCACTCCGGGCCCCGGAAGCGGCTGGTTGAGCGCCGCCAGGACCGTTTCGCGAGCAGTGTTGACGGCCGCGGGGAAGTCGGCGGGCGTGAACACTGCCGAACCTACCCGCATCAACTGCACGACCGCGATCTCCAGGGTGTTGAAGGCCTTCGGCACAACACGGTTGACGTCGTTGAGGATGATGCCCTCGGCGGCGTCGTTGGCGGCACCGGTGACCGATGCCGCGGCCGTGCCGATCGCCCGCGGTAGTGAGCTCGTGGCCGCCAACGCATTGAGGAATGTCGCAGGCGTCTGTATCGCCGCCAGCGGAACGGTGACCGCCCCCTGCACGACGAACGGGCAGATCACGCTGCAATACAGGACCTGGTTACGCAGGAAAGCCAACGGGATGGCGCCGAGGGGCGGTGACGCGGTGAGTTGGACCTGAGCGTTGACCAGAGGTGGCGCATGCAGTTCGGGCGGCGCTGTCACCGGTGCGGCGACAAGCGCTGCCGCTCCGGCGGCCGCGACGGTGGTCAGGACGGTGGACTGGATGCGCGCATACACGTCTGCCCCCAAAGAGTTGTGTTCCGGACACTGCCCTTACACACGGGCTTCGACGGTGAAAGGTTCAACGCTCAGCCGCCGTGCGCGGCGAGCACCGATATCCGCGGCCCGGCCCCGTCCTCGGTGACCAGATACGTCACTGTCGGGCAATTGAGCTCGTGGCCATGGCGATCTCGGCGCGAGAACGTACCCCGGATCAGTGCCGACGTCGAGTTCAGCGACGTGAGCTCCAAGTGCACCACATCGGTGTGGTCGTATCCGATGGCCCGTAAGCCGTCGAGTTCGCCCTGCATGACGGCGGCCAGATCCTCCTCGGTGGTCAGGGTGACAACGCCGTCGTCGCTGCTGATGATCAGCGGACATCCGTAGTGCCGCAGTAGGGCCGCCAAGTCGCCGTCGCCGCGGGCGCACGCCACGAAGGCGGACAAGTATGTCTGAAACCAGCCCGCATCGATCGCCATGGCTAGCCGACCGCGCGGGTGGACGACGATGGCCCTGGCGTCACACGCTCCAAGAACCGCAGTAGTTCGACGGGGAACGGCAGGACCACGGTGGAATTCTTCTCGGCAGCCACTTCGACGACCGTCTCCAGCAGCCGCAATTGCAGTGCAGCTGGCTCAGCCGCCATGACATCGGCAGCCGCGGCGAGCTTTTCGGAGGCCTGCAGTTCTCCGTCGGCGGTGATGACGCGCGCTCGCCGTTCCCGTTCGGCCTCGGCCTGCCGCGCGATCGATCGCTTCATGGAGTCCGGCAGCACCACGTCCTTGATCTCGACGCGGTCGATGTGGATGCCCCAACTCACCGCCGGATTGTCGATAAGGAGTTCCAGGCCCTGGTTGAGCCGCTCACGGTTCGACAGGAGGTCATCCAGATTGCTCTTGCCGATGATCGACCGCAGCGAGGTCTGCGCCACCTGCCCGATCGCCGACATGTAGTCCTGGACGTCGACCACCGCGCGGACCGGATCGATCACGTTGAAGTAGATGACCGCGTCGACCCGCACCGTCACGTTGTCGCGGGTGATGCCGTCCTGTGCGGGGATAGGCATCGTGATGATCTGCATGTTGACCTTTTGCAGCCGATCCGCGACCGGTATCAACATCGTCAGACCGGGTGACCGGACGTGGTTTTGAACCCGGCCGAAGCGGAAAATTACGCCCCTCTCGTACTGCTTGACCACGCGGATGTTGTTGACACAGACCCAGGCCACCATCAGCACCGCGACGGTGGCGATGCTGAGCGAATAGACCATGTCCATGATCTGACCTCGATTCATGGAGTCAAAGTGGGCGCGTTTGCCCCATAATTCGATTGTGCGACGCCGAGGTGCCTCCCGCCACGATGGCCGCCAAGACGCGGCGCGTGCACGCTCGCGCGGTGTCCGGCGACTCGTCGCCGTCGCCCTCCTCACCGCAGGCCCACTGGTCGGCGTAACCACGGCAATGCCTGCCCCGGTCGCCAACGCATGCCCGAGCGGCATATACATCGGACTCGATGCCGTGGGCGCCCCCTTCCCAACCAACTGCGATCTGGTGGTCGAACCACCGACCGTCATCGGTTCGTCGCCTAGTGCGGGAGCCATCATCGCGTGCCGGGATCTCCCCGGGTGCCTGTCGAACTACGTCAACGGCAACGGGCCGGGCTATGTGAAGGTGCCGCACCGCGACACGACGGTCCGGCAGAGCCAGTAGTCGGTGAACAACCTTCTCGATAGTGTCTACTGCACTGGACAGGCTCATCGAGGAGACGATTCATGACCGCAGGGCAGCAGCCGCTACGCGTGGTTCAGTGGACCACCGGCAACATCGGCCGGCGTTCACTGCACGCCATCATCGGCCGCGACGACATGGAGTTGGTCGGCGTATACGCCCACGGTGCGGACAAGGTGGGTGTCGACGCCGCCGAGCTGGCGGGCTGGCCCGAGCCGACCGGGGTGCTGGCCACCAATTCCGTAGACGAACTGCTCGAGCTCAAGCCGGACGCGTGCTGTTACAACCCGCTGTGGCCGGATATCGACGAGCTCACCCGGCTGCTGTCGGCCGGAGTCAACGTGTGTTCCAGCGCGGCCTGGATCACCGGGGGCAAGCAGACGCCCGAAGATCTACAGCGTATCCGGAAGGCCTGCGAGACAGGCAATTCCACAATCTTCGGTAGCGGCGCTCATCCCGGTATGACGAACATGGTCGGCATGGTGCTGTCCGGGTCATGCGAGCGGGTCGACGAAATCCGGATCACGGAGTCGGTGGACTGCTCGACGTACGAGTCGGCCGGAACCCAGACCGCCATGGGTTTCTCGCAGGATCCCGAAACCCCGGGTTTGGCGGAGAGCGTGCGGCGCGAGAGTGAGGTGTTCGCCGAGTCCGCTGCGATGATGGCCGATGCCATCGGCGCGACGCTGGATCGGATGACGTTCGACGTCACGTTCACCGCTGCCACCGGCGACTCCGATCTGGGCTTCATGCAGATTCCCGCGGGCACTGTCGCGGGCGTGTACGGCTACCACCGCGGCTGGGTCGGCGACAAGAACGTCGTCAGCGTCGGGTTTAACTGGACGATGGGTGACCAGGTCACGCCGCCCAAACCCCTTGAGCACGGCCATGTCATCCAGGTTTTCGGCCTGCCCAACATGCGCACGGTGCTGCACTGCCTGCCGCCCAAGGACTGGACCGAGCCCGGATTCATGGGACTCGGAATGATCTACACCGCGCTGCCCGTCACCAACGCCGTGCCCGCCGTGGTGGCCGCCCCGCCCGGGATCGTCACGCTCAAAGACCTGCCCCCGATCTCGGGGCGCTTCGCGGGCTGAGACGGCCGGCGAGCTTGTCCTTGCCCGGCCCGTCCAGATCCGTTAACGCAGCGCCTCGGCCTGCCATCGCCATGAGCACCGCCTCACCGGGGCCGTGCACCTCTGGTCCGCGACCCCACGCCCAACCGAGATCTGTTGCGACGAGCCGTAGTCCGCGCGTCCGTAGTCCGCCCCGCAGCGGCGGTGCCCAGATCGCGAAGTTCAATACGACGCGCAACCTGTCCGGCGGAATCACCCGCGGCAGCTCCAGTGACCGACGTATGTCCTGTTGGTGGATCATGCCGTCGGCGAGTGCGATCCGCCCGCCGAAGCCGGTGGTCAAGCCTCTCGGCTCGGCGTAGCGCCGAAACAGTGCGATGAGCTCACCGGGCTGTTTGCCGGCGTCCTCGGCGACGCCGACCGCGTTGGCGCCACCGCGCGTGACAAGTCCCTTCGCCATGCGACGGATCAACTCGCCGCGGCTCAGCGCGTCGTAGCCGATCACGTGCGCAACGACGTCGCGGACCCGCCAGTCACCGCACAGCGTGGGACTGTCCCACTGCTGTGGCGTCAGACCGTCGAGGAAGTCGGCGAACTCGGTGCGCTCGTCGCGCGCGAGCTGCATGGTCGAGTTCACGAATCCCCGCTCTCCACGAGCGCACCGTAGCGGCTGAGGTAGAGCGGCCAGCCGGCGTCGCCGTCGACTCCGGAAGCGACGGCCTGCCAACCATCTCCATGCCGGTCGATGTAACGATGTTCGAGTTCGACACGCGTGCGCGTCTCCGACTCGGCGATGAACCGCACTTCGACTTCGCTACAGCGGGCCGGGTCGGTTTCGATTTGCCAGGTGGGGCCGATGTCCCAGGTGAACACGACCCGGTTCGGCGGATCCAGTGCGATGACGCGCGCCCACGCGCATTCGCTGCCGTCGACGCCGCGGTCGTAGATTCTCCCGCCAGGTCTCGCCTCGAAGACGGTCTCGGCGATCGGCACGGTCAGCAGGTTGTGCTCGCGGGGCTTGAAATCGCCGAACTGCTCGGTGAATACGCGGAACGCCCGCTCAAGCGGTGCATTGACCACGATGTCGTGGCGGATGGTTCCCAGCCTGGCCTGACTCATGTGGGGTCTCCTTCCCGGCGCTCTACGGCTTCTTTGAAACCGGCCAAGGCCTGCACCCAGAACCGGTCGAGATAGTCACGCAACGCCACAAGCCCCGCCTCGTTCACGCGATACAGCCGCCGGGTGCCCGCGATCGACTCGACCACAAGGTCGGCGTCTTTGAGCACCCGCAGGTGTTGCGAGACGGCGGGACGCGAGATGGGTAATTGGTCGGCGAGGACGCCCACCGCCACCGGACCGTCGGCGAGTTTCTCGAGGATCGACCGGCGAGTCTTGTCACCGAGCGCGTCGAGGACGGCGGATGCGGATGCGGACACTCGGTAAGTGTGCACTAACGGTAAGTCAACGTCAACCGTTAGTGACGACTTACGGATATACCTCGACCGCCACCCCTACCGCGCCACCACCGACGTGGACCGCCAGCACGGGCCCCATGTCGGTGACCGTGAGCGATGCGATCTGCGGAAGCCGGGCGGTCAGCGCCGCACCGATTTCATCGGCGGCGTCGCGGTTGTCGACGTGGTGCACGACCACGCTCGCCCGCCGGTCCCCGACCACTTCCGCGACCTGATCGACGAGGGCCGCATGCGCTTTCGAGACGGTCCGGATCCGTTGCGACAATACGAGCCGGCCGTCCACATCCAGGCGCAGCAACGGTTTGAGCGACAGCGCGGTGCCGAGCCAGGACGCGGCCGTTCCGATGCGGCCGCTGCGGCGCAGGTTGTCGAGCCGGTGCACCACGATGAATGCGTGTCCATGTCCGACCGCGGCGCGCGCCGCGGCCTCGACGGCGTCAAGATCGGCGCCCGCGCCGGCAGATTGCGCAGCGGCAAGCGCGACGAAACCCACCCCCATGGCCGCCGACCGCGAATTCACGACCCGCACCGCTTGGCCGAATTCGCGGGCCGCGAGCACCGCCGAACTGTAGGTGCTCGACAGCGCAGCCGAAATATGAACGGCGACAACGCCATCGCCGCCGCTGTCAGCCAGCGCCTGCCGGTACGCGTCAGCGAGTTCCTTCGGTGTCGCACCGGAGGTCGTGACCCTCGCACGGTCGTGGACATCGGACGGTACCGGGTCTATGCCGTCGCGCAGATCAGCGTCGTCATCGAGTACGTGTAACGGCACCTGCCGGATCTGCCACTTCTCGCGTTGTTCCTCGCACAGCCGCGACGACGAGTCGGTGACCACTACAACCGTCATGTCAGTCGGCGGAATTCTCGTGTGGCACACCGGCTGTGGCGAGACCTTTGAGCATCAGCTCGGCGACTGCGCGATGGGCTTCGAAGTTCCAGTGGATCCCGTCGGGGTTGCCGCGGCCGTTGAGCACCTCGTCGGCGACCGCGGCCTTGAGGTCGACGAGTGCGACATCGTGCTCCTCCGCCCAGGCCGTGATCGCCCGCACCGTCGGCTCCCTGCCGTGATGCGCCTTGCCGTAAGTCTCGGCGATGTGCACCGAAGGCAGCGAGGCCACCACCGGTATCCCGGGCCGGTTGAAATCGATTGCGCTGCGCGTCATCTCAAGGTATTCGACCGTCACGTGCGGCGGCAGCGCCGACCGCGCAATTGGCGAAAGACGTGGTTGGGCCCAACCATAGCCGTCGCGGACCCAGCGTCGCAGCCACGCCGGACGCACATAGCGGATCAGCTCACGCAACGCCGTCGGCAGCGGCGAGGGCAGCGAATCCATGCCGCTCGTCGCGAAGATCACCGCGCCGGCACGGGGAAGGGCCGCCCACGACCGTGGGTCCTGGGTCGCAGCCCACCACACATCGCGGCACGTCCAACCGATCCGGCCGATGAGCTCCAGATCCCAATCGAGTTGATCTGCCACGATGTTGGGCCAGATGCGCGGATCGTCGGACGGCAATCCGCCGGTCGGGCCGAAGTAGGACAGCGAGTCGGCGAACACCAACAGCACCGGCCTGCGCTCGGCGGAGCGCTCAGAGGACATCGTTGGCAACCTGAGCCGACGCGTTCCACACGTCCAGCCGCCACCGGATCGCCGGGAACTCCGCGTCGTCGGCGGAATGCCCGGACAATTGAACCCAGCTCGCGTTGCCCATACCGCCCAGCACGGGCCAGTTGTCGACGGGCAGCCCCAGCAAGCGGGCAGTCAGAGCCGCGATGAGCCCACCGTGAGCGACGAGCACAACCGGGCGCTCTGGCCCGTCGATCCCCCACTCCTGTTGTTCGGCAACGAGTTCCGCCACAACGGGCATGCTGCGTTCGGCGACGTCGACGCGGCTCTCGCCGCCGTGGGGCGCCCACCGCGCGTTATCGCGCCAGGCCAGCCGCGCACCCGGCGCCGCGGCGTCCACCTCGAGATGGGTGAGACCCTGCCAGTCGCCGAGATGAGTCTCGCGCAGCCGCTGGTCGACCTCGACCGAGATTCCGGCGCGATCGCCCAGTGTCACCGCGGTATCCAGCGCCCGCTTGAGATCCGACGACACGATCAACAGGGGCTGGCGCTTCGCCAGCACCTCTGCAGCCGCGGCCGCCTGGTCCCGCCCCAGGTCCGACAGCTCGGTGTCGAGCTGCCCCTGCATCCGGCTCCCGGCGTTGTACTCGGTCTGACCGTGACGCAGCATGACCAGGCGGCGCACCCTCATTCGGCGTCTCCGTCCGGCGCGTCCGGCTGCTGATCGAGATCCACCGGCACCAGCGGGCAGTCTTTCCACAGCCGGTCCAGTGCATAGAAATTACGTTCGTCCTGGTGCTGGATGTGCACCACGACGTCGACATAGTCGAGCAGCGTCCAGCGACCTTCCCTGGTGCCTTCCCGGCGGGCGGGCTTGTAGCCGGCGCGGCGCATCTTCTCCTCGACCTCGTCGACGATCGCGTTGACCTGACGCTCATTCGAGGCTGACGCGATGACGAAGCAGTCGGTGATCACGAGCTGACCCGACACGTCGATGACCACGACGTCGTCGGCAAGCTTGGAGGCGGCGGCTTGCGCGGCGACGGTGGCCATGTCGACGGCTTCGGCAGTGGCGGTCATCGGGCCGCCCCCGCGTTCGTCGCGTCGGCGGTATAGAGGCCACGCTTGGCCACGTACTGCACCACGCCATCGGGCACCAGATACCAGATCGGCCGAGACTGCTCGGCCCGCCTCCGGCAGTCACTCGACGAAATCGCCAACGCAGGCACCTCCACAAGTTTGAGCGCGTCGGGCGGTAGTTCCTGCAACGCCGCGGAGATGTGTTTACCGTCGAGCTCGTACCCAGGCCGGCTCACGCCGACGAATCTCGCCATCGAAAACAGGTCCTCCCAGTTCTGCCAGGACAGGATCGACGCCAGCGCATCAGCACCGGTGATGAAGTACAGATCCGCGTCCGCGTTCAAATCGCGCAGGTCGCGCAGGGTGTCTTTGGTGTAGGTCGGACCGCCACGGTCGATGTCGACGCGGCTCACCGAGAACCGCGGATTGGACGCGGTGGCGATGACCGTCATGAGGTAGCGATCCTCCGCCTCGGTGACGCGTCGATCGTGCTTTTGCCACGGCTGACCGGTCGGCACGAACACGACCTCATCGAGGTCGAACAGGTCGGCAACCTCACTGGCCGCCACCAGGTGCCCGTTGTGAATGGGATCGAACGTCCCACCCATCACGCCGAGCCTGCGTCGAGAAGCCACGAATAGCCAGCTTACGGCAGCGTCGACGCGCGCCCGCACCGACGCAAATGCGAAGGCTCCCGCCACTCAGACCGGCAGCAACCCGTCGATGACCGCGGCCAGCTGCTTGGCCGAACGGCACTCGTGCATCGGGATGACATCGAGGTATTTCGGCACCGCGGAGTCCCCGCTACCCCAGAGATGCTTGGGCTCGGGATTGAGCCAGTGCGCATGGCGGCTGGACGACACCATGTGCGCCAGCAGCTCGGCCTCGGCGTTGCGGTAGTTGTTGCGGCCGTCGCCGAGGACCAGCAGTGAGCTCCGCGGCGACAGCACGTTGGGGTACTTGTCGAGGAAGGACACGAACGCGTGCCCGTAGTCGGAGTGTCCGTCGCGGGTGTACACACCCGCCTCGCGCGTGATGCGCTGGACGGCGACGGCCAGATCGGACTCCGGCCCGAACAGTTCGGTGACCTCGTCGGTGGTGTCGATAAAGGCAAAGACGCGAACCCTACTGAACTGCTGGCGCAGGGCGGCCACCAGCATCAGGGTGAAGTGGCTGAAGCCCGCGACGGACCCGGAGACGTCACACAGCACCACGAGTTCGGGCCGGGCCGGGTGCGGCTTCTTGAGCACGACGTCGATCGGCACGCCCCCGGTGGACATCGACTTGCGCAACGTCTTACGCAGGTCGATCTCCCCGGCGCGGGACCGTCGGCGGCGCGCGGCCAGCCGGGTCGCCAGCGTGCGGGCCAGCGGAGCCACCGTCTTGCGCATCTGCTTCAGCTGTTCGCCGGAGGCGCGCAGGAACTCGACGTTCTCCGCCAGCTGCGGCACCCCATACATCTGGACGTGTTCGCGGCCCAGCTGTTCGGCGGTGCGGCGTTTGGTCTCCGACTCGACCATCTTGCGCAGTTGCGCGATGCGCTGGGCGGCCAGCGCCTTGGCGATCTCCTCCTGCGTGGGTGTGGGTTCTTCGCCGTACGGGGCGAGTAGCCCGGCCAGCAGGCGGCCTTCCAGATCGTCGAGGCTCATGGCCTTGAGCGCCTGATACGACGAGTACGACGGGCCGCGGCTGGAGTTGTAGCGGCCGTAGGCCTCGACGATCTGGGCGATCATCGCCGCCAGTCGATCGTCGAGGTTGGCCAGCTCCTCGTTGTCGGTGAGCATCTGTACCAGTGCCGCGCGCATCGCCTCGATGTCTTCGGGCGGCAGATGCTGGTCGTCTTCAGCCGGACCGTTCGAGGCATCGTCGTCGATCACCGTGCGCGCACCCAGTGCCGCCGGGAAGAACAGGTCGAACATCGCGTCATAGGTATCGCGGTGGTCGGCGCGGCGCAACACCGCGCATGCGATGCCCTCGCGCAACGCCTCACGGTCACCCAGGCCCAGCACCGTGATGACACGCCCGGCATCGACCGTCTCCGACGGCCCGACCGAAATGCCCTGCCCGCGAAGGGCTTCGACGAATTCCACCAGATGGCCCGGCAGACCGTGCGGGGCCAGCGGCTGGGGTGGTCGGATCCGGCGCGACGCCATCAGTCGTTGCCCGTCAATTCAGCCGGAGCTCGCCGGCCGCGCGCTGCTGATCCGACTGGTGTTTGAGCACCACACCTAGGGTTGCCGCGATCATCTGGTCGTCGATCGTGTCCAGACCGAGGGCCAGCACGGTGCGGCCCCAGTCGATCGTCTCGGCAACCGACGGCAGCTTCTTGAGCTGCATGCCGCGCAGCACGCCGATGATGCGCACGAGTTCGGTGGCGATGTGCTCGGGCAGTTCCGGCACCCGGGACAGCAGGATGCGCCGCTCGAGGTCCGGATCGGGGAAGTCGATGTGCAGGAACAGGCAGCGGCGTTTGAGCGCCTCCGACAACTCGCGGGTCGCGTTGGAGGTCAGCACGACGAACGGCGGCCGCTCGGCGGTGATGGTGCCCAGTTCAGGCACGGTCACCGCGAAGTCGGAGAGCACCTCCAACAGCAGCCCCTCGATCTCGATGTCGGCCTTGTCGGTCTCGTCGATGAGCAGCACGGTCGGGTCGGTGCGCTTGATCGCGGTCAGCAGCGGACGGGTCAGCAGGAACTCCTCGCTGAACACGTCGTCTTTCGTGCGGTCCCAATCGGCTCCCGCGCCCTGGCCGGCCTGGATCCGCAGGATCTGCTTGGCGTGGTTCCACTCGTAGAGCGCACGCGCCTCGTCGACGCCCTCGTAGCACTGCAGCCGCACGAGCTCCGAACCCGTCGATTGGGCCACCGCGCGGGCCAGTTCGGTTTTCCCGACGCCGGCGGGCCCCTCCACGAGCAACGGCTTGCCGAGCCGGTCGGCGAGGAAAACCGCGGTGGCGGTGGCGGTATCGGGCAGGTAGCCGGTCTCGGCCAGCCGTCGCGCGACATCGTCGATGTCGGCGAACAGCGGCGCCGGGCGTGCGGGCACGCTCATATCTCTCCTGGTTGTCTAAGCCGGGCGGGTTTGACCGTCACCCCACACGATCCACTTGGTCGAGGTCAGCTCGGGCAATCCCATCGGCCCGCGGGCATGCAGCTTCTGGGTGGAGATGCCGATCTCGGCGCCGAAACCGAACTGCTCTCCGTCGGTGAACGCGGTGGACGCGTTCACCATCACCGCGGCCGCGTCGACGCGCTCGGTAAAGCGCTGGGCGGCAGCGAGATCGGTCGTGACGATGGCCTCGGTGTGTCCGGTGCCGTAGGTGTTGATGTGGTCGATCGCCCCGTCGACCCCGTCCACCAGGGCCACGGCGATGTCCATCGAGAGAAACTCGGCCCGCAGTTCGTCGTCGCTGGGATCGGCGTGCACGGTGACACCGGCGCCCTGCAGCGCCGCTGTCAGCCGTGGCAGCGCGGTCTCCGCGACCGCGCGGTCGACCAACAGCGTCTCGGCGGCATTGCACACACTGGGCCGCCGCGTCTTGGAGTTCAGCAGGATCTTCTCGGCCAGGTCGAGATCGGCCGATTCGTCAACGTAGACATGGCAATTGCCCACGCCCGTCTCGATCGTCGGGACCTGAGCGTCGCGCACCACGGCGTCGATCAGACCGGCGCCGCCCCGCGGGATCACCACGTCGACGAGGCCGCGCGCCTGGATGAGGTGCGTGACGCTCGCGCGGTCATGGCTCGGCAAGAGCTGCACCGCATCGAGCGGCAGCCCCTCACCGGCCAGGGCGGACCGCAGCGCGATCACCAGCGCGTCGTTGGATCGCGCCGCCGACGAACTGCCACGCAGCAGCGCCGCGTTACCGGATTTCAGGGTCAGGCCGAACGCGTCGACCGTCACGTTGGGCCTGCCCTCGTAGACCATGCCGACGACTCCGAGCGGCACCCGCTGCTGACGCAGCTGCAAGCCGTTGGGCAGGGTGCGGCCGCGCAGCACTTCCCCGACCGGATCGGGCAGGCCCGCGACCTGACGCAGACCGGCAGCGATACCGTCCACGCGCTGCGGGTTGAGGGCCAAGCGGTCGAGCATGGCCTCGGGAGTGCCAGCGGCGCTCGCCGCCTCGACATCCGCGGCATTGGCGGCCAGTACCTCGTGGACATGCGACAGCACGCTGTCAGCGGCCGCGTGCAGGGCGCTGTTCTTCGCCGCGGCGCTCAAGGTCGCCAGCGTCCGGGCCGCGACCCTGGCCCGCCGCGCGGCGTCGTGGACCTGTCCACGCAGGTCCGCGTCCGGGACCGCAACAGCACTCGACTGCGTCTGAACGCTCATCCAGCCAGCGTATCCGACCTGTTGGCAGCGTTCGACGCGTGTCAGGCCCCGGCTCGTCTAGCGTTGTCGGCTATGGCTCCTTCGCGCGTATGTGTCGTCGGAAGCATCAATGCCGACCTCACCTTCGCCGTGCGCACGCTGCCGCGTCCGGGCCAGACCGTCCTGGCGTCCTCGCTCGTGTCGACACCGGGCGGCAAGGGCGGCAATCAGGCCGTCGCCGCCGCGCGCGCAGGCGGCACCGTCGCACTCGTGGCCGCCGTCGGCGACGACGCCGCGGCCGGGTCCCTGCGCGCGCACCTGCGCGCCAACGACGTCAACCAGGAAGCGGTCGTGAGTCTGCCCGGCCCGAGCGGATCGGCCGTGATCGTGGTCGACGCCGCCGGTGAGAACAGCATCGTCGTCGCACCTGGCTCGAACGCGCTTCTTGAGGTGGATTCGGCGGCCGCCCGTTCCGCGATCTGCGGCGCCGACGTCGTGCTGTTGCAGCTCGAGATTTCCGCCCAGACCGCGATCGCGGCGGCCCGGCTGGCCCGTGCGGCCGGAGCCGTCGTGATGCTCAACGCGTCACCCGCCGGAACCGCGGCACACCACCTGCTGGCGCTGTCGCACTCGGTCGACGTGGTCGTGGTCAACGAGACCGAAGCCGCGGAATGGCACTGGCCGGTAAAGCATCTCGTGATCACCCGGGGCTCGAAAGGAGCGAGCTATCTGGGCGAGGACGAACGCTTCGACGTCCCCGCCCCCAAGGTGCGCGCCGTCGATACGGCCGGGGCCGGTGATGTGTTCGCCGGTGTCCTGGCAGCCGGCTGGCAATCGGGCCACGAAGATGCGCTGCGACGCGCGTGCGCGGCTGGTGCGCTTGCGACTTTGGTGCGCGGTGCGGGCGACTGCGCGCCCGACGCGGCCGACATCGACGCCGTGCTGACGCACTGAGGCGACCAACTGAAGGCGATACCGTTGCCGTTATAGTCGCCAGCTATGACACCGCGACCGCCCGAAGGCGACTGGCTCGGCACGCCATATCTCAAGTTCGAGCGGCAGGGCCCGTTCGGCGTCGTCACGCTCGACCGGCCTGAGGCGCGCAACGCCATGACGCCGGCGATGTACTTCGGGATCCGGTACGCCGTCACGCATGTGGAGTCCGATCCTGACCTCGCAGGTCTGCTGATCACCGGCACGGGAGACGTGTTCGCGCCGGGTGGCGATCTCGGCGGCGGGGACGGGGTCGACGACTGGATGAGTTTCGGCGCGGCCCTGTCGATGGATGTGACGCCGTTCGAGACGCTGCGCCAGTCCGTCAAACCAGTTGTCAGCGCGGTCAACGGGTTGTGCCAGGGCGGCGGTCTGCAGATTGCGATGTGCAGCGACATGGCCGTCGTCAGCGACCGGGCCACATTCCGGGTGCCCGAGCTCTACCGCGGCATCGCCGACACGTACTACAGCCAGATGCTGGCCCGGTTGATCGGACCGGTGCGCACGCGCGACCTGATGTTCACCGGCCGCACGCTGAACGCCGACGAGGCGGTCGACTGGGGCATGGTGGCGCGCGTCGTGCCGCACGACCGACTGCTCGACACCGCGCGTGAGGTGCTGGCGCAATGCTGCCGCACCGCGCCGCGCGCCCGTGGCGTGGTCAAGTCCAGCTTGGACAACTATCTGGGCTTGTTCGACCGGATCGGGATGAAGGCCAGCTACAGCGGCGATGAGGCCGCCGAAGGGTTCCGCGCCTTCAAGCAGCGGAGATCGCCCGAGTGGGTCCATCCCGAGCTCCGGACCGACGGCCGACTCTGAGTTAGTTCACGCTTTTCTGAATTCAGTTTTCGATGTACTGTCCCAGATGTGGAGACAGTCATCAACGGCACCGCGCTGTCTCGGTTCGGATACGCACTCTCGGACCCGACGCGCGCCCGCATCCTGCTGATGTTGCGCGAGGGGCCGCACTATCCCTCCGACCTCGCCGACGCCATCGGGGTGTCCCGCCAGACTCTGTCCAATCACCTGGCTTGCCTTCGCGGTTGCGGGCTGGTGGTGGTCCAGCCCGAAGGCCGGCGCAACCGTTATGAACTCGCCGACCGCCGAATCGCGCACGCACTCGACGACCTCGTCGGCCTGGTGCTCGCCGTGGACCCGGCCTGCTGTCCCAGCGCCGACACCGACGGCTGCTGCTGATGGCGACCGCCACCCGCCAGGACGTGTTGGCCCGCCGTATCCGTTGGCTCGTCGCGGCGACGATCACCTACAACGTCATCGAGGCGGTCATCGCACTCGCCGAGGGTGCTCGGGTGTCGTCGTCGGCACTGATCGGGTTCGGCCTTGACTCGGCGGTCGAGGTGTCCTCGGCGGCGGTGGTGGCGTGGCAGTTCGCCGCCAAGGATCCCGAGACCCGGGAACGAACGGCACTGCGGCTCATCGCATTCTCGTTCTTCGCGCTCGCCGCGTACGTGACGGTCGACGCGACGATGTCGTTGTTCGGCATCGGCGAAGCCGCGCATTCACCGGTCGGCATCGCACTCGCGACCGCGAGCCTGCTCGTCATGCCGGTGCTGTCGCTGACTCAGCGCCGGGCCGCACGTGAGCTCGGATCCCGTTCGGCGTTCGCCGATTCCAAGCAAACACTGCTGTGCACGTACCTGTCCGCCGCGCTTCTGGTCGGCCTGCTGTTGAACGCGCTGTTCGGGTGGGCGTGGGCCGACGGCGTGGCCGCACTTGTGATCGCCGCACTGGCCGTCCGCGAAGGCATCAACGCCTGGCGTGGTGACCCATGCTGCTAGAGGAGAAACTCATGCCCATTCTCGCGCTCGCGCTGTTCGCGGTCTTCGCGCTTCTCGGATTCGGTTGGCGCAGTTGGCTGCAATGGCGACACACGGGCTCCACCGGGTTCAAGGGAATCAGCGGCAGGCCCGGATCTGTCGAGTGGTTCGCCGGCGTCGGCTTCATCGTCGCGCTCCTCGCGGCGGTGGCCGCGCCGATTCTGCAGTGGATCGGACTCGTCACACCGCTGAATACCCTGCACACCAGCTGGATTCAGTTCACTGGGCTGATCCTGGCCCTTATCGGTATCGCCGCCACCGTCTACGCGCAGATCGGCATGGGCGACTCGTGGCGCATCGGCGTCGATCCCGACGAGACCACGACGCTGGTCGACTCCGGCATCTTCGGCCGGGTGCGCAATCCGATCTTCGTCGCGATGATGACGTTCGGATTCGGGATCGCGTTGATCACCCCCAACCTGGTGGCGATCGCCGGATTCGTGCTGCTCGTCGCGACGATCGAGTTGCAGGTCCGCGTTGTCGAGGAACCGTATCTGCTTGCCACGCAGGGCGATACCTACCGGTCATACACCGCGAACGTGGGACGCTTCGTGCCGGGTATCGGGCTCAACCGCTAGCTCTCCGGAATTTCCCGTTCGATCTCGTCGAGCCAGATGCGGGCGGACATGTCCGACGGTGCCCGCCAGTCACCGCGCGGTGACAGTGCGCCGCCGTGCGACACCTTCGGCCCGTTGGGCAGTGCCGAGCGTTTGAATTGCGCGAACGAATAGAACCGCTGTGCGAAAACCTGCAGCCAGTGCCGGATCTCTTTGAGCGAGTACGCCGGGCGCTTGTCCTCCGGAAAACCGGCAGGCCAGTCACCGAGCGTCGGGTCATGCCAGGCATGCCAGGCCAGAAAGGCCACCTTCGACGGGCGGAACCCGTAACGCAGTACCTGAAACAGCGAAAAGTCCTGCAGCACATACGGTCCGACTTTGGCTTCGCTGCTCTGGATCTCCTCGTCCTCACCGGTCGGGACCAGCTCGGGCGTGATCTCGGTGTCGAGCACCGACTGCAGCACCTCGTTGACGTCGGAGTCCACGGCGCCGAACTGACCGGACGAGATGACCCACCGGATCAGGTGCTGGATCAGGGTTTTCGGCACCCCGCCGTTGACGTTGTAGTGCGACATCTGGTCGCCGACCCCGTACGTCGACCAGCCGAGCGCGAGTTCGGACAGGTCGCCGGTGCCGAGCACGATGCCGCCGCGCTGGTTGGCGAGCCGGAACAGGTAGTCGGTCCGCAAGCCGGCCTGCACGTTCTCGAACGTGACGTCGTAGACCTTCTCGCCGCGGCCGAACGGGTGGTCCATCTCCGTGAGCATCAACTGGGCGGTCTTCTTGATGTCGATCTCTTCGAACGTCACGCCAAGGGCCTCGCTCAACCGGATGGCGTTGGTCTTGGTGCGGTCGCCGGTCGCGAAGCCGGGCAGGGTGAACGCCAGAATGTCGCTGCGCGGGCGGTTCTCACGGTCCATCGCGCGCGCCGCAACGATCAGCGCGTGCGTGGAATCGAGACCGCCCGATACGCCGATGACGACCTTCGGGTAATTCAGTGCGCGCAGGCGTTGCTCCAACCCCGAGACTTGGATGTTGTAGGCCTCGTAGCAATCCTGTTGCAGCCGTGCTGGGTTCGCCGGGACGAACGGGAAGCGCTCGATCTCCCGCAACAGCCCGATGTCACCGGTCGGCGGGTCGAGCTGGAACTCCACCCGGCGGAACGAGTCCGACGCGGCAGCGTGGTGGCGCGCATTGTCGTCGAACGTGCCCATGCGGAGTCGTTCCGATCGGATCAACTCGAGATCGACGTCGGCAACGGCGCGCCGTTCGCCGCGCGGAAAACGCTCGCTCTCGGCGAGCAGCAGCCCGTTCTCCCAGATCATCGTCTGGCCGTCCCACGCCAGATCGGTCGTCGACTCCCCCTCGCCCGCCGCGGCGTAGATGTATGCCGCCAGGCAGCGTGCCGACGCCGAGCGCGCCAACAGGCACCGGTCCTCGGCGCGACCGACGGTGATCGGGCTGCCCGACAGATTGGCCAGCACCGTCGCGCCGGCCAGCGCGGCCTGCGCGCTGGGCGGCACCGGCACGAACATGTCCTCACAGATCTCGACGTGCAGGACCAGACCGGGAAGATCGGCGGCCACGAACAACAGATCGGGGCCGAACGGCACGTCGGCACCCGCGACTCGGATGGTGCCGCGGACGTCGTCGCCCGCCGCCAGCTGCCTGCGCTCGTAGAACTCGCGGTAGGTCGGCAGGTAGGACTTGGGGGCGACGCCGAGCACCGCACCGCGGTGGATGACCACAGCCGTGTTGTAGATGCGGTGCCGGTGCCGCAGTGGCGCGCCGACGACGAGCACCGGGGCCAGCACCGCCGACGCCGCGACGATCTCGGTGAGCGCTTCTTCGACCGACTCGAGCAGCGCATCCTGCAGCAGGATGTCCTCGATCGAATAGCCCGACAACGTCAACTCGGGAAAGACCGCGACGGCGACGCCATCGTCGTGGCAGGCCTGCGCCAACCGCAACACCGATTCGGCGTTGGCCGGCGGATCCGCCAGCGCGGTGTGATGAGTGCAGGCCGCAACCCGCGCGAAACCGTGGCGGTAGGCGCTGTAGAAGTCCATCGCTCCCTATTGTTGCCCTTGAAGTGTCAAGATCGGGTGACGGGGTATCAACAATCTCATGAGCGATACCGCTGTCGTCGTCGTCGACATGCTCAACAGTTACCAGCACGAGGATGCCGAACTGCTGGCGCCCAACGTCGCCCGGATCATCGATCCGCTGGTCAACCTGATCAAGGCCGCGCGCGAGCGCGACGATGTCGACCTGATCTACGTCAACGACAACTACGGCGATTTCACGGCGCAGTTCAGCGACATCGTCGAATCGGCGCTCGACGGCGAGCGGCCGGATCTGGTCCGGCCGATCCTGCCGGAGGACGGCTGCCTGCTGTTGACGAAGGTGCGCCACAGCGTCTTCTACGCCACCGCGCTGGACTATCTGCTGGGTCGGCTGGGCACCGAGCGGGTGATCCTTGCCGGTCAGGTCACCGAACAATGCATCCTCTACAGCGCACTGGACGCCTACGTCCGCCACTTCGACGTCGTGGTTCCCGCCGACGCGGTGGCCCACATCGACGCCGGGCTCGGTGCGGCCGCGGTGGAGATGATGCGGCGGAACATGAGCGCCGAGGTCGTCCCGGCCGCCGAGTGCCTGGCCTGACGAGTCGACAGTCAGCCGAGATCGATGGCGACCGTCACGTCGGTCCCCGGCTGAACAGCCACGTCTCCGACCGATCTACCCTCGACAGGGTGGACGCACCCGAACTCGTCACCCTGCTGCAAGGGCGCCGTGTCGCCGTGCTCACGGGCGCGGGGATGTCCACGGACTCCGGTATCCCCGACTACCGCGGGCCGGACTCCCCGCCGAGCAACCCGATGACCATCCGGCAGTTCACGTCCGATCCGGCGTTCCGGCAGCGGTACTGGGCCCGCAACCACGTCGGCTGGCGGCATATGGACGACACCCAGCCCAACGCCGGTCACCGCGCGCTGGCAGCGCTCGAAGCCTCCGGTGTGGTGTCGGGACTGATCACCCAGAACGTGGACCTGCTGCACACCAAGGCCGGTAGTCGCGACGTGGTCAACCTGCACGGAACCTATGCGCAGGTGGTCTGTCTTGAGTGCGGTCACACCATGCCACGAAGCCGGTTGGCCGATCTGTTGGAGCGTGCGAATCCGGGGTTCCTGGAACGTGCCGAAGCCGTCGGGGGAATCGCGGTGGCTCCGGATGCCGATGCCGTCGTGAGCGATACCGCATCGTTCGTCATCGTGGACTGCCCCGTCTGCGGCGGGATGCTCAAACCCGACATCGTCTACTTCGGCGAGAACGTTCCGAAAGACCGTGTGGGGCAGGCCTATTCATTGGTCGATGCGGCGCAGGCCCTTCTGGTTGCCGGCTCGTCGCTGACCGTGTACTCGGGCTACCGGTTCGTCCGCCACGCGGCGGCGCGCGGCATTCCCGTCGCGATCATCAACCGTGGCCCCACTCGCGGCGACGATCTCGCGACCGTCAAGGTCGAAGCGGGTTGCTCGGAGATGCTGACGCTGCTCGCCGGTGAACTGGTCAGAACGTACACGGCATCGCCCGGATAGCGTGCACGAAGTTGCCTTGCAGATAAGCCGGCTCGCCTGCGGCGATATCGGGAAGCTGGTGCAGTAACTCGGCGAAGATCGCCCTCAGCTGAGTTCTCGCCACATGGGCGCCCAGGCAGAAATGCCGTCCGCCGCCGCCGAATCCCAGGTGCGGATTCGGCTTTCGGCTCAGATCGAGCACCTCGGGCCGGTCGAACACCTCGGTGTCCCAGTTGCCCGACGCGTAGAACATCACCACCTTGTCGCCCGCGGCGATCTGCTGGCCGCCGAGCTCGACATCGGTTGCCGCGGTGCGCCGAAAGGTCATCACGGGCGATGCCCACCTCACGAATTCCTCTACCGCACAGGCGATCCGGCCATCGAAATCCGCCAGAAGCCACGCGCGTTGGTCAGCGAAGTCGGTCAGCGCCTTGAGCGCGTGGCTCGTGGCCTGCCGGGTGGTGTCGTTGCCCGCCACCGCGAGCAGCACGAAGAACGCGGAGACTTCGGCGTCGGTCAGGCGGTCACCGTCGACGTCGGCCTGGACCAATGCACTGATGAGATCGTTGCCGGGCTGATCGCGGCGCTGCGCTGCCAGTTCGCCTGCGACCTGATGTAGGTACATCTGGTTTTCCACCAGTACTTCCAGCGGGTTTCTGCCTGCGAGGTATACCGGATCGGCCCAGGACACCAGGGCGTCGGCCGCATGCGCCACCTGCTGACGCTCGGATTCGGGAATGCCGACCATGTCCGAGAGCGTGCGGATGGGCAGTTCCTTGGCGCAGTGATCGACGAAATCGACTCCGCTTCCTGCCGTCTTGAGTTCGGCGACGATCTGGCAGGCGTTGTCTTTGATCGAGGTTTCGATGCGGGCCACCTGACGCGGGGTGAACGCGGCGTGGACCAACTTGCGGATCAGGGTATGCCGCGGCGCGTCCATGGCCAGGAACGACTGCGAGGCCTCCAACAACTCCTCGGGCACGCTCTCGAATATCACGCCCTTGCCGGACCGGAAGGTCTCGCTGTCACGGCTGATGGTGACGATGTCGGCATGCCGGGTGACCGCCCAGAATCCCCGATCGTCCGGATCGTGCATGAGCGCGTCCTCGACCGGTGGATGCCAACTCACCGGCCGGGCGGCCCGAAGCTCGGCGAACGCGGTTTCCCGCTCGGCCGCGGTGGTGGCCCAGAACGTCCGCGAGGACAAGTCGATCGAATCGTACGGACGTGTGAGCGGCGACACAGTCATGGTGTGACAATAAGTCTAGACAGAGTGTCTAGTCAACATGTGATCGGAACCGATACGCTGGCGACATGCCATCTGTGACGCGAAAGCCGCAGGCCAAGCGTGAGGAACGGCGCGAGCAGATCGAACGGCAGCTACTGGATGCGACCGATCGGCTGATGTCGGACGGCACGAGTTTCACCGAGCTGAGCGTGGACCGACTGGCCACCGAAGCAGGCATCTCGCGGGCGAGCTTCTACATCTATTTCGAAGACAAAGGCCACCTGCTGCGCCGCCTGGCGACCCAGGTCTTCGGCGAGCTCGCGAGCGATGCCGAGCAGTGGTGGGGCGTCGCGGGCCGTCGCGATCCCGCCGATGTGCGCGCCGCGATGTCGGGCATCATCGCGAGCTATCGCCGCCACCAGCCGCTGCTCGTCGCGCTCAACGAAATGTCGGCCTACGACTCACTCGTCGGGCAGACCTACCGCGAACTGCTCGCCGGCATCACCGCGCAACTGACCCGCGTGATCGAGGACGGCCAGGCGGACGGGTCAATCCGTCCGCAGCTTCCCGCCGCCACCACCGCGAGCGCGCTCACGTGGTTGGTCGAGCGCACGTGTCACGTCAATCTGCCTTCGCAGCCGGCATCCTACGATGCCGAACTCGCCGCGACGCTCACCCAAATCGTCTGGGGTGCCCTCTATCTCGAGGCCCCACCCGAGTGATTTGTGCACCGTGACCGGCGGTGAGCGCCGCTGGAGGTGCACAAATCACTATGTGGCGACGAGATCGTCGGCGTGTACCGCGGGCCTGCGCATCTCGGCGGGCAGATCCGACGTCGAGCGGCCGATCATCTTGGCGAGTTCGGCCGCCTCGTAGGCCACCACGCCGCGTGCGACGGTGCGGCCGTCAAGCGCACGCAGATCGACAACGTCGCCGCCGTGGAAACGCCCGGTGACTTCGGTGATCCCGGCAGGCAGCAGCGAGCGGCGCTGCTTGACCACCGCGCGCACCGCGCCGTCGTCAAGGATGAGCGCGCCCGCCGACTCCGCGGCATAACGCACCCAGAATCGGCGTGCCGACATCCGCTCGGGCCGCGGCGCGAACACCGTGCCAACCGAGGCGTCGTCGAGGGCGGCGGCGGCATCGGCCGCGGCGGCCAACAAGACCGGAACCCCCGCGTCGGCGGCCAGCAGTGCCGAGGACAGCTTCGACGCCATGCCGCCGGTCCCGAGATGGCTGCCGCGGCCGGCCACCACACCGTCGAGATCGCCCTGCGCGGCAACCTCAGGGATGAAGCGCGCGTTGCCTTTTCGCGGATCGGAGTCGTAGAGGCCGTCGATATCGGACAGCAGGATCAGGGCGTCGGCCCCGACGAGGTGCGCCACCAGGGCCGAGAGCCGATCGTTGTCGCCGAACCGGATCTCGTTGGTGGCCACGGTGTCGTTCTCGTTGACGATCGCCACCGCATGCAGGGCACGCAGCCGGTCGAGGGTGCGCTGAGCATTGTTGTGCTGCACGCGCATCGAGATGTCGTGGGCCGTGAGCAGCACCTGGCCGACCGTGCGGTTGTAGGCGGCAAACGCCGAACTCCACGCGTTGACGAGGGCGACCTGCCCCACGCTGGCCGCGGCCTGCTTGGTGGCCAGGTCGGCTGGCCGCTTGCTGAGCCGCAGCGGTTCGATTCCGGCGGCGATCGCACCGGATGACACGATCACCACGTCGGACCCGGCCTTCATCCGGCCCTCGATGGCCTCGACCAGACTGGCGAGCCGATTCGCGTCGAACACACCCGAGGGTGTGGTGAGCGCGGTGGTGCCGATCTTGACGACGACGCTGCGCGCGGTTCGCACAGCGTCGCGGTGCGCGGAGCGCGCCGATGTGCCTGAGCGGATGCTCATTCGCTGCTCTCCCGGCGCGCCTTCCGTGCGGCCTTGCGCTCGTCGGCGGACACGCGGTCGCTCTGTTCGAGCCGGACATCGGTGCCGCGGCCGGTGAGCGGTACGTCGATGCCGGCCGGGGTCTGCGGCTCCCAGTCGAAGGTCATGTCGCCGATGGTGACGGCGCAGCCGGGTTGGGCACCCAGCTTCAGCAGTTCATCCTCGACACCCAGCCTCGCGAGCCGGTCGCCGAGATAGCCGACGGCCTCGTCGTTGTCGAAGTTGGTCTGCGCGATCCACCGTTCGGGCCGGGTGCCGCGCACGATGAACCCGCCGTGCCCGTCGGACTCGACGGTGAAGCCGCTCTCGTCGACGGCGATCGGCCGGATCACCGGACGCCTCGGCACCACCTCGGGCTGTGCGTCGCGATACTTCTTGACCATTTCCCACAGCGCGAAAGTCAACGGGCGCAGCCCGTCCCGGCTGACCGTGGAGATCTCGAACACCGGCCACCCGAACCGTCGAGCGACCTCGTCACGGACGAAGTCGGCGAGTTCGCGCGCATCCGGAACGTCGATCTTGTTGAGCACCACTGCGCGTGGTCGCACGGCAAGGTCGCCGAGCGTCGAATCCCCTTGCAGGGTCGGCGTGTAGGCGGCCAGTTCGGCCTCAAGCGCCTCGATGTCCGAGATCGGGTCACGGCCGGGCTCCATCGTCGCGCAGTCCACGACGTGCACGAGAACCGCGCACCGCTCGAGGTGACGCAGGAACTCCAGACCCAGGCCACGCCCCTCGGATGCACCGGGGATCAGCCCGGGCACGTCGGCCACGGTGTAGGTGTTGTCCCCCGCCGACACCACGCCCAGATTGGGCACCAGTGTGGTGAACGGATAGTCCGCGATCTTGGGTTTGGCTGCCGAGATCGCCGACACCAAAGACGACTTCCCGGCCGACGGAAATCCGATCAGCCCGACGTCGGCGACGGTCTTGAGCTCGAGCGTGAGATCACGGGCCTGCCCCTTCTCACCGAGCAGTGCGAAACCGGGGGCCTTACGCGCCCGAGAAGCCAGCGCGGCGTTGCCGAGTCCGCCACGTCCACCGGCCGCCGCTTCGAATCGGGTTCCGGCGCCGACCAGATCGGCCAGCATCCGGCCCTGTTCATCGAGAACCACGGTGCCGTCCGGTACGCGAACCTCGAGATCGGCGCCTGCGGCACCGTCGCGGTTGCTGCCCGCGCCCTGCTTGCCGGACGGGGCGACCACATGCGGATGGAAATGAAAGTCCAGCAGGGTGTGCACCTGCGGATCGACGACCAGCACGACGCTGCCGCCTCGGCCGCCGTTGCCGCCGTCAGGACCGCCGAGCGGTTTGAACTTCTCGCGGTGCACCGACGCGCAGCCATTGCCGCCGTTGCCCGCCCGCGCATGAATGACGACGCGGTCGACAAACCGGGGCATCGCACATCCTCTCCGTCGAATGTGAAGCTATCGCGAAAGTTCTGTCGAGAACTCGCAGCTGCTTCACATTCGCGGAGAATCCTCGATGTCTCAGGCCTCCGGGCGCGGCACGGGAACGATGTTCACGTGCTTGCGGCCACGCTTGGAGCCGAATTCCACGGCGCCGGGAGCCAGGGCGAACAGGGTGTCGTCGCCGCCACGACCGACGTTGACGCCGGGGTGGAAGTGGGTGCCGCGCTGGCGGACCAAAATCTCGCCGGCCTTGACGACCTGGCCGCCGAACCGCTTGACGCCGAGGCGCTGTGCGGCTGATTCGCGACCGTTGCGTGAGCTGGAAGCGCCCTTCTTGTGTGCCATGTCGAAACGCCTCCTATTACTTGATGCCCGTGACCTTGAGCACAGTCAGCTGCTGACGGTGCCCCTGGCGCTTGTGGTAACCGGTCTTGTTCTTGAACTTGTGGATGCGGATCTTGGGACCCTTGGTGTGCTCGAGCACCTCACCGGTGACGGCGACCTTGGCCAGGTCGTCAGCCTTGCTGGTGA
This sequence comes from Mycobacterium venezuelense, assembly GCF_054919535.1. Taxonomy (NCBI): domain Bacteria; kingdom Bacillati; phylum Actinomycetota; class Actinomycetes; order Mycobacteriales; family Mycobacteriaceae; genus Mycobacterium; species Mycobacterium venezuelense. The sequence goes on from NZ_JBONDW010000008.1 coordinate 225,617, forward strand.
CCTTCGCGCCGTCGACCACAAGAGCGACAGGCAGCGATACCGACGCGCCGGGCTCGGAGTCGAGCTTCTCAACCTTCACCACGTCACCGACGGCAACCTTGTACTGCTTGCCGCCGGTCTTGACGATTGCGTATGTCGCCATCGTGTCCTCTGCTGCTCTGCGGGCGCGCGCTACCGGTCGGTGCGTGCGCGGGTCTTGGGTGGCGGGGTGCCCCGCCGTCGCCGGCCTGCGATCACACAGGCACTGACGACAACTGGTCAAGGGTACGTGACCAGCAGGTAAAGGGTCAAACCGGCCCTAGTGAACGGCGCGCCGGGCACCGTACCACTGCTCGCCTGCCGGTTCACCGGCCAGATTCCAGCTCCACGACAGCCGTGGGGTGATGCGCGCGTACCAGCCGGGCCCCATCATGCCGACGCGTTCGACGGGTGGTTCCGCGTCGCCGTAGATGCGGATTGCTCTGGCAATGAACGGGTCCATGGACACCAGATCGTCGACGACGAGCGAAACCTGGGTACGGCCCTGGCCGATGTTGACGAGCTTGCGCGTTCGCAGCACGTTGGCGCCTACGCCACCAACCCAGATGTCGGAACCGTCCACCTCAAAGGCGACCGGGACGACATCGGGCTGCCCATCGGCGTTCACCGTCGCCAGTCGCGCCACCGGCTGCGACCTCAGGTAGGCGAGCTCGTCGTCGGTGAACGCCACCGGTCAGCCCTCGTGTGCGGGCGGGCCGGCGGGGCGCGCAGCGGCCCGGCGGCGGACGCGTCCGCGGGCCACCGCTACCGGCGGCTGGTAGACCGCGACAGCCGGCTCGTCATCCTCGTCCTCGTCGTCCGAGTCGTCGTCCGAGTCTTCTTCGTCGTCGTCTGAATCCTCGTCCGAGTCATCGGTGTCATCGGTGTCATCGTCATCCGAGTCGTCCGAGCCGTTGATCACCTCGATGTCCTCGTCGAGGTCGTCTTCGTCCTCGTCGTCATCGAGGTCGATCTCGTCCTCCGAGTCGTCGGACTCGTCGTCCTCATCCTCGTCCTCGGTGTCCTCGAAATCGTCGCCGCCAAGTGCGCCGGCGGTCTCGGGCTCGGCGTGTTCGGCGGCAGTCTGCTCGTCGTCGCCTTCGGTTTCGAGGACCTCGCGATCCTCACCGGCCGTGTCTTCGTCGGTGTCCTCGTCGTGGCGACCGTTGGCAGCAGCCATCGCCTTGAACATCGGATGTTCGCCCGCCGCGTGTGCCGGCACCTTGGCCACCTGCACTTCTTCGGTGCGGGCCGCGCCCTTCTTGCCGCGCTTACCGCGTCGCCCGCCGCCCGAGGACTCGGCCTTGCGGCCCCCGTTGGTCGATGCGGAGTCGACAGGGTCGCCGTGCAACACGATCCCGCGGCCACCGCAGTGTGTGCACGCCGTCGAGAACGCCTCGATCAGCCCGGTTCCCAACCGCTTTCGGGTCAGCTGCACCAAGCCGAGCGACGTGACTTCGGACACCTGGTGGCGCGTGCGGTCACGGGCCAGCGCTTCGGTCAGCCGCCGCAACACGAGATCGCGGTTGGACTCCAGCACCATGTCGATGAAGTCGATGACGACGATGCCGCCGATGTCGCGCAACCGGAGTTGGCGCACGATTTCCTCGGCGGCTTCCAGGTTGTTGCGGGTGACGGTCTGCTCGAGGTTGCCGCCCGAGCCGGTGAACTTGCCGGTGTTGACGTCGACGACGGTCATCGCCTCGGTGCGGTCGATGACGAGCGTGCCGCCCGACGGCAGCCACACCTTGCGGTCCATCGCCTTGGCCAGCTGTTCGTCGATGCGGTGCACGGCGAACACGTCCGGGCCGTCGGCCCCGGCGGGTTCGTATTTGGTGAGGCGGCCCATCAGGTCGGGCGCGACGGTGTTCACGTACGAGTTGATGGTGTTCCAGGCGTCGTCACCGGACACGATGAGCCCGGAGAAGTCTTCGTTGAACAGGTCGCGGATCACCTTGACCAGCACATCGGGCTCTTCGTAGAGCGCGACGGCCGCACCGGCCTTCTTCTCGGTGATCTCGCCGGCCTTGGCCTCGATCTCCGTCCACCGCTTCTGCAGCCGTTCGACGTCGGAACGGATGTCCTCTTCTTTGACACCCTCCGAGGCGGTACGGATGATCACGCCGGCGTCGGACGGGACCACCTCACGCAGGATCTCCTTGAGCCGCTGCCGTTCGGTATCCGGCAGCTTGCGGCTGATGCCCGTCGACGATGCCCCCGGCACATAGACCAGGTAGCGACCGGCCAACGACACCTGCGTGGTGAGCCGGGCGCCTTTGTGCCCGACCGGGTCCTTGCTGACCTGGACGACGACGTAGTCGCCCGGCTTGAGGGCCTGCTCGATCTTGCGGTTCTGCCCGCCGAGCCCAGCGGCCTCCCAGTTGACCTCACCTGCGTAGAGCACACCGTTGCGGCCACGGCCGATATCGACGAAGGCGGCTTCCATCGAGGGCAGCACGTTCTGCACGATGCCGAGATAGATGTTGCCGACGAGCGAGGCAGATGCCGCTGAAGTCACGAAGTGCTCGACCACGACGCCGTCCTCGAGCACCGCGATCTGGGTGTAGCGGGCGCCTTCGTGCGGCGGTTCGGTGCGGACCTTGTCGCGCACGATCATCGTCCGCTCGACGGCTTCCCGGCGGGCCAGGAACTCGGCCTCGCTCAGGATCGGCGGACGGCGCCTGCCGGCGTCGCGGCCGTCACGACGCCGCTGCCGCTTGGCTTCGAGTCGGGTCGACCCGCTGATGCCCTGGATCTCGTCCTCTTTGTCGGGCTTGTCCGCGCGCGGAGCGCGCTCGTGCACGACGGTGTTGGGCGGATCGTCCGGTGACACCGCCGATCCGTCGTCATCGCCCGAGCCGGCCTTGCGCCTGCGGCGGCGGCGGCGCCGGCGCGTGCTGCCGTCGGTGCCGGTGCTGTCCTCGTCGCCACCCTCGTCGGATTCGTCGGACTCGTCACCGGTGTCCTGATCGCCGGTGTCGCCCTGCTCGTCGGCGGTGTCGTCGGCCTCGCCTCCGTCGCCGTCGCTCTGCTCACCACGTCCGCGGCCCCGGCCTCGACGGCCACGGCGGCGCCTGCGGGCGGCCGGCTTGTCGGTCTGTTCGTCGTCGGTGTCGGACTCGGAGTCATCCTCGTCGTCCTCGTCATCGTCGATGTCGACCGGTTCGAAGGACACCGGCTGCGGAGCGACGAAAAGCGGCAGGTAATCAGCCCGCTCGGTGTGGGCTTCGCGCGCCGGAGGAATGTTCGCGGTCTCGAGGATCAGCCGCGACTCGGGCTCATCACCCACCAGCGTTGTCTCGGCGGGCGGAGTTGTCTCAGCCTCGCCGGCTTCCGCGGTTTTCGGCTGGGCCTCGGCCGGTGCTTCTTCGGCCGGCGCAGCCGGGGCCTCCGCGGCCGGGGCCGCCGACACAGACTCGGTCACCGCAACGGTGACCGACTCGATCTGTACCGGCTCGACCGCCTCGGCGGGTGGACCGACCTCGGCCGGCTCGACCGCCAGCGCCTCGCGCACGCGCTCCGCGTCCACCTTGTCGACCGTGGAGTGGGCGCTGCGCTGACGACCGTCGAACTCGGCGAGTGCATCGAGCACCCGCCGGCTGGTGGTACCCAGAACCCGCGCCAGCGAGTGGACTCTCAGCCGCTCTGGGAGTCCCTCCTGCTGCGGAGTCTGGGGTGATAGGTCTTCGGTATGGGCATCTTCGGCCACGAATTCTCCTCAAGCCCCCGGGCGCGTCGTTCGACGCGGCCACGCGAGGGCTTCCGCTATTGGCCCGGGACACGTACCCCGGACTTGTTGTGGTCTCGCTCCGAGCGGCTCGTCTACCGAACCCACCCGGTGCCTGGCTGAATGATGGCTGGACGGTCGGCGCCACACCGGATTGCGGTGGTCGCGCTCGTCGAAGTCTTCATTCGGGTGTACAGCCTCGGTTGAGGCCGGCTACCCGGGACCAGTATCCCACATCACTGACGCGGCACTGACCAGACGGCGAGACAGGCCGCGACTCAGGTCAAGAAGAAGTGGCTTCGCCTGGGAACCACAGAGCAATCTCGCGGGCGGCCGATTCCAGCGAATCCGAGCCGTGCACGAGGTTGTCCTGGGTGACAAGCGCCAGGTCACCGCGGATCGTGCCGGGTACGGCCTTCTCCACAGGATCGGTGCCGCCGGCGATCTGACGGAACGCGGCCACGGCGCGCGGACCCTCGACGATTGCGGCCACAACTGGCCCGGATGTGATGAATTCCAGCAGCGACCCGAAGAACGGCTTGTCTTCGTGCTCGGCGTAGTGCTGCCGGGCGACCTCGTCGCTGACAGTCTTGAGTTCGAGGGCCGCCAGCGTCAGACCCTTGCGTTCGATCCGGCTGAGGATCTCCCCTACGAGTTGGCGCTTGACGCCGTCGGGCTTGATCAACACGAGGGTCCGCTCAGTCACGGCAGAAAGAGTACCGGTCGGTAATCGACGCCGCTCGGCAGGTCCCCCCGCTATTCCGGAGGGGATTGCTGGCCGGGCAGCAGCCCGCGTTCTTGTCTGCGTTTGACCTCTGCACGCAGGTACACGATCAGTAGCCAGACGACGGCGAAGACCACTCCGATGAAGCCGATGGCACCGTGGATGACGACCCCGGCGATCAGCACGACTTGTATGCCGAGGTTCGCCCAGATCGCCCACGGCCTGCCCTGCACGCCGCACATCAGGATCATCACCACGGCGAGGCCGATCAGGTAGCCACCGGCGGTCCAGGTGAGACCGCTCTCGCCGACGGCGACGACCGGTAGCGCCAAAAGCACCACGATGGCTTCCAGGATCAGCGTTCCGGCCATGACCCCGCGGAAGCTCTTCCACGGATCCGGCGGCGCGGGAGTTTCACTCATGCGGGATCCCGTCCGAACAAGGTGCGGGCCGCGCCCGCCGTCACGACCGAACCGGTGATCACGACGCCCGCCCCGGAGAACCCCTCGCCCTCGGCTCCGGATTCCTCGACAAGGGCGGTGGCCGTTTCGATGGCGTCGGGCAGGGTCGCAGCGGTGATCACGCGATCCGGGCCGAATCGTTCCTCTGCCCGCAGCGCGAGCGATTCGACGTCGAGGGCGCGCGGCGAGCCGTTGTGCGTCACAACGATCTGATCGAATGCCGGTTCCAGGGCGGTCAGGATGCCGTCGACGTCCTTGTCCGCCATGACCGATACGACACCGACAAGCAGCCGGAAATCGAACTCCTGCTGCAGCGTCTGGGCCAACGCCGCCGCGCCGGCCGGGTTGTGCGCCGCGTCGATGAAAACCGTTGGTGCGCTGCGCATCCGCTCCAGCCGACCGGGGCTGCGCACGGCCGCGAACCCGGCGCGTACCGACTCGACGTCCAGCTGCCGGTCCGCACCCGCGCCGAAGAACGCCTCCACCGCCGCCAGTGCGACCACCGCGTTGTGAGCCTGATGCTCACCGTGCAGTGGCAGGAAGATGTCGGAGTACACCCCGCCGAGGCCCTGCAGTTCCAGCAGCTGACCACCGATGGCCACCTGCCGTCCCAGCACCGCGAACTCGGAGTCTTCGCGGGCGACGGCGGCGTCGGCCCGGACCGCCTCGGCCAGCAGCACCTCCATGGCCTCGGGATCCTGTGTGGCGATCACCGCGACGGTGTCGGTCGGCACCAGATCCTCCTCCTGACGGGTGATGATGCCGGCCTTCTCCCCCGCGATCGCGGCGATGGTGTCACCCAGATAGTCGGTGTGGTCGATGCCGATCGGCGTGATCACCGCGACCGGTGCGTTGACGACGTTGGTGGCGTCCCAGCGCCCGCCCATGCCCACCTCGACGACGGCGACGTCGATGGGCGCGTCGGCGAACGCCGCGAAAGCCATGGCCGTGAGCACCTCGAACTTGCTCATGGCCGGTCCGCCCGCCGCTTCGGACTGCTGGTCGACCAGCTGCACGAACGGCTCGATCTCGGTGTAGGTCGCCACGTACTGGGCCGGCGAGATCGGTTTGCCGTCAATGGAAATGCGCTCGACGGCCGACTGCAGGTGCGGGCTCGTGGTGCGCCCGGTGCGCCGGTGCAGTGCGGTCAGCAGGGCATCGATGATGCGGCACACCGACGTCTTGCCGTTCGTGCCCGCCACATGGATCGACGGGTAGGCGCGTTGGGGGGAGCCGAGGAGCTCGAGCAGCGCCGCGATGCGTGCGGTGCTTGGCTCCAGTTTGGTCTCCGGCCACCGTTGGTCGAGCAGGTGCTCGACCTGTAGCAGCGCAGCGATCTCGTCCGGCGAAGGAACTGGGTCAGTCACCGGATGCTCTGCTCTTCGTGTCCGCGATCATCGCAACGCGGCCAGCCGTGCGGTGATGCGTTCGACTTCTTCACCGGCGAGTTGCCGACGGCCGCGAATCTTGTCGACAACCTCAGCGGGAGCTTTGGCCAGGAATGCGTCGTTGCCGAGTTTGCCTGTGGTGGTCGCCAATTCCTTCTGCGCGGCGGCGAGGTCCTTTTCCAGCCTTCGCCGCTCGGCGGCGACGTCGACGGTGCCCGACGTATCGACCTCGACGACGACGGTGCCCTGCGACAACCGCACCTCGACCGCGGCCGACGGAGTGAACCCCTCCCCTGCTTCGGTGAGCCAGGCGAGCGAGCTGATCGCAGGCAGCTGCGCCTGCAGGCCGGCGGACGCAATGTCGGACAGCCGGGCCGGCACCTTCTGCCGGTCGGCCAGACCCTGGTCGCTGCGGAAGCGGCGCACCTCGGTGATGAGCTTCTGCATATCGACGATGCGTTGGGTGGCAATGGAATCCAGAGCAAACCCGGACGGCTCGGGCCACTGCGCGACCACCACCGACTCGCCACCGGTGAGCGTCTTCCACAACGTCTCGGTGACGAACGGCATGACCGGATGCAGCAGCTTGAGCAGCGCGTCGAGAACGAATGCCAGCACTCCGGTGGTATGAGTGATGCCCTCGTTCATTTGAACCTTGGCCAACTCCACGTACCAGTCACAGAACTCGTCCCACGCGAAGTGGTAGAGCGACTCGCAGGCCCGGCTGAATTCGTAGCTGTCGAAGGCCGAATCCACTTCGGCCCGAACCTCTTCCAACCGACCTAGGATCCACCGGTCGGCATCGGTCAGCTCTGCCGCGGCAGGCAACGGCGCGGGAGCGGCCCCGTTCATGAGCGCGAAGCGGGTCGCGTTGAACAGCTTGGTGGCGAAGTTGCGCGACGCGCGGGCGTGGTCCTCGCCGATCGACAGGTCACCACCGGGGCTGGCGCCGCGCGCCAGGGTGAAGCGCAGCGCGTCGGCGCCGAACTTCTCGACCCAGTCCAGCGGGTCGATGCCGTTCCCGCGTGATTTGCTCATCTTGCGGCCGAACTCGTCGCGAATCAGCCCGTGCAGGAACACATTCTCGAACGGAACCTGTGGGCCGCGCTTACCTTCCAGGGTGATCGCCGGATCGTCGCCGACGAACGTGCCGAACATCATCATCCGGGCGACCCAGAAGAAGAGGATGTCGTACCCGGTAACCAGCACCGACGTCGGATAGAACTTGGCCAGCTCGGTGGTGTGATCGGGCCAGCCCATGGTGGAGAACGGCCACAACGCCGACGAGAACCAGGTGTCGAGGACGTCGGGGTCCTGCTCCCAGCCCGCGGGCGGTGTCTCATCCGGACCGACGCACACGGTCTCGCCGTTGGGGCCGTGCCAGATCGGGATCCGGTGGCCCCACCACAGCTGGCGCGAGATGCACCAGTCATGCATGTTGTCCACCCAGGCGAACCAGCGCGGCTCCAGGCTCGGCGGGTGAATCACGGTGTCGCCGTTGCGCACCGCGTCGCCGGCGGCCTTGGCCAGCGCATCCACCTTGACCCACCACTGCAGGGACAGGCGCGGCTCGATGGGTTCGCCGCTGCGCTCGGAATGGCCAACGCTGTGCAGGTACGGGCGTTTCTCGGCGACGATCCGGCCCTGTTCGGCCAGCGCCTCGCGCACCTTGACGCGCGCTTCGAAGCGGTCCATGCCGTCGAATTGGGTTCCGGTGTCGGCGATCCGGCCCTTGGCATCCATGATCGTGGGCATCGGAAGCTGATGCCGCAGGCCGATCTCGAAGTCGTTCGGGTCGTGCGCTGGGGTGACTTTGACTGCGCCGGTGCCGAATTCGGGGTCCACGTGCGTGTCGGCCACGATGATCATCTCGCGGTCGGTGAACGGATGCGGCAGGGTTTTGCCGACGAGATGGCGATAGCGTTCGTCGTCGGGGTGGACCGCGATCGCGGTGTCGCCGAGCATCGTCTCCACTCGAGTGGTCGCGACGATGATGTGCGGTTCGTCGTCGTTCATCGAGCCGTAGCGGAACGAGACCAGCTCACCCTCGACGTCTTCGTACTTGACCTCAAGGTCACTGATCGCGGTCTCCAGCACCGGAGACCAGTTGACCAGCCGCTCGGCCTGGTAGATCAGCCCCGCGTCGAACAGCCGCTTGAAGATCGTGCGGACCGCGCGCGACAGACCGTCGTCCATCGTGAAGCGGTCGCGGCTCCAGTCGACGCCGTCACCGAGCCGGCGCATCTGGCCGCCGATCGTGCCGCCGGACTCGTGCTTCCAGTCCCACACTTTTTCGACGAACAGCTCGCGACCGAAGTCTTCCTTCGTCTTGCCGTCGACCGCGAGCTGCTTCTCGACCACGGTCTGGGTCGCGATACCGGCATGGTCCATACCGGGGAGCCACAGCACCTCGAAGCCCTGCATGCGCTTGCGTCGCGTGAGCACGTCCATCAAGGTGTGGTCGAGCGCATGCCCCATGTGCAGGCTGCCGGTGACGTTCGGCGGTGGCAGCACAATCGAGTACGCGGGCTTGTCGCTCGTCGGGTCGGCGGTGAAGTACCCGGCGTCCACCCAGCCCTGATACAGGTCGGCCTCTACCGAACCCGGATCCCAGGACTTCGGGAGGGCATCGGCGCGGTTATCAGGACTGGGAGTCACCGCGCCATTCTAAGAAGACCGGCCCCGGATAAGCGAAAGCCCCCGACGCCCGGTGCGTTCGCTGGGCGTCGGAGGCTCTGGCCGGGTGCCGCGGCCGGCTACTTCTTGCCACCCAGCAGGCCGCCGAGGATCTCGCCGATGGCGTTGTTCTGGCCACCGCCGCCACCGAGCACGCTGCCGAGAATGCTGCCGAGCGGATTGTTGCCGCCGCCCGACCCGCCGGCGGCTCCGCCGAGGATGCTGCCCAGGATGTCGCCGAGCCCACCGCCGGAGGCCTGCGGCTGCGGCGCGGACTGCGCGGGCGCGTTCTGCTGTGAGAACTGCTTGCCGATGTAGGCGAGCACGATCGGGGCCAGGATCGGCAACAGCTTCTTGATGAGGTCGCCTCCGCCTGCGCCCGTGCCCGCCAACGCCGACGCGACCTGATTGCTGTCGTTGCCGCCGAAGATCTTCGCGACGATCTGATCGCCTTCCTTCGCGTCGACCTGGTCGACGCTCACGCCACCGTCGAGCAGACCGCTGGCACCCTTTGCGGTGACAGTCGACTCGAGGTCGCTGGAGTCGATGTTGTCGGCTTGGACATTCTCCGCCACACCGCCGACCAGCGCGGGCACGAGAGTCTTGATGGCGGCGTTCACCTCGCCTTCATCTGCGCCGAGCTTGTTGGCGATATCCGCGACGGGAATCTGCGCGAAGAGTTCGTCGAGACCGGCCATTTCTTAACCCACCTTCGTTGCTGGCGTACAGGAAGTCCTCGCCGTCGACCCTAGTCGAAACTGATCTTGTCCTCAGGTGTTCTGTGCGGCGAGATCGATACCGGCTCAGCCGAGCGCGGTGGTCTCCAGCGTCACGTCGGCCGCGGGAAGCCGCGTGAGCAGTGCGTCACCCATCGCGGCAGCGGGCGTCAGCACACCATGCAGATCCGAGAGCTTGTCCCGGTCGAGCGCCAACGCCAGCCCGCATTCCCCGAGCAACACTGCCGTGGCTTTGTAACCCGGGTCGCCGCGCTGGGCCATCGTCGCTACATAGCGCGCACCCGACGTGGTCGTGGTGTACGTCTCGACCCGATAGTGGCCGTTCTCGCGGGTCTTTTCGCTGGGCCCGGTTCCCGGTTTGGGCAGTACGCGCTCGATCAAGCCCGCGGGCACTCGGTTGAAATACCGGCCGCCCAAGCCGAGGGTGGCGGCGTTGGAGCCGGTCACCAGTGCCGCGGCGATCGGTGCGACGACTGAGCGGCCGACGCTCATCTGCTCGCCGTATTCGAACTTCCGTCCGTAGGCATAGTCGAGTAATGCGTTGCTGCGCCGGACGATTCGGGTGTTCGGCGCGGCCATCGCGAACGCGCCGGTCCAGTACCCGGCCAGTTCCGGTGCGATCTCGCCGCCACGGCGCCACCGCACGTCGGGTTGCGCGCCGAGCTGGGGCTCGGCGCCGCGATCGGGGCTCAACGTGTAGGGATCGTTCATGAGCTCGCGCGCGTCGGGGTCACTCGACGCGGTGCGCAGCACCTCCAGCATCGAGGCGGCCGTGCCACCGGAGACTCCACCGGCGAACGAGCGCACCACCAAGTTGGTGTCGCACAGTTCACCGGCGTCGTCGGCAGCGGCCCGGCGGTACAGCGCGAACACCGTGAGATCCGATGGGACGGAGTCGAATCCGCACGAGTGCACGATGCGCGCCCCGGTGTCGACGGCATGCTTGTGGTGCAGGTCGATGCTGTTGCGGATGAACATCGTCTCACCGGTCAGGTCGGCGTAGTCGGTGCCTGCCGCCGCGCACGCGGCCACCAGCGGCATGCCGTAACGGGTGTACGGACCGACTGTCGTGACCACGACCTGTGTGCGCGCAGCCATGACGTCCAGCGTCGCGGGATCGTTGGCGTCGGCGATGACCAGCGGCCAGGACTGTGCGGCGTCACCGAGGGTCGCGCGCACCGCGCGCAGCTTGTCCTCCGAGCGTCCGGCGAGCGCAATCCGCGCTGTACCCCCGGCTCTGGCCAGATATTCAGCCGTCAGCTTGCCGGCGAAACCCGTCGCCCCGTACAGAACCAGGTCGAACTCACGCTGCGTCACCATCCCGACGCTACCCGAGCAGTTCGGGTAGCTGAACCGGTTCTCCGCGCAGGTGCTCGTTGAGAAAAGCGAGCACCACCTGGTACCAGATCTTGGCGTGCTGCGGTGCCAGCACCCAGTGGTTCTCGGTCGGGTAGTAGAGGAAGCGGTGCGGACTTTCGCCGTTCTCGTCGGCGGGGAGCGCCGAATCGGTCAGCAACTCGTACCAGAGCCGCAATGCCTCGCCGATCGGCACTCGATAGTCCTTGTCGCCGTGGATCACGAGCATCGGGGTGCGGATCTGGCCGACCGACAGATGCGGCGAATTGTGCTGAGCCATCTCCGCGGTCATCTCGCGGGCCCACCAGTAGGCGCCGTCGGTGGTCGGGCCGAACTGATCGAGCGCCCACAGGCTGGCGTGGGTGACGATCGCGTCGAACCGGTCGGTATGGCCCGCGATCCAGTTGGCCATGTATCCACCGAATGAGCCGCCCATCGCCGCGGTCTTCGAGGCGTCGATCCGGGGATGCGCGCAGGCCGCGTCCGTCGCGGCCATGAGATCGGTGTACGGTTCGGCACCCCACGCGCCCCATCCGCGGGCGATGAAATCTTGTCCGTAGCCGGTGGACAATCCCGGATCGGGCATGAGCACGCCGTAGCCCTGCGCCGTGAGCAGCCACGGATTCCACCGCCAGTGCCAGGTGTTCCAACTGCCCAATGGTCCGCCGTGCACCCAGAGCACCAGTGGCGCGGGCTCGTCCCCGCTCGGCAGGGTCAGCCAGGACCGGATCTGGGCACCGTCGGCAGCTGTCGTCGTCACCTCGGTCAGCGTGCCGGGTAACTGCGGCGCGTCGACGCACGGCAGTTCGGTGACGGTGCCGTCGGGATCGAGCCGCACGGGGTGTGGTGGCGCGACATACGAACTGCGCAATGCGTAGATCACGCCGCCTGGCCCGCAGCGCACGTCGGTGTAGGTGTAGTCGTCGTCGGTACGCCGAGTCACGGCCCCGGTGACCGGATCGACCGCGAAGACGGGTCCGCGGCCACCGTCGTCGGCGGTCACGATGAGCGCCGACGAGTCCGCCGACCACACCAGCGAGCTCGGCCACCGGTCCCAGTCCGCAGTCAGCTCGACCGGTTCGGCGCCGAAGCGCGTACAGCACACCGTGATTCGTGGTGGCGTTGTCGGTGTGGAATGGGTTTCCCTGGTGAATGCGACGGCGCTACCGTCCGGCGCGATCACCGGATGGTCCAGGTCGGCGCCGGGCTCGTCGGCGATCGTGGTCCTGGCGCCGGTTGCGCGGTCGATGCGGACGAGCGTCGAGCGGATGGCTGCGCCCGGGCCGGGTTCGTGCCACGAGGTCACCACGAACGAGCCGTCCGCACTGACGTCGAACGTCGTCTCCTGCAGGGCCGCACGCGGGCCTGGGGTGAGATCGCGCGGCCCGTCCGCGTCGAGGAGGTGCGGCGGCTCTGGGCCGAGATCGTGGTCCCATTGCCGCACCGGATAGCCGGTGTGCAGGATCGCCGACACCTTGTTGTCCCTGCGCTGTTCGCGCAGGTTCTTGTCGTCGTCGACGGTGTCGGCCAAAAGCGGCGCGCTCACGACGGTGACCTCGGCCCTGCTGGCGCTGACGGCACTCGCGACACCGCCGGGCAGCGCGAGCATTTCGTACGCCTCGCCACCTGCCGCGGGCAGTCTCCACAATGCCGCGGGCGGCCTGTCGGCGGCGCGCTTGGAGTCCGGTGTCGGACGGACCGCGAGGAACAGCAAGTCACCGTCCGAAGTGAAGACAGGTGTCGATTCGCCCTTGACGCCGCGCGTCAGCCGCCGGGCCGGCTGTTGCCCGGCGGGGTCCAATTCCCATATCGCCGTGCGGAACTCGGTATGTTTGCCGTTCAGCGTGCTGATCGTCGTGACCACCCGCGAGCCGTCGGGCGATACCGCCAGACCGGATACCCGTGGCAGCGCGAGGTAGTCGTCGAGATCGTGAAACGGGGTCATGCCGTTCCACCGTAGTGGCGCGGCCCGCACCGGACCCGATGCGGGCCGCTGGTGACGGTCGCTCAGACGACGTCGGTGATCTGCCCGGCACCGTCTGCCCGGACCTGCTTGCTGCTGCGCTCGCCCTCGACGTTGATGAACATGAGCACGTTCGCGTCGAACGGAATGTTGCGTTTGATGGTCAGGGTCTGGACCTTTCCGTCCGCGATTTGGCTTGCCGCCACGGCGCCGTTGATCGCGGTGGCGATCGCGCCGGTCGGCACATCGGTGATCGCGAACAGGTTCTGCTGCAACGCTTCGGTGTCGTCGTCGTAGTCGATGGGACGCGACGGCCCGACTGCGCCGGAGGTGTAGCTCCACTGGTTCAGCTCGGTCGGCGCGTTCGGGTCGATGGCCTCGACCGTCAGCACGCCCGGCGCGATATTGACCTCGACCACCTGCATGGGATTGGCGCCGACCTTCTCCGAGATCGCGGCGTAGGCCGCGTCGATACCTTCGGCGGTGAACAGATTGCCCGAGACGGCTTCGGTGATCTTCTCCGTACCCGACGCGACGACCTGCTCGGCGGCGTTGGAGGCTGCGTCCCTGATCTCGGTGACCTTCGAGCAGCCGTTGAGGGCGGACGCCGCGATGACGGCGGCGGCGATGGCGACGCCGAAACGGGTGGGGTTCATCTGATCCTCTCTGAGTTTGGCCCGACCGCGTCCGGTGCGGACGCATGCCGAGCGTGCTGCCGCGGGCCCACTACCGATCACAACTTCGACAGCGAACTTCGCCGGCAAGCGCACGCGCCCATCGGGGCCCATATTGTTAGCACAGGGACTTCACAGCGAATTAACGCGCATTGATCAGCGGGACATATCGCGGCGGCTACCGTACTTCGGGAGTACACCGTCAGTACTCAGCGAATCCTGCGAAGAAACATCCCCACCATTCCGTGATCATTCGGAGGTCCCCCTGTGCCACCCGAAGTCGAAGACGCAGTCACATCCATGGCCGCCGTCAACAACGAGTTCTTCTATTGGATGTCCATCGCGCTCATGATGCTCATCCACGCAGGCTTCCTCGCCTACGAGATGGGCGCGTCACGCTCCAAGAACGTCCTCGCGACCGCGATGAAGAACCTCCTCGCCTTTGCCTGCATCGTGGCGTCGTTCTTCTTCGTCGGCTGGTTCCTCTACAACGCCATGCCCGCGGGCTATCCCAGGATCGATGAGCTCGCTGCCGCGGCACTGCCATGGAGCGACAACATGGGTCCCAACGTCGAAGATCCCGTCAGCGGGATCTTCTGGGGCGCCTTCGCGCTGTTCGCGGCAACGACCGGTTCCATCATGTCCGGCGCTGTGCTGGAACGGATTCGGACCAGTGCCTTCCTGATCCTCACCGTGTTCGTCGGATCGGTGGTGTGGATCATCGGCGCGGCGTGGGGCTGGCACGGCGCCGGATGGATGCTGACGAAACTCGGGTTCCACGACGTCGGTGCGGCCGGATGCGTCCACATGATCGCGGGGTTCGCGACGTTGGGCATCTTGATAAATCTCGGCCCGCGCCTCGGCCGCTTCCTGCCCGACGGCACCCCGGTCACCATCCGCCCGCACAACCTGCCGCTGACCATGCTCGGCCTCATGCTGATCTTCGCCGGGTTCTTCGGCTTCCTGATGGGCTGCGTCATCTACGGACCCGACGGCTACGCGACGATCTACGGCAGCCCGACCACGTTGTCGGCGTTCGCATTCAATACCCTCATGGGGTTGGCCGGCGGGATCATCGGCGCCTATCTCACGTCGAGAGGCGAACCGTTCTGGACGATCTCGGGCGGCCTGGCCGGTGTCATCGCAGTCGCCTCGGGCATGGACCTCTACCATCCGGCGCTCGCGTTCATCATCGCCTTGGCGGGCGGGGCGCTGAGCCCCTACCTGGGCAAGCTGCTGGAGAGATTCCGGATCGACGATGTCGTGGGAGCCGTCACCGTGCACGGTGGAATGGGCACCTATTCGCTGCTCATGGCAGGCATTTTCCTGTCCGGTTACCCCAACACCGACGGCAACCCACCGATCTCGCTGTGGGGCCAGCTGATCGGCATCGCGGTGTTCGCGGCGCTCGGCTTCATACCCACTTATCTGGTGGCCCTGGCACTCAAGAAGATGAAGCTGTTGCGTATCCCGCCCGAGGTCGAGCAGCAGGGTCTCGACCTCAGCGAGGTGCCCGCAACCCCGTATCCCGAAGGCATTCCGATGACGGTCATGCCGGTCAACGGCGCGAAGGCGCTCGTCGGCGCAGTGGAGGTGAAGTAAGTGTTCAGTCCGATCGACAGTTACGACGGTGCCGGTGTGGTGTTCACCTTCGGTGGTTTCTCCGTCGGCGTATGGGTTGTGTTCATCTTGGCGGTGGCGTTGTTCATCGGCTTCTTCGTTCGGATGATCCAGCACGAGAACGATGCGTACCGGGCCATCGCCGAGCACAAGCCGGTCGAGCCCGGCCCGGCTGCCGAAGGCGAGCCACCGGCGTACTGATCAGCATGCGAACACGCCCCCGGTCACGTGGCCGGGGGCGTGTTCTGTTGCGCTGCTTGATGTGCCGCGAGCCAGGCCACCACACGGTCGCGATAGCCGATGATGCCCTTGTAGTCGGCCATATCGTCGGGAAGGTCCGACAGCACCGCGGCCAGCCGGTCTCGCCAGGGCGCCACGGTGACGAGGTCGGCCAACGGCAACATGTAGGTGCGTATCAGGAAACAGATCGCGCCGGACTCGGGCAATCGGATCAAATGCTGCAGCTCGACACGCAGATGCACGAGCCGGCCGAAGGTTTCGTCGTCGACCGTGCCGATCATCGGCCGGTCCGGACCCCACTCGTGGTACCGCTCGGTTGACACGTCGAGGCGCCGTCCGATGGTGAGCGTCCAGTTGGTGCGGCGGTAGATTTCGTTGGGCTGCATACGCATGAGAAACTCGCGGGCTCGGGTGATGACCCCGGTTTGACGCAGCCTCGGCACCGGTCCGTGAATCTCCAGGAACGTCATGCCGACGTCGAAACCGAACGACCAGTCGGCGGCGAACGTCACCACGCCCGCGTCACCGAACAGATCGTCGTCACGCTGGTCGAGCAGCACGATGTCGTCCTGTACTTGGCCGGCGATGTAGGCCAACGGCTCTGCGGGAAGGGATGACTCGTCCCCGACGACGAAGTCCTGGGCGATTCCGAGCCGGTTGTTGCGCCAGTGCCAAACCGATCCATTCGTGGTCAGCGACATGATGTCCGGGTAGGAGGTGGCCATCTCGCGCATCAGCACCAACATGGCGTCCCAGCAGGCGGCGCGCATATGTGGCAGTACCGCATAGCGTGTCGGATCCGCGGCCAATATCCGTGCCCGTTCGGCCAGTTCGTGCTCGTACTCGCTGTCGATGTCGACGACGCGGTCACCCCAACGCCCGACAGGTGTGACCACGGCGCCGCCGGCCGGCTCGACATTGGTGCTGTAGCGGTACCTATCGCTCGGGAACGGAAACGGAAAGGTCGCCAGCAGATCGGGAGCCGATACAGGTACGGGTGTCACGGTCACAGGGCCAACTCCAATCGGTTGCCTGCGGCACGGGATACACAACTCATCAGGGCATCTCCCCGTTGTTTCTCGGTGTCGGTGAGGAACAGGTCACGGTGCAGGATGCGACCGCCGGAAACGGGAATTCGACATTCGCCGCATACCCCTTGCCTGCACAGGTTCGGAATGGCGTGGCCACGGCGTTGGAGCGCCTCCAGTAGTGAGACACCCGATGGCACCGTGAACGTCTCTCCGGTGCCTGCAAGGCCCACCTCGAACGGCTCGCCCGCGTCGAGCGCTTCGACCCCGAACCGCTCCAGGTGAATTCGGCTGTCGGGCCAGCCCGATGCCCTCGCCTCCGAGATCACCTCTTCCATGAAACGTGTTGGGCCACAGACATACAGGTGCGTTCCCATCGGTTGGCCGGCCAACACGGCGACGAGCTCACCGTGGAACTTCGCCCGGTCGGTGAAGATCTGGACATCACCGCAGAGCCGGTCGATCTCGTCGAGGTAAGCGCCTCGGCCTTTTCGGTGGATGTAGAGCAGTTGCACTTGCCGACCCCATCGTTGCGCAGCACGCAGGTGCGACACCATCGGGGTGATTCCGATGCCCGCGGCGATCAGCACGTGACGGCGCGCTCTGAGCACCGGAGCAAAGGCACTGCGAGGGGGCCGGACCGTCAGCCGGTCGCCGACGGACAACGCCTCATGCATCCAGCGTGAACCACCGGATCCGTCCGGGCACAACAGGACTGACACGACATAGCACGCAGGCGACATTCCGTCACCGGTCAGGGAATAGGCATTGGTCACGCCCCCGCAGTCGATCACGATGTGGCTGCCCGGCGGATAAGACGGCAAGGTGCCGCCGTCGGCCCGCGCCAGACGTACAGTCCGCACCTGTGGCACGCTGTCATCGATGCCGACGACGGTCAGCTCGAGGTCGCTCACGACGCCACCGCCTCCGAGTGCTGTTCGGCGTCGGCCATGAAGCCGAGATGCGCGCCCTGGCGGCGTGAAACGTGGTAGTAGACAAGGAGCGTACGAGCGCATCCGGCACAGCGCAGCGTTGACTCGAGGTCGACTGCCGCAGTGGTGACGGCTCGGCAGTGCACACACTGCACGTCTCGGGTCGCGACTTCGGTACTGGCGATTGTCATCTCATCGTCGGCGACGCCGCGTTCGAGCGCACAGGCGCGAAGCCGCAGGCATGCGTTGGCCGGGCCCGCGATCATCAAACGCCAGCCGACGACCGCTGAGGCGAGATCGCCGGCCAGCGCCGCGCGGGCCTCTTCGTCGGTCGTGACCCGGTGCACGGTCGGCTCGACCGGTAGTTGCGTGGTCCACACCGACACGACGTCGTCGGCCGAGCCGAAAGCGATGATCGTCCAAGACCGCCCGGAGCGATCGGCGTCGGGCAATGTGATGGCGGTAGCCCATGGCGGCACGCTGGTGAGATTTAAAGCAGGTTTCATGCAGCCTTCCCGAGCAATGGACACCTGGGGTTAACTCGTTTCGCTGACAGGAAACCACCGCTTCGTTTCCGCGCTGTGAAGCGAACGTCTCAAGCGGTTGACGCACCGAATACATTCGACCGATGGTCGAATCGATCCTCGTCATCGGTGCCGGCATCACCGGATTGGCCACGGCTGTCGCGTTTCAGCAACGCGGGTATGACGTGTGTGTGGCGGAGGCCCGTACCGACACCAGGCCCGGTGCGGGAATCAGCATCTGGCCGAACGCATTGGCAGCGCTCGATGAGATGGGACTGGGCGACGCGGTGCGCAGCGCGGGCGGGCGGGTCACTGCGGGTGCACTTCGGTGGCACGACGGCACGTGGCTGCGGCGGCCGGCTTCCGAACGTTTCACCCGCGCCCTCGGCGAGCCGCTCGTCGTGATCAGACGAGCGGCATTGACCGACATCCTCACCGGGGCGCTGGTTGCCGGAACAGTTCGTAACGAGTTGACGGCTCGCGACGTCGCTGTGACGTCCTCCGGTGTGCGCGTGACGTTCACCGACGGCTCGGTTCGCGAGGCGACCGGTCTGGTCGGCGCCGACGGCGTCGACTCGGTGGTCGCCCGCCACCTGAACGGTCCACTGCGCAAGCGCTACGCCGGGTACACCGCCTGGCGGGGTGTGGCCGACTATCCCCTTGATCCCGAACTGTCCGGCGAGACGCTGGCGCCCGGCCTCGAAGTAGGACACGTTCCGATGGGCGGTGACTACACCTATTGGTTCGCCACCGAGCGTGCGCCACGCGGCCAGACCGCACCCGAGGGCGAGCTGGCCTACCTTCACCGGATCTTCGGCTCGTGGGCAGAGCCGATTCCCACGCTGCTGGCCGCCGCGGATCCGGCCGAGGTACTTCGCAACGACCTCTACGACCGGGTGCCGGCCAGCTGTTGGGCCAGCGGGCCCGTGGTGATCGCCGGGGACGCCGCGCACCCGATGCGCCCACATCTGGGCCAGGGCGGATGTCAGGGTTTGGAGGACGCCGCGACCTTGGGCGCGCTGGTGACGACAACGCCCGAGCTGACGACGGCGTTCGCACGGTTCACCGAAGTACGACGCCGCCGCGTGATGGCGATCGTGCGGGAGTCACGGCTGATCGGCCGGATCGTGAACCTGCGACCCGCCGTGCTCAGCGCCGCCGCGAGCCGCGCCACGGTGCTGGTCCCCGAGTACGTACTGACTCGACACCTCGCCTCGATTGCGGCGCGCTCGGCCTTCAAGCCGGCGCGATGAGCCTCAGCGCCCGAATACTCCGAGGGGATTCAGCAGCGTCGAGCAGAGTCGGCGAAGGTCGAGGATGCCGAGCACGGCCCCGGGCCGAACTGCCTGACACCCTGAACCGGCCGCCAGCGCGCCCCACACCGCAGGAGCGCCCGCTGCCGCACCGCACCTGGGCCAGGCGCCGAGCCCCTGCGTGCGTAGCACGTTCTCGGCAACCCGGATCTGCTCTTCGCGCGGCGCGGTCGCGGGTGAACCGATCCCTCCGTGCGCGGCCCACGTGGATTGTTTGAACTGCAACCCGCCATAGTGGCCATTCCCCGTGTTGGTGGACCAATTGCCGCCCGACTCGCAGGCGGCGATCGCATCCCAGTTCACGGAGTCGGCGCGGGCCGTCGCGGTCGACAGGGCCATGGGCCCCATCGCGAGCGCCCCGGACAGCGCCGTGATCAACACACTCCTCGTCATCGCCGTACGGATGTTCTTCATCGCGGTCCTTCCCCGACCTTCGACACCAGGACCGCGGAACAAACGTCGGTCACAATCCTGCAACCGTGCGGTCACTAATAGGTTCGTGTGACCAACCTCACGCGTTACACAGGAGGCTGAAGTTCTTCCGGAGACTGGAGTAACCCGAGAGCTTCATGAGGAAACAGAAGCGGTGCCGGGCAATGCCCGGCACCGCTTCTGAACAGAGCTTTTGTGGTGCCCTAGCCGCGCTTCCCGCACACCGGCCATGCGCCGATGCCCTGGGTGTTCAGGACCTTCTCGGCCACGCGGATCTGCTCCGCGCGCGAAGCCTGATGCGGCATGCCCGAGCCACCGTGCGAACGCCAGGTACCCAGGTTGAACTGCAGGCCGCCGTAGTAGCCGTTGCCAGTATTGATCGACCAGTTGCCGCCCGACTCGCATGCCGCGACGGCATCCCAGTTAACGCTGTCCGCATTGGCGGTGCCGGCACCCAGCGCCACCGGAGCCACAGCGAGCGCCCCGGCGATGATGCCAAGCCCAAACGTCTTGCGGATGTTCTTCACTTCGTTCCTTTCGCCAAGCGCGCGCCATCGACACCCGCTCACGCGGGTGTGGCTACCTGAAACAGGCAGGAGGGGTTGGTCCGTGCCGTCTCGGTCAGGCACGGAAGGGGGAGCAAGAAACGCCCAGCCGGGTGTCAGACCCGACGCCCGCGCAGCGCATTCGCCGCCGCGGCCCACTCACACGCAGGTTCTTGGGTTTGAAATTGTTTTGCTCCGTTCGGAGTCGTTAGGGACCGTACAAAGGTCTCGAACAGAAGTCATATCGATCTACGAGCGATCGCGGAAAGATCACGGACAGATAACGAGACGATGAGAGAATCGTTTATGCAGGTCAGCTCGCGATTTCAGCTTGACGCTGATCTAAACCTTACCGCGTCAAATAGTGAGGCAGCTCACGCGATTTTTGTGACGCCGGACACTTCATTTGGATCCCCCATAGGCCGCCACCAGTGTTCGGACACCAAACACGCAGGTAGATGCCATCGACAGGTGTCATCGTGCGCCGAAATCGTTCGCTGTCCGCAGCCAGACGCAGGCAGGATTCGTCATTCGGTAACAGTGTTGGCGGAGAACAACTTTCACATTTCGTCAGCCGAGCGCATGCCTTCCCCTACCTCCCGCCGATACGGTCTGGACAGCCAGAAGATCGACGGAATCAACTGCGCTGCAGCATGTTTGGTGGCAATGAGCACCGACGGGTGCGCACCGAGATAGCCCCACGACCGTGTCGGCCGGGCATCTGGGACGCACAAAGGCACTGGTCAGAACTGTTTTGACCGACTAACGAAATGAACTCCGACCTTTGTCGGCAACCGTTTCGGCTTCACGCTCGCGCGCATCATGAGTCAATCATCAACGCATTCAACAGATCTCGCCCTGTCACCCTGCCGGCTGAAAGGACCCGTCAGGGATGGCACTTCGAACTCCACTTTCCTATTGACACCGGAATAGCGGGATAAAGATCTCGAAACGATAAATTCAGCCTCGCACGACACTGAATTCGAAATTTGCTGGGATAGCTGTGAGAAATTCCCGCCGCATCACGGAAGGTCGGCGGAGCTGTTGACATTGGTGAGGGCGCGTTGCGGCGCCATGACGATCCGCTGGGTGTCGACGGATTCGGCCAGCGACCGCATACTGCGCTCCCCCGCATTCACGTGTGCCGAGATCGCGTCGGTCAGCCGCGTGCGGTAGATACCCGCCAGATAGTGGTCGCGCCCGTCCCAGGGCAGCACGATGTCGACAGGTAATCGCACCGCGGGCCCAACAAGCTCGTCGATCAGGTCCGCAGAGAGATACGGCATGTCGACCGCGCACACGAAAGCCAGGTCGCGTCCCGCTTCCGCGGCCGCACGCAGACCGCGGCCGGTCGCCACCAGCGGACCGACGCCACGCACTTCGTCACGCAGCACCTGCGCGGTCAGTTGTGGAAGCGGTTGGCCGGGTGCGGCGATCACGAAGACGGGCGAACATCGGACGCTGACGGCCGCGACGACCCGCTCGACCAGCGTCGAACCGTCGAACGGCAATGTCGCCTTGTCGCGCCCCATTCGGCGCGAGGCACCGCCCGCCAGCACGACGCCGGCGAGCGGGATGGAAGTCAGGTCCTTCTGATCAGGCCGATCAGCGTCACTCTTCGACGGTCCAGGTGTCTTTGCCACGCAGCAAGGATTGCAGAGCGGCGGTGTCATGGGGCTTCGATTCGATCGCCGTGTTGACCTGCTCACGCGCGGCATCGTCATAGGTCGGGCGATTCACCTGGCGGAAGATGCCCATGACCATGTGGTCGAGGTTCTGCTCGCTCAGGCGCGACAGCGCGAATGCGTACGCCGGATCGTCGACTTCTGCGTTGTGCACGACGATCTCGCTGGCGGCGACATCGGCGGTCTTGGCGACCTCCAGGCCGTAGCCGGACTTGACGACGCAGTACTCACCGTCGGCGCCGAAGGTGATCGGCTCGCCGTGCGTGACGTTGATCAGCCGCTCCTCGGCGCCTTCCTTGCGAAGAGCGTCGAAGGATCCGTCGTTGAAGATCGGGCAGTCCTGCATGATCTCGACCAGCGCCGCGCCGCGATGCGCCGCGGCACCCCGCAACACCTCGGACAGGCCCTTACGGTCGGAATCCAGCGCCCGGCCGACGAAGGTGGCTTCAGCGCCCAGTGCGAGCGACACCGGGTTGAACGGGTAATCCAGCGACCCCATCGGGGTGGACTTCGTGATCTTGCCGACCTCCGAGGTCGGCGAGTACTGCCCCTTGGTCAACCCGTAGATCCGGTTGTTGAACAGCAGGATCGTGATGTTGACGTTGCGGCGCAGCGCGTGGATCAGGTGGTTGCCGCCGATCGACAGCGCGTCGCCGTCACCGGTCACCACCCACACCGACAGATCCGGCCGGGCCAGTGCCAGACCGGTGGCGATCGTCGGCGCACGCCCGTGGATCGAGTGGAAACCGTAGGTCTCCAGGTAGTACGGGAAGCGGCTGGAGCAGCCGATGCCACTGACGAACGCGATGTTCTCGCGCCGCAACCCGAGCTCGGGCAAAAAGTTCCGGATGGTGTTGAGGATGACGTAATCACCGCAACCAGGGCACCAGCGGACCTCCTGGTCGCTGGTGAAGTCCTTGCCCTTCTGCGGCTGGTCGGTCTTGGGCACCAGGCTCGTCTTGTTCAGGCCAGACTCGGTCAGTCCCAGATCTGCCCCGATGAGGTCAGTCATGCGTTCGCTCCCACAGTCTCAGTCTCGATGGTGGCGGCGGCCAACCGCGCGAACTTCGCCTTGTCGCTTTCCTTCTCGGCCAGCGTCCCGTCCAGTGCCGCGTCGATGATGCCTTCGACCTCATCCGCCAGGAATGCCATGCCCTCGACCTTGGTCACCGACTGGACATCGACCAGGTACTTGCCGCGCAACAGCAGCGCGAGCTGCCCCAGGTTCATCTCCGGCACCACGACGTTCGGGTAGCGCCGCAAAACGTCGCCGAGGTTGGCCGGGAACGGGTTGAGGTGCCGCAGGTGGGCTTGTGCCACCTTGATGCCCTTGCGCCGGGCGCGCCGGCAGGCCTCACCGATCGGGCCGTAGCTGCTGCCCCACCCGAGCATGAGCAGTTCGGCGTCGCCGCTCGGATCGTCGACCTCGAGGTCGGGCACCGAGATGCCGGCGACCTTCTCCTGGCGCAGCCGAACCATCAGGTCGTGGTTCTTGGGCTCGTACGAGATGTTGCCCGAACCGTTGGCCGCCTCAAGACCGCCGATGCGGTGTTCGAGGCCGGGCGTACCCGGGACGGCGAACTGCCGCGCCAGCGTTTCGGGATCGCGCGCATAGGGCTGGAACGGCTCGCCTTCCTTGGCGAACGTGTGCTCGATCGGCGGATAGCTGCTCACGTCCGGGATCCGCCACGGTTCCGAGCCGTTCGCGACGGCACCGTCGGACAGGATGATGACCGGGGTGTGGTAGTTCACCGCGATACGCGAGGCCTCGACGGCGATGTCGAAGCAGTCCGACGGGGACCGCGGCGCGAGGACCGCGACCGGCGACTCGCCGTTGCGCCCGAACAGCGCCTGCAGCAGATCGGCCTGCTCGGTCTTGGTGGGCAGACCCGTGGACGGGCCACCGCGCTGGACGTCGATGACGATCAGCGGAAGCTCGGTCATCACGGCGAGGCCGATTGCCTCCGACTTGAGCGAGACACCGGGACCTGAGGTGCTCGTGACACCCAGCGCGCCGCCGTACGACGCACCGATGGCGGCGCCGATTCCCGCGATCTCGTCCTCGGCCTGGAACGTGAGGACGTTGAAGTTCTTGTGCTTGGACAGCTCGTGCAGGATGTCGCTGGCCGGCGTGATCGGGTACGTGCCGAGCACGACCTGGATGTTCGCGAGATGACCGGCTGTCACGATGCCGTAGGCGAGCGCCGTGTTGCCCGAGATCTGGCGGTACTCGCCGGACTTGAGCTTGGCAGGCGAGACCTCGTAGGTGGTCGCGAACGCCTCGGTGGTCTCGCCGTAGTTCCATCCCGCGCGCAACGCCAGCACGTTGGCCTCGGCGACGTCGGGCTTGCGGGAGAACTTCTCGCGGATGAAGGTCTCGCTGTGCTCGAGCTCGCGTCCGTACATCCAGGACAGCAGGCCGAGCGCGAACATGTTCTTCGCGCGCTGGCCATCCTTCTTCGTGGCGCCGATGGCCTCGACCGCACCGAGCGTCAGCGTCGTCATCGCGACGGACTGCACTACATAGTCGGACAGCTCGTCGGTTTCCAGCGGGTTGGCGTCATAGCCGACCTTGGCGAGGTTGCGCTTGGTGAACTCGTCGGAGTTGGCGATGATCAGCCCGCCGCGCGGAAGATCGGAGACATTGGCCTTGAGTGCGGCCGGATTCATCGCGACCAGGACATCCGGGCGGTCGCCCGCAGTGAGGATGTCGTAATCGGCGATCTGGATCTGGAACGACGAGACCCCCGGCAGCGTGCCCTGAGGGGCGCGGATCTCGGCCGGGTAGTTCGGTTGCGTGGCAAGGTCGTTGCCGAACAGCGCGGCCTCCGACGTGAACCGGTCACCGGTCAGCTGCATACCGTCGCCGGAGTCACCGGCGAAGCGGATGACGACCTTCTCAAGTTTCTGCCGCGGCGCGGCGCCAGTGCCGTTGCCGTTCTCACCCACGGCTCCCGCCTTTCACGCGTTCTTCGGCCCACGTTTCACCGCTGTGTACAACGGCGCTTCCATACGACGCGCCGCCGGATCAACGTCCACCAAATTTTGATGTCACTACCAGTACCGATTATTGCACTGTTCTTAGGCTCCACTTCACCGCCGCCGGGCTTGACACGCGGGCGAGTTGTCACCGAAGGCGCTGTTCACTGACGTGAAGACGGCCGGTTTGAGACACAAGTGTGGTTTTCGTCACGTTTAGGAGAATGTCATTCTCTAAGGAAAAGCCTACCCGTCAGTAGCGCACGGCTAGCACCCACGGAACAAACTTGACATGTGTCGAGTTTTGCTCGCGCGACCTGCGGTTACACGCGGTCGGCCGACCCCACGTGTACGCGTTTGTCCAACTCGTGCGCGACCAGCGCGCTGGCCGATTCCGCGGCGCGGCGCGGGTCGGCCCCGGCGGCCCGGTGCGCGACATAGCAGGCGGTGAACATGTCGCCGGCGCCCGTCGTCTGCACACCGAGCACTCGCCAGGCGGCCGGGACACGAAGGACCGTGCCGTCGACGTAGATGTCGCATCCTTCGGATCCGTAGGTCACCAGAATCTCGGGCACCGCGAGGCGCTGCGCGGTCGACGCGTCGAACGGGCCGTCGGCGACGATGACGGCCTCGTCCTCGGCGAGTTTGAGGATGTCGAGATGGGCAAGGAGATCGGCCGGGAAATGCCGGTCCTCGACGAGCGGTCCCAAGCGATCGGCCCGCACCAGCCCCTGCCCGTCATATGCGACGCGGTGCCCGCGTGCGGACAGGGCGGCGAGCGTCTCGGCCGGGAAGTCCGTCCGCAGCAGCGGAGCGAGGTGCACCCACGTCGTGACGGGGTCAGCGGAGTCGATGTCGGCGGGGGTCCACACCGGGCCGATCGCCTCGACTCCCATATGGCGATGGTCGGTGTCGTCGTAATCGAGGCTGAACGAACTCGTCACGCCCGACGGCAGGATCTGGACCAGTGAGCCGAACCGCTCAAGCAGGGGATCGAACAGCGCGTGGTCGTCCTCGGCGCCCATCGCAACGATCCGGCCCGCGCCACCGGCAGCTTGTAGCGCGACACCCGCGAACGACGCACAGCCACCCGGGCTCGGCGCGGCTCCGTCGATGATGTCGATCGCCAGGTTGCCGAGCACGGTCACGCCCGGGACTAACTCTCGCGGCATGAATGAGTCCCCCGGTCGCAATCGGTCACAGTCTGGCGGCGGTCCACACACACCCATGTGGCCGTGGGGCGAAATGGTAGCTGGAGAAGCTGCGAGCGCGTCGAGGTAGTCACGCGGGCAGGTTGTACGGGGTGATCACTTGGATGGGTGCCGGACGGACGGGTTCGGCCGGTAGCGCGCCGTGTTCGTGCAGGATCAACCGCATCGCCAGCCGTGCGTCGGCACGCAGATCGTTGTGCAACACCACCGAGATCCGGCCATCGCGCAGCAGTCTGCGGTTGTCGGCATCGAGATCGTGGGCGACAAAGACCTTGCAGGGCCGACCGAGCTTGTCGAACGCCGAAACCGTGGCCAGGTTGCCACCGCCCGGCGAATAAACGGCCTCCACCGACGGATGGCGCTGCAAAGCGTCGAGGACGAGCCGCTCGTTGGTTGCGTCGATCCCGTCGCTGTCGGTCACCTCGACGACGGCGCGACCGGAACCCCGCAGTCCCGACCGAAAACCCACCTCGCGCTCCCCCTCGCCGCGGAAGACCGTTCGACTCAGGGTGATCAGGACTCCCGACGGGGCCGGGCCGAGCCACTGCTCGATCAGATACGCCGCCGTCACCCCGGCACCGTGGTTGTCGATGCCGACGTAGCCACAGCGTGCGCTGGTCGGGATGTCGGTCGTGTACGTGACCACCGGGACACCCGCACCGACAAGATGGTCGACCGCCTCGGCGACCTCGGGCTCGTCGGCCGCCTTGAGCACCACACCGTGGCTGCTGCGGATGCGCGCCAAGGTGTCGACCATCTGTGCGGTTGACCCCGATTCCCACAGGTGAAACCGTGCCCGCAACATGGCCGGCGCAAACGCGGGCAGCTCGGCTTCAACGGCCGCCCGAAACGCGTCGGAGAACCGCTGCGGCGTCTGCATCACGACGTCGATCAGGTAGCGACGGCCGTTGAGCCGCAATTGCGCCCGCTGCTTGTCCAGATCCGCGATCGCCTGGCGCACCTCGCCCCGGGTGTTCTCACGCACCCCGGGGCGGTTGTTGAGCACCCGGTCGACGGTCGCCTCGCTCAAACCGCACTGCTGCGCGATCTCGCGAACCTTGTACCGGTGCGCCATCGACTCTCCTTCCTCCGGCGAGCGCGAAGATGGTGATGGGTTTTTGATGGATTTTTGCCGTTGATTGTGGCACATCGCACAGCAAGACTGTCAGCCATGACCGCACCACCGCGTACACCCACGGGGCCGTGGATCGAGGACTCCGACTGCAGCCTCGACGACTTCCGCGAGACCGTCTCGCGCCGAACGGATCCCGCGGACTATCCACATGCCGTGGCCGTCCGGGGCAATGTGCCGGTGTACGCCTCGCCGCCCCTCGCCCAAACCGACCGCCGTGTCCTGCAGGCCGAGCTCATCGGCGCGCTCAGCGATGGACCGGGCGTCGTGGTGTTCGAGGACGCCTTCGAGGACCATGTGATCGACCGCGCCAGTGCGGCGTTCACTGCCCTGATCGAGGCACAACACGCGGGCGGCGGCGCGGCCGGTGACCACTTCGGCAAGGCCGGGGCCAACGACCGGATCTGGAACGCCGCACAGAAGCTGGCCATACACGACCCGAGGGTGTACGCCGAGTACTACGCCAACGATGTGCTCGCGCTGGTTTCGCAGGCCTGGCTGGGCCCGCGCTACCAGCTGACGTCTCAGGTCAACGTCGTCAATCCCGGTGGTGCGGCACAGGTTCCGCACCGCGACTACCACCTCGGTTTCGTGACACCTGATCAGCTCGCGGCCTACCCCACTCATATGCACCGGCTGTCGCCCGCACTGACGCTGCAGGGCGCCGTCGCCCACTGCGATATGCCGCTGGAGAGCGGCCCGACCATGCTGCTGCCCTATTCTCAGACGTTCACCGGCGGCTATATCGCGTTCTACCGGCCGGAGTTCATCAAGTTCTTCGCCGCACACCAGGTGCAGATCCCGTTGCGCAAGGGCGACGCGGTGTTCTTCAACCCGGCGCTCTACCACGGGGCGGGCGCCAACACATCGACCGAGATCCGGCGGATGGCCAATCTGCTGCAGATCTCCTCCCCCTTCGGCAGGGCGATGGAATCACTCGATCGCACGGCGATGATCCGCGCCGTCTATCCCGAACTGCTGGCGATGAAGGCCGCGGGGCGGCCCGAGCGGGATCTCGTGAATGTCGTCAATGCCACCGCGGAGGGCTATGCGTTTCCGACCAACCTCGACAGCGATCAACCCATCGGCAGTCTCGCGCCGCCCAGCCAGGTCGACACCGTGCTCGCCGCGCTCGCCGACGGGATTGTGCCCGCCGAACTCGACACCATCCTGGACCAGCAGAACGAACGGAGAATCCCATGACCACGCTCGGCGTGATCGGACTCGGGCGCATCGGCGCCTTCCACGTCGAAACCCTCAGTGGGCTCGACGGCATCGACGGCCTGGTGGTCGCCGACGAGCGGGCTGACGTGGTAGCCGCCGTCGCGGCCAAACACGGTGCGAAACCGGCTGATTCGGTTGAGGACCTGCTGGACTCCGGGATCGACGGCGTCGTGGTCGCGGCCGCCACCCCGGCCCATGCCGAACTGACGCTGGCCGCGGTCGGGCGCGGCCTACCCACGTTCTGTGAGAAGCCGATCGCATCGACGGCGGCGGAAAGCGCGCATGTTGCCGAGGTGATCGCACGCTCCGGGGTACCGGTCCAGGTCGGATACCAGCGCCGGTTCGACGCCGCGTTCGCCGCGGCCAAACGTGCGGTGGACTCCGGCTCGCTCGGGCACCTGCACACGGTCCGCAGCACGACGATGGACCCCGCTCCCCCGCCGATGGACTACATCAAGGGCTCGGGCGGTATCTTCCGCGACTGCGCCGTACACGATTTCGACGTCCTGCGGTGGATCACCGGTCAGAACGCCGTGGAGGCGTATGCCACGGGAACCGTCCAGGGTGACCCGCGATTCGCCGAGTACGGCGATGTCGACACCGCGGCAGTGGTGGTGAAATTCGACGGTGGCGCGCTCGGTATCGTCTCGGCCGCCCGCTACAACGCGCGCGGCTACGACTGCCGCCTGGAGGTCCACGGCTTCAACGACACGGTCGTCGCGGGCTGGGATCAAGGTGCACCCATGCAGAACATGGACCCACGCAACGATTTTCCCGCCGGGCCGTATCACCACTTCTTCATGGACCGGTTCACCGATGCGTTCCGTGCCGAGCTCGCCGCCTTCGTCTCGGTGGTCAAGGGCGAGGCGATTCCCGGAGCCACCGTGTCCGATGCGGTCGAGGTGGCGTGGCTTGCCGAGGCAGCCACGGAGTCACTGCGGCGCGGTGCGCCGGTGCGCATCGAGGAGGTTCGGAACTCGTGACGATCAAGATCGGCGGGCAGGAGCGAAGCGACCGGGGGATCAAAATCGCCGGAGCCCCCATCTCCTGGGGTGTATGCGAGGTGCCGGGCTGGGGATACCAACTGCACCGGGATCGCGTCCTGACCGAGATGCGCGGTGCGGGATTGACCGCGACCGAGCTCGGCCCGGACGGGTTCTTGCCCGCCGACACCGCCGAGCTCACCGAAGTGCTTGACGGGCATGGCCTTTCGTGCGTAGGCGGATTCGTTCCCGTGGTCTTGCACGACGCGAGCCACGATCCGGCGGGCGATCTGGACGGCCCGCTGGCATCGCTGCGGGCAGCCGGTGCCGGTGTGGTCGTGCTGGCCGCCGCCACCGGGTCAGACGGTTACGATTCGCGCCCCGAGCTCGACACCGACCAGTGGGCCACGCTGCTCGCCAACCTCGACCGGCTGTCGAGCATCGCCGCTGACGCCGGATTGCTTGCCGTGCTGCACCCGCACGTCGGCACCATGGTCGAGACGCGGTCGGATGTGGATCGGGTACTGGCCGGGTCGTCGATCCCGCTGTGCCTGGACACCGGTCACCTGTTGATCGGTGGCACCGACCCGCTCGAGTTGGCGAAGGCGGTGCCGCATCGCATCAGACACACACATCTCAAGGATGTCGACGCCGCTCTCGCGGCGCGCGTACAGGCCGGTGACCTGACCTACACCGACGCCGTCCGGGCCGGGATGTACACCCCGCTGGGAACCGGCGACGTGGACATCGCCGGGATCGTTTCCGTATTGCGGGACAACGGCTTCGACGGCTGGTTCGTGTTGGAGCAGGACACGATTCTGCAGGGCGAGCCGACGGATGAAGGGCCTGTGCGGGACGTCCTCGCGAGCGTGGCCTACCTCAACTCCGTGACCGCATGAGCGAAACTTGCGAGCGATTCATGGATCTGCAACGCGGGAGCCGAGCCTGCGAGGCAACCGCATGACCGGCCTTCGCATCGGCGTGCTCGGCGCATCCCGGATCGCCGAGAAGGCGATTGCCGGGCCTGCTGAGGAACTGGGGCACCGACTGGTGGCCGTGGCTGCCCGGGATCCGCACCGGGCCGCCGCGTTCGCCGAGAAGTTCGGTGTGGAACGGGTCCTCGGTTCCTACGCCGAGGTGATCGAGGACCCCGACGTAGATGTCGTCTACAACCCGCTCGCCAATGCCATGCACGGGCCGTGGAACGCCGCGGCTGTTGCGGCAGGCAAACCCGTGCTCAGCGAGAAGCCGTTCGCGCGCAACCGGTCCGAGGCCGCCACCGTCGCGCAGGCGGCCGAAGCCGTGGGGGTGACCGTGTTGGAGGGTTTTCACTACTACTTCCATCCGGTGACTCAGCGCGCGTTCGCCGTGGCGGCGAGCGGAGAACTCGGCCGGCTCATGCGCGTCGAGGTGCGGATGGCCATGCCGTGTCCCTCTGATGACGATCCCCGCTGGTCGTTCGATCTTGCCGGCGGTGCGCTGATGGACCTCGGCTGCTATGGCATGCATGTCATGCGGGCACTGGGCCGACTGGACATCGACGGGCTGGGTG
This sequence comes from Mycobacterium venezuelense, assembly GCF_054919535.1. Taxonomy (NCBI): domain Bacteria; kingdom Bacillati; phylum Actinomycetota; class Actinomycetes; order Mycobacteriales; family Mycobacteriaceae; genus Mycobacterium; species Mycobacterium venezuelense. Next base: position 256,741 of record NZ_JBONDW010000008.1, read on the forward strand.
GCGAACCCGCCATCGTGGCGGCCCGCGCGCAGGAACGAACACCGGGAGTGGACGCGTCCTGTGACGTCGACCTGGCTTTTCCGGCCGGATGTACGGGGTTGAGCGCCAATTCGATGGTGGCCGAGGATTATTCGTTCACCATTCATATCGCCGGAACCGACGGCGACGCTTTGGTGCACGACTTCATCCGACCCAACGACGACGATCGATTGACCGTCCGCTCCGGGGCGGGCACCCGGGTCGAGCGACTTGGCACCCGTGCCAGCTACACCTATCAACTGCAGGCGTTCGCCGATCACGTGCGGCACGGAACACCGCTACCGTTCGGACTCGCGGACGCGGTCGCCAACATGGCCTACGTCGATGCGGCATACCGCGCCGCGGGCCTGGCGCCGCGATAGTCTCGTCCCGGTGTCAGCTCGGGGCCGCCGTCGAGCCGCGCACCACCAGCTTCGGTTCGCATACGACATCGACCCGGGCACCCGTGCCGTCGATGCGCTCGACGGCACGCCCGACCGCCAGGTCCGCGAGCTGGGAGCTGTCCTGTCCGACGGTCGTGAGATCGACGTGGGCAAGGCCCGCGAGCGGACTGTCGTCGAATCCGACCACCGACACGTCGGACGGCACTCGCACGCCGGCCCGGATCGCGACGTCGATGAACCCGAGCGCGCAGCGGTCGTTGAATGCGAATACCGCGGTGGGAAGCGGCGATTCGCCGGTGAGTAGTACGGTGGCGGCGGCCGCGCCTTCGCGTTCGGTGATACCGCCGACGCCTATGGTGGTGGTGACGCCTGCGGCGTCGGCGGCCTTGCGGAATCCCTTGCGACGTTCCGCCGCGCCGGGGGCCCGGCCGCCGTCGAGATAGGTGATCGCGCGATGGCCGAGACCGGCCAGGTGGTCGACCGCGAGGCCGGCACCGACGGCGTCGTCGCTGCGGACCGCGTCTACGCCGCGAATTTTCCGCGCAACCGCCACGACCGGCAATCGGGTGTCGAGTTCGACCAGATCACGGGTGGGCAGTTCGGGGCCGATCAGCACGAGCGCCTCGACGCGGTCATCGAGAAGGGTTCGTACGGCCTGTCGTTCGTGGTGGTGCGGTGTCACGCAACTGAGCAGGACGTCGTAGCCGCGTAACTCGGCCGCGCGGTAGACGCCGTCGACCAACCCGGCGTGGAATTCCTGGCCCGCCGTGAAGACCACGCCAAGCAGGTTGGTGCGCGCCGAGCGCAACATGCGCGCCCTTGGGTCGGGCCGGTAGCCGAGTTCGTCGGCGGCCCGGCGCACGCGCTCGCGGGTGGCGTCGCTGGCACCCGGTGCGTCACGCATCACGATGGACACCAGGGCGCGCGACACTCCCGCTCGCTGCGCCACGTCATGGAGGGTCGGCCGGTCCCGCATGGCGGCCATTCTAGAACGTTCTAGGAATTTTCTTGACGAACTCTCCGCCCGACGGCTTTACTTTCCCCTAGAACGTTCTAGAAGAATGGAGTCGTCATGTCGGATCAGCTGCGCTTCGGTCTCATCGGCACGGGATGGATCGGCCGGTTCCACGCCGAGTCGTTGGCCCGCCGAGTTCCTGACGCCACCCTGGTGGCTGTGGCCGATCCGAATGTCGAAGCGGCACAATCCATCGGCGCACGAAGCCAGCTTCCAAGCGGTCTACGGATACGACGTGCGGGGTGAGATCTTCGGCTCCGACGGCGTGCTGCTGGCCGGCCGGGCACCCCAACAGGCCGGACGGCTCAACACCGAGCTGTTCGCCGACGCCTACGTCGCGCAGTTCGCCCACTTCGTCGACAGCATCCGGACCGGCACCACGCCGTCGGTGACCGGGCACGACGCGCGCGTCGCACTCGAAATCGCGCTGGCCGCAGCCCAATCGGTGCGCACCGGCGCTCCGGTCATGCTAGCCGGGGCGGTGAGCAAATGAGTTTCCCACTTGCCGTCTGCTCGGAGATGGTGTTCACCGACCTCGACATCGTCGAGCGGGCCCGGCGCATCGACGAACTCGGGTTCGCGGTGGAGATCTGGAGCTTTCACGACAAGGACCTCGACGCCCTGGCGGCGACGGGAGCACGCTTCTCGTCGATGACGGGTTATCTGCACGGCGATCTCTACGATCCCGACGGCTCGCGCGAAGTGGTTCGGACAGCCGAGCAAGCCATCAAAGCCGCTGCGGTGCTCGGGGTTCAGCGACTCGTCGTGCATCCCGGAGAACTGATCGACGGCAACGCCGCCCGGCCGCAGTACCGCGCCACAGGTGAGATGTGGTTGTCGGCGTTGCGCGGGCTCGAGGCCCTCGGAGAGCTCGGCGCCGCCGCAGGCGTCACGTTCTGCCTGGAGAACCTCAACACCATCGTCGACCATCCCGGTGTCCCGCTGGCCCGCGCCAAGGACACGCTCGCGCTCGTCGAGGCGGTCGGGCACCCCAACGTCAAAATGATGCTGGACCTCTATCACGCCCAGATCGGCGAGGGCAATCTCGTCGAGCTCGTGCGCCGCGCCGGTCGGGCGATCGGCGAGATACAGGTGGCCGACGTACCCGGCCGGTGTGAGCCCGGCACCGGTGAGATCCACTACCCCGCCGTGGCAAAAGCACTGCGCGAGGGCGGATATACCGGGACTGTCGGCATGGAAGCCTACGCCGCGGGCGACAGCGTCGCCGCCCTCGAAGCGTTCCGCGCCGCCTTCACGGTCACCTAGCACCGGCGACGTCACCCCCACACCGCGAGCGTGCGGGTCTGTTGCCCGACACGCCGCGGTTTCATGTGCAAACGCGCACGCTCGTCGACGCGCCACGTACCGCCGACTCTCAGTACCGGACGTCACTGGCCAACAAGGGCGGATAGACCGAGGACGTCTCGCCGTCGACGGTGCAGCCGGCGAACTGGAGGATCGTGCGCGTATCCCCGTTGACCGCAGCGGGATAGTTGAGCGAGGGCACCGACACATCGTCGAGTTGTTGCAGATGTGCGCCGTCGAGTCGCACGTCGAACGCGGTGAGATTGGCCTGCAGATGGTCGAGCTTCCTGGCCCCGATGATCGGCACCACCGTGCCGGGACGCGCGCGCAACCACGCGAGTGCCACTGCCGCCGAGGTTGTTTGGAGCTCCTGGGCGATTTTCGCCACGACATCGATCACCGCGAACTCGCTGTCGGTTGGTCCGCCGACATACGCCGAGCGCGCCGAGTCGGCCACCTCCGCACCGCGACGGTACTTGCCGGACAGGAATCCGTTCTTCAATGGGCTCCACGGGACCAGCGCCATACCCTGATCGAGTGCGAGCGGTGCGATCTCGCCCTCCACCGTGCGGGCCAACAACGAGTACTCGACCTGCAGCGCGATCAACGGTGTCCAGCCACGCAACAGAGCGATGGTCTGGGCCTGTGCGGTGACCCACGCCGGCGTATTGGAAAACCCGATATAGCGGACGGTTCCGGCCCGGACGAGGTCGTCGAGTGTTCGCATCGTCTCTTCGATCGGCGTATTGCGGTCCCAATTGTGCAGCCAGTACAGATCGAGGTAGTCGGTGCCGAGCCGGCGCAGCGTCTCGTGCAGCTGCGCGATGATCGCCGAGCGCCCGGCGCCTCCGCCATTCGGGTCACCGGGAAACAGATTCGCGAAGAACTTCGACGCCAGCACCACGCGGGCGCGCCGCCCTGGGCTGCGGCCGAAGGAGTCCCCGAGGATCTTCTCGGAGTGACCGTTGGTGTAGAAGTTGGCGGTGTCGACGAAGTTGCCACCTCGGTCCAGATACGCCGCGAGTATTCGCTCGGACTCCTCGACGCTGGTGCCCGCAGCCCCGGGATCCTCTCCGAACGTCATCGCGCCAAGCGCGAACGGACTGACGCGAAGTCCGGACCGGCCGAGGGTGACGTAGCTGTCGAGAGACATTGAATGCTCCTTTGGAGAATGGAATCGGACCCCTCCATCCCAGCTCCGAACGCGCACCGGCGGTAGTTCGATCCTCGCCGGCTCTTGCACGATCCTGCTTGATTTGGTCGGATCGGTTTATCGGCAGGTTCCTGTCGTGGTTTCCTACAGGTGTGCGGGCCACCACCGATAGCCTCTCTGACCTCTGTCGCCTCATCGACCGACACGCGCGGCCGGACATGGGCACATCGATCGACGGACTGTTGCTGTCGAAGGTTCTCGGCTCGGCCAGCCCGGACTATTCCCTGACTGAACCACTGCTCGTCGTCATGGCACAGGGCGGGAAACGACTGCATCTGGGCGAGGAGGTCTTCGAGTATCGGGCCGGGCAGTATCTGCTTGTCGCCGCGAGCCTTCCCGTCACCGGGCACTACCTCGGAACCCCGACGCAACCGTCGTTGGCGATGGGTCTCGTGTTGCGGCCCGCCGCGCTGGCCGCGCTGATGTTGCAAGCCGGACCGGACCGGCCGGCGCGTGTCACAGCCAGCGGCCCGGCGATCGCGACCGGAGATTCCGACGCAGACCTGCTCGACGCCATCGCCCGGCTTGTCGCGCTACTCGACCGCCCCAGAGACGCACCCGTGCTTGCGCCCCTCATCGAACAGGAGATACTGTGGCGCTTGCTCACTGGCCCACACGGCGAGACGATCCGTCAGATCGGCCTCGCCGACAGCCACCTGTCGCATGTCAACCGCGCGATCGCCTGGATGCGCGACAACTATGCCGAGCCGATGCGCATCGAGGATCTCGCCCGCATGTCTGGGATGAGTACATCGGCCTTCCACCGCCACTTCCGAGCCGTGACGGCGTTGAGCCCGCTGCAGTTCCAGAAACGAATTCGCTTGCAGCAGGCGAGGTCTCTGCTCACCGCCCGCCCCGGTGACATCGCCTGCGTCGGACACCTGGTGGGTTACGACAGCCCGTCACAGTTCACCCGCGAGTATCGCAGGCTGTTCGGCGCACCGCCTGGCCAAGACGCTTCACGGTTGCGCACCGATACACCGCGCCGAAACTACGCGTTGTGACGGAATCCGGTCGGAATCCGTCACAACGCGTAGTTTCGGCGCGGAAGAACTACTTGCGGCCCAACTCGTGCGACAGTGCCTCAAGCTCGTTGCCCCCGGCCATCTCCTGGGTCAGATGCTCGAGCGTGATCTCGTCGTAGGTGCAGTCCAGCTTCTGGCGACCACGGTTCAGCAGGACGAAGTGATCGCCGACCATGTACGCGTGGTGCGGGTTGTGGGTGATGAAGATGACCCCGAACCCCTGCTCCTTGGCCGCGGTGATGTAGCGCAACACCATTCCGGATTGCTTGACGCCCAGCGCGGCCGTCGGCTCGTCGAGGATGAGCACGCGGGCACCGAAGAAAATTGCCCGCGCGATGGCCACACACTGGCGCTGCCCGCCCGACAGCGAACCGATGGGTGCATCGACATCGGGCAGGTCGATACCCATCTTCTGCAGCTCGGAGATCGTGGTGGCCCGCATCGCGTTGATGTCGAGCGACTTGAGGATGCCCTTCTTGCGGAGCTCGTTGCCCAGGAAGAAGTTGCGCCACACCGGCATGAGCGGCACCACGGCCAAGTCCTGATACACCGTGGCGATGCCGGCTTTCAGCGCATCCTTCGGCGACTCGAAAACCGTCGGCTTGCCGTCGATCAGCAATTCACCCTCGGTCGGCTTGTGCAGGCCGGCGATTATCTTGATCAGCGTCGACTTACCCGCCCCGTTGTCACCGAGCACACCGGTGACCTCGCCGGCACCCACCCGCAGGTTGATGTCCTTGAGCGCGATGATGTTTCCGTAGCTCTTGCCGACACTCCGCAATTCGACCAGCGGCACTCCACCGCCCGACGGTGTCTCCGCAATCGGCGCTTCAGCAGTTGTGCTCATTCACTTACCTCTTCGCTGCGTAATTGCGGACGACGTTGTTGGCGATCACCGCGAACAGCAACATCGCGCCGAGGAAGAACTTGAACCAGTCCGGGTTCCATCCGGCGTACACGATGCCCTGGTTGGTCATACCGAAGATCAGCGCACCGATCAGGGTGCCGATCGCGGTGCCGTACCCACCCGTGAGCAGGCAGCCACCGATGACCGCGGCGATGATGTAGAAGAACTCGTTGCCGACGCCCTGTCCGGACTGAATCGTGTTGAACGAGAACAGCAGATGCATGCCGACGAACCAGGCGCAGAACCCGACCACCATGAACAGGCCGATCTTGACCTTGGTCACCGGCACACCGACCGCCCGAGCACTGTCCTGGTTGCCGCCGACCGCGAAGATCCAGTTGCCGACCCGGGTCTTGAACAACACATAGGTCGCGATGAGCGCGAACAGGATCCACCACAACACCGTGATCCGAACCTCGACCGGCCCGATCGAGATCGACGACGCGAACACGGTCCGGCCCAACTCGAACCCCTGCATGTCCGACACGCTCGGGGTGGCCACCTGACCCGAAAGCAGTTTGGTGACCGCCAGATTGATTCCGGCGAGCATGAAGAACGTGCTCAACGTGATCAGGAACGACGGAATCTTGGTTTTCATCACGAGGTAGCCGTTGAAGAACCCCACCGCCAGCGACACGATGAGCGCCAGCGCCGCGCCCACCCACAGGTTGAGGTGCAGGTTGTAGGCGAGCATCGAGGCGGCCAGCGAACTGGTGGTGACCGCGACGCCTGCCGACAGGTCGAACTCGCCACCGATCATCAGCAGCCCCACACCGACCGCCATGATGCCGATGGTCGAACTCGCATACAGCACGGTCGCCAGCGACTCGGGCGAGCGGAACGGCGGCGCGACGATCAGGAAGAAGATGAAGATGCCGACGGCACCGACCGCAGCGCCCATCTCCGGGCGAATGATCAAGCGCTGCAGCTTGTTCTGCTCTTTGACGCGTTCGTCGTGAACGACCTTGTGACTCTCGAGATCGAGATCTGCCTGCGTACTCATGGATGCTCTTTCTTCTTCGCGCGAGCGCTCGCGCAAGCGCTCATCAGCGCGTCCCGTTCTTGGCATACTCGGCCACCGCATCGATGTTCGACTTGTCGATGAACGACGGCCCGGTCAGCGTCGGCTGGTTGCCACCGATGATGTTGCCGTTGGTGAGGTAGAGCCACAGCGAGTCCACGGCCAGGTAGCCCTGCAGGAACGGCTGCTGATCGACGGCCCACTGGACATCGCCGTTCTTGATCGCGTCCACGAGTGCGGCGTTGGTGTCGAAGGTCGCGACCTTGGCCGAACTACCGGCGTTCTTCGCCGACTGGACGGCAGTCAGCGCGAACGGCGCACCGAGCGTCAAGATGGTGTCGATCGCGGGATCCTGCTGCAGCTTGGCGGTGATCGTCGACTCGACGGACGGCATGTCCTTGCCGTTGACGTTGAGGACCTCGGTGGCGGGGAACGTGTTCTTCACGCCCGCGCACCGGGCTTCGAGGTCGACGTGGCCCTGCTCCTGGATGACGCAGACGACCTTCTTGGCGCCTTCGGCGGCCAGCCGCTTGCCCGCTTCCTGACCGGCGATGTAGCCGTCCTGACCGAAGTACTCTTTGACGCCCATCCCCTGCCAGGCATCCAGCCCGGCGTTGAACGCGACAACGGGGATGCCCTTGGCCGCGGCGTTCTGCACGGCCGCCTTCATGGCGTCGGGCTTGGCCAGTGTCACCGCGATGCCGTCGACACCGCTGTCCACCGCGGTCTGCACATGGTTGGCCTGGTTGGGTGCCTCGGGATCGCTTGAGTAACGCAGCTCGATGTTGTCCTTCTTGGCCGCGGATTCCGCGCCCTTGCGGACCAGGTCCCAGAACGAGTCGCCCGGTACCTCGTGGGTGATCATCGCGATGGTCATCCGCGGGGTGTCGGCCGTACCCGCACCAGTGCCGCCGCCGGTGCTTTCCGGCTTGCCCCCGGTGCTCGAGCACGCGCTGGCGCCCAACAGGAGCACACTCGCCCCGGCGACCGCCACGAGCCGACTCAATCTCATTGTTTCTCCTTGCCTCGACGTCACCGGTGCTTGTACGCCTGGAGAGCAGTGACAAGCGGCACGGCCTCGTCCCTGATGTAATACCGCTCACATCGGAAAGTCAAGACTTTGTTCGGACATTAGGACTGCATATCAAATCGTGGGCAGGCGGGACACCGCACCGGTACCCGGCCGACACGCCCGGGCCCCGCCGCGGAAAAGGCATTGCAGGATAACCTTTTTGAGATTTCTACCGATCGACGAGGGTGGTATCGAAGTAGTACCGCGAGGCACGGTAGGCGTGGCTGCCGTATTCCACGATGCGGCCAGAATCGTCGAATGCGGTCCGCTCCATCACCAGCAGCGGGGCCTTTGGCTTCTCGTCGAGCAGCCGCGCCTCATCCCGGTCGGCAGCCTTGGCGCCGATCCGCTGGCGGGCCAGCCGGATGTGCACACCGCGCGTGCGCAGCGACTGATACAGCCCGGCCCGCTCCAACTCGTCCTCGTCGGGCGCCAGAGAAGCCGGCAGATAGTTGGTCATGAGCGCAAGAGGCTGACCGTTCGACGTCCGCAACCGGCGCATTTTGGCGACCTCGGCGCCGGGTGCCAGATTGAGCCGCTCGGCAATGTCGTCGGTGGCCGGACCGACGGTGTACTCCAGCACCTTCGTGGCCGGCTCCTGACCGCCGCGCGCCAGATCGTCGTACAAGCTCGTCAGCTCAACGGGCCGGTGCACCGGCGTCTGCACCACCTGCGTGCCCACCCCGCGCTTGCGAACCAGCAGTCCTTTGTCGACGAGTTCCTGGATGGCACGCCGGGTGGTCGGGCGCGACAAGTTGAGTCGGCTGGCCAACGCGAGCTCATTCTCGAACCGGTCCCCCGGCTTGAGTTGTCCATCGAGGATGGCTTTTTCGAAGACCTGGGCAACCTGGAAGTACAGCGGCACCGGACTCGAACGGTCGAGTTCGACAGACAGCGTCGGGGTCACTCTCGCTCCGATCCTCGGATGCTCCGCGCCGGATTTGCGTGGAGTAGTGACATAGGGTACATGCAAATGACCGCAAGTAAGAATGTCCGAACAAAGTCTTGACAGCGACCGGTGACGGGGAGCACTCTCGACATCGACGCCAGGCACGTTCGTCGCCGCTCTGCAACTGCCCAGCCACATACGCACACCGCACTCGGGAGTCAATCGTGACCGATACCGCCAGTCCGGCATTCGACGTTCTCGCCATCGGGCGCTGCGGCGTCGACGTATACCCACTGCAGGTCGGGGTTGGGCTCGAACACGTCGAATCGTTCGGCAAGTTCCTGGGCGGCAGCGCGGCGAACGTCGCGGTCGCCGCGGCGCGGTTGGGTAATCACAGCGCGCTGATCTCGGGTGTCGGTGACGATCCGTTCGGCCGGTACGTCCGAAACGAACTCGCCGCCCTCGGCGTCGACAACCTGTTCGTCACCACGCACTCCGAGTACCCCACGCCGGTGACGTTCTGCGAGATCTTTCCTCCCGACAACTTCCCGCTGTACTTCTACCGCAAGCCGTCGGCCCCCGACCTGCAGATCAGGCCGGACGAAATCGACGCCGAGGCCGTGCGAACCGCACGGTTGTACTGGTCGACGGTCACCGGACTCTCCGAAGAGCCCAGCCGCAGTGCACATTTCGCGGCGTGGGAGCTCCGCGAGCGGGCGCCGCTTACGGTGCTCGATCTCGATTACCGGCCGATGTTCTGGGAGACCCCCGCCGCGGCCACCGAACAGGTGCAGCGCGCGTTGCAACACGTGACGGTGGCCGTCGGCAACCGCGAGGAATGCGAGATCGCCGTCGGCGAGACCAACCCGCACCGGGCCGCCGAGGCTCTGCTCGATCTCGGCGTCGAGCTTGCGATCGTCAAGCAGGGCCCACGCGGCGTGCTGGGTAAGACCCGGCACAGCTCGGTCACCGTTCCGCCCAACGAGGTCGACGTCGTCAACGGCCTTGGGGCTGGAGATGCCTTCGGCGGCAGCCTCATTCACGGCCTGCTCCACAACTGGCCGCTCGAGAAGACGCTGCGCTACGCCAACGCCGCAGGGGCGATCGTCGCCTCGCGTCTCGAATGCTCGACCGCGATGCCGACCGCCACGGAGGTGGCCGGTCTCGCCGAACAAACCGCCGTGGAGGCCGTCAATGTCTAACGCCGTCTGCACCAACCCCGCCGAGATCACCGCTGTGCGCGCGGGTGATCCCGACGCAGTCGCGCGGGCCTGGCAGCAGCGAACCACGCGGCCGACCATGCGTGGTGACGGCAGGCTCATGATCGTCGCGGCCGACCATCCGGCTCGCGGTGCACTCGCGGTCGGTTCCCGGCCGACGGCGATGAACAGCCGCACCGACCTGCTCGACCGGTTGTGCACCGCACTCGCGGACCCGGGCGTGGACGGCGTGCTGGCGACCGCCGACATCCTCGACGACCTGCTGCTGTTGGGCGCCCTCGAGGACAAGGTGGTGATCTCGTCGTTCAATCGCGGTGGACTGGCCGGATCGGTGTTCGAGCTGGACGACCGGATGACCGGCGCCACGGCCGCCTCGACTGCCACCGCCCGTATGAACGGCGGAAAGATGCTGTGCCGCATCGACCTTGAGGATCCGAGCACGGTGGCGACGCTCGCGGCGTGCGCACAGGCCGTCGACGAGCTCGCCGCCCACGGATTGATCGCGATGCTTGAGCCGTTCCTGTCGAGCCGCGTGAACGGCAAGGTGCGCAACGACCTGACCGCCGATGCCGTGATCAAGTCCATCCACATCAGCCAGGGGCTCGGCTCGACCTCGGCCTACACCTGGATGAAGCTGCCGGTCGTCGAAGAGATGGACCGCGTGATGGATGCGACGACCCTGCCGACGCTCCTTTTGGGCGGCGACCCAACCGATCCGGACGAGGCTTTCGCCAGCTGGGAGAAGGCGCTCGCGCTGCCTTCGGTACGGGGCCTGATCGTGGGACGCACGTTGTTGTACCCGGCCGACGACGACGTGAGCTCGGCCGTTTCGACCGCCGTCAAGTTGGTGAGGTGACCGATGCACTCGAAGCTCTACATCCCGGCGCGTAGCGCCGAGCTACCGTTCACCGTCGACGTCACGCCCGAGAGCGCCGGCTGGACCGAGTCGTCACTACGGGTCGTCGAACTCGACGACTCGCAGACGATCGAGTTCCATACCGGCGGAACCGAAGTGATGATCCTGCCGCTGACGGGTGGGGGCACGGTCGACTGCGGTGACGAAACCTTCGAACTATCCCAACGGGCATCGGTTTTCGACGGTCCGGCCGACATGGTGTATATCGGCATCGAGCAGGAGTACGTCCTGACGGGCGCCGGGCGCTTCGCGATCTGCGGGGCGCGCGCCAAGCGGTCCTTCCCCAACCGGCGGGTCGCCGCTGCCGACGTACCGCTCGAACTGCGTGGCGCCGGCAATTGCAGCCGCCAGGTGCACAACTTCGGCACCGCCGACACGTTCGAAGCCGATTCGCTGATAGCCTGCGAGGTCATCACGCCAGGTGGCAACTGGTCGAGCTATCCAGCGCACAAACACGACGAGAACACCCCGACCCAGACCGCGCTCGAAGAGATTTACTACTTCGAGATCGCCGAAGGTCCCGACGGGTCAAGAGGTTTCGGGTATCACCGGGTGTACGGCACCCCCGACCGGCCGATAGAGGTGCTCGAAGAGGTCCGCACCGGAGATGTGGTACTCGTGCCGCACGGATACCACGGTCCGTCGGTCGCCGCGCCCGGCTACCACATGTACTACCTGAACGTGATGGCAGGACCGGGCGCCGAACGGGCCTGGAAGATCGTCGACGATCCCGAACACACCTGGCTGCGCGGCACCTGGGACGGGCAGGACATCGATCCGCGTCTCCCCCTGCACCAGCCCCGGAAAGGAGCCTGACCGGATGGTTTCCACCGCACCGAAGTCGACCGAGAAATTCGTCGACACCGAACCCACCGTGCGACTGACCGTGGCGCAGGCCACCGTTCGGTTTCTCGCGAGCCAATATGTCGAGCGTGACGGCGAGCGGTCCAAATTCTTCGCGGGCTGCTTCGGGATCTTCGGGCACGGCAATGTGGCTGGGCTGGGCCAAGCCCTGTTGCAGGATGAGGTCGAGGCACACGAGACCGGTCGCGAGCCTGGGCTGAAGTATGTGCTGGGCCGCAACGAGCAGGCCATGGTGCACAGCGCCGTCGCCTATGCCCGGCAGAAGGATCGCCTGCAGGCCTGGGCGGTGACCGCAAGCGTCGGGCCCGGGTCCACCAATATGCTGACCGGCGCGGCGCTGGCGACGATCAACCGCCTGCCGGTGCTGCTGCTGCCCGCCGACACCTTCGCCACCCGCGTGAGTGCGCCCGTGTTGCAGGAGCTGGAACTGCCGTCGTCCGGCGACGTCACGGTCAACGACGCCTTCAAGCCGTTGTCGCGCTACTTCGATCGGGTCTGGCGCCCCGAGCAGCTTCCGGCCGCGCTGCTGGGCGCCATGCGCGTGCTCACCGATCCCGTCGAAACCGGTGCGGCAACGGTGGCTATCCCGCAGGACGTGCAGGCCGAGGCGCACGACTGGCCGGAATCGCTGTTCGCCGAACGCACCTGGCACGTGGCGCGTCCACTGCCGGAACGCGCGGTGATCGCCAAAGCGGCCGATACCATCCGCTCGGCCACCAAACCGCTGATCGTGGCAGGCGGTGGCGTCATCTACTCCGGCGCCACCGACGCCCTCGACGCGTTCTGCCGGCAGACCGGAATTCCCGTCGGGGAAAGCCAGGCCGGTAAGGGCTCGCTGCGGTTCGATCATCCACAATCGGTGGGCGCGATCGGGTCGACCGGCACCACGGCCGCCAACGCGCTCGCGGCCGAGGCCGACGTCGTCATCGGGATCGGCACCCGCTACAGCGATTTCACATCAGCCTCGCGTACCGCGTTCAACAATCCGGACGTCCGATTCGTCAACGTCAACGTGGCCTCACTCGACTCGGTCAAGCAGGGCGGCATCAGCGTCGTAGCGGACGCGCGCGAGGCACTCGACGCGCTGAGCGCCGCCCTGAACGGGCACGCCGTAAGCGATGAATACCGCACGCGCACAGCCACCCTCGCCAAGGAATGGGACGACACCGTGTCGGCGGCATATGCCACCGAAGACGGCGTGGCCCTCAATCAGAACCAGGTGATCGGCCTGGTGAACACGTTGTCCGAACCGACGGATGTCGTGGTGTGCGCGGCCGGATCGATGCCCGGCGATCTGCACAAGCTGTGGCGAACGCGAGATCGCAAGGGCTATCACGTCGAATACGGTTACTCGTGCATGGGCTACGAGATCGCCGGTGGCATCGGCGTACGGATGGCCGCCCCGGATCGTGACGTCTTCATCATGGTCGGCGACGGCTCCTACCTCATGATGGCCACCGAGCTCGTGACTGCCGTCCAGGAGGGCGTCAAAGTCATTCCCGTCTTGGTGCAGAACCACGGATTCGCGTCGATCGGTGGGCTCTCGGAATCGGTGGGCTCGCAACGGTTCGGCACCGCCTACCGGTACCGCGGCACCGATGGCCGCCTCGACGGCGCCAAGCTCCCGGTGGATCTCGCCGCCAATGCCGCGAGTCTGGGCGCTGACGTCATCAAGGCCGGCACGGCGGCCGAATTCGCGGATGCGGTCAAGGCCGCGAAGGCCAACGACCACACCACGGTCATCTACGTCGAAACCGATCCCCTCGTCTTTGCCCCGGACAGCCACTCGTGGTGGGACGTCCCGGTCAGTGAGGTCTCGACGCTGGATTCCACCAAGGACGCCTATCAGCGCTACGCCGAGTGGAAGAAAGTCCAACGCCCCCTGATCAATCCATCCGATCGCTGAAGAGAGAACGATGAGCACAATTCTCGTAGGATCCGCCCCCGACTCGTGGGGCGTGTGGTTCCCCGACGACCCCCAGCAGACGCCCTACACCCGCTTCCTCGACGAGGTGTCGGCGTCGGGCTATGAATGGATCGAGTTGGGCCCCTACGGCTACCTGCCCACCGACCCCGAGCGGCTTTCGGACGAGCTCGCGGCACGCAACCTGAAGCTTTCCGCCGGAACGGTGTTCGAGCATCTTCATCAGGACGATTCGTGGTCGGCTGTGTGGAAGCAGATCGAGGATGTCGCGAAATTGACTGCCGCCGTTGGCGGTAAGCACGTCGTCGTGATTCCCGAGATGTGGCGCGATCCCGCGACCGGCGCAGTACTGGAGGACCGCAACCTCACGCCCGAGCAGTGGAAGAAGAAGACCCAGGGCATGAACGACCTGGGTAAGGCGATGTTCGAGCAGTACGGTGTGCGTGCGCAATACCATCCGCATGCTGACAGTCACGTGGACACCGAGGAGAACGTCTATCGGTTCCTCGACGGCACCGACGGCCAGTTCGTCAACCTCTGCCTGGACACCGGACACATCAGCTACTGCGGTGGTGACAACATCGCCATCATCGAGCGGGCACCGGAGCGGATCGGATATCTGCACCTCAAGCAGGTCGATCCCGAGGTGCGGGCCAAGGTCGAGGCCGAGGACCTACCGTTCGGCGAAGCCGTCAAACTCGGTGCGATGACCGAACCGCCGCGCGGAATCCCGGACATGCCACCGTTGCTCGCCGCGGTCGAGAAGCTCGGCATCGACGTCTTCGCGATCGTCGAGCAGGACATGTACCCATGCGAGGTCGACGCCCCACTACCCATCGCCAAGCGCACCCGCGCCTACCTCGGTTCGTGCGGTGTCCCGTCGGTGAAGTTCGGCGTCTGAGGCGGGGAGGAGAACCATGTCTGATCTACGTGTCGCCGTGCTCGGCGTCGGCATCATGGGCGCTGATCACGTATCGCGCTTGTGCGAACGGATCTCGGGTGCCTGCGTGACGGTCGTCAACGACTTCATCACCGAGAAGGCCGAGCAGATAGCTGCCGGCATCCCGGGCTGCCGGGTGATCGGTGACCCGCTCGACGCGATCGCCGATGCCGATGTCGACGCCGTCGTCCTGGCCACGCCGGGGCCGACCCATGACAAGCAACTGCTCGCCTGCCTCGAACACCGCAAGCCGGTGTTGTGCGAGAAGCCGTTGACCACTGACGTCGAGTCCTCACTCGAAGTGGTGCGCCGGGAGGCCGAACTGGGCACCCGGCTCATCCAGGTCGGTTTCATGCGCCGCTTCGACCCCGAGTACATGCAGCTCAAAGCGCTGCTCGACGCAGGAGAATTCGGCAGGGCACTCGTGCTGCACTGTGTACACCGCAATCCGGCCGTGCCGCCGAGCTTCGACAGCTCGATGATCGTCAAGGATTCACTGGTCCACGAGGTCGACGTCACGCGGTTCCTGTTCGACGAGGAGATCACGTCTATCCAGATTCTGCGCCCGGCGGCCAATCCAGGTGCGCCCGTTGGCATTCAGGATCCCCAGATCGCGATCCTGCGAACCGAGTCGGGTAAACACGTGGATGTCGAACTTTTCGTCACCACCGGCGTCGGCTACGAGGTCCGCACCGAACTCGTCGGCGAAAAGGGCTCAGCCTTCATCGGCCTGGATGTCGGCTTGATCCGCAAGGGCGCCCCCGGCACCTGGGGCGGGCAGATCACCCCTGGGTTCCGCGAACGCTTCGGTTTGGCCTACGACATCGAGTTCCAGCGCTGGGTCGATGCGGTCAAGGCCGGTGCGACGACCGGGAACTACACCGACGGCCCGACCGCATGGGATGGCTATGCCGCGGCGGCGGTGTGCGCCGCCGGGGTCCAGTCGCTCAACACCGGTGACCGCGTCGAGGTGTCGATCGTGGACCGCGCCACCATCCCCGGCGCCTGACTCAGCTGCGCGAGCGTGCGGGTCTGCTGCTGACACGCCGAGCCTCGGGCAGCATTTTCCGCACGCTCGCGACGGCCGGTGTCAGTCCGGCAGCCAACCGCGGTGTCCGATCACTGCGACGGCAGCCGTGGCTGCGGCCGCGGCGAACACGGGGATACTGATGTGAATCTTCATCATCAGGGCGCCCGCGAGCGCGCCGCCGAAAATCGCCACGATCGCCCAGAGCCGTCGATGCGTCAGCCACGCCCATCCGGGCATGAACAGCGTTTCGCTCGCGTACGCCGTAATCGTCGAAGTGACAACCACAGTCGTCATGTCGGTGACCGCGAGTACCCGCGCGGTCGCGGCCTGAGCGCCCATCAACAGCGCGATGGTTCCGGCACACACGATGCCGGCAAAGCTCGCGCCCGAGATATTGCCGACCGCCATCGCGACACCGACCGCAGTCAGGATCACGGCGCTGCCGAGGAGAATCTTGGTGACAGCCGGCGGCCACACACCGGAATAGTGACGAAGGGTGCGGCCCGCGAGCGCCGCGCCGACGACGTACGCACAGAGC
This sequence comes from Mycobacterium venezuelense, assembly GCF_054919535.1. Taxonomy (NCBI): domain Bacteria; kingdom Bacillati; phylum Actinomycetota; class Actinomycetes; order Mycobacteriales; family Mycobacteriaceae; genus Mycobacterium; species Mycobacterium venezuelense. The sequence goes on from NZ_JBONDW010000008.1 coordinate 273,042, forward strand.
GCGAGCAGCGGGCCGACGACGGGGAGATCGTCTTCTGCCGCAACGCCCATGCCCAGGATCACGATGTTGCCGGTCATGTTTCCGGTGAAGATGCGGTCAAGGCCGAGATAGCCGACAGCATCGAGCGCTCCGGTGACGACCGTCAACGTCATCATCAACCACAGCCGCAGATGACGCTGACGCGAAACACTTTTGAGGACGATGACCGACTCCTTTCCCGACCGCGCTCTGCGCTATCTCCGCGTCTGTTCCCAGCGGTGCCGGGGATAGTTCGCGACGACGGCTGCCCCGTCCGACCGTGGGTCCGAGGCCGCGGTCATCGCGCCTTCGGCACCGATGGCGATCAGATTGGCCTGGCCCAGACTCTCCGAATGCGATGCCATTTCGACTCCCGGCAACCCGCTGCGGCTCAATGCGTCTCGCGCCGACCCGGACAGGTCCGCCTCCCAGCTCACGGTGTCGCGCGTGGTCCCGTCGTGCTGCAACCCGACGATCGCTCGCGGCGCGGCGACTGCCGACTCGACGGTCTCGCCGGCCAGCGTCCTCAGCAACAGTTGCGCGAGAATCTGCGGTTGGCCCTGGCCACCCATCGTCGCCAGAACGTGGCGTACCTTGCCCTCGTGTGTCGTCATCGCGGGCATCAGCGTGTGCACCGGACGTTTGCGAGGCGCGAGGACGTTGGGGGACGCCGGATCGAGGGAGAAGCTCGTCCCCCGGTTGTGGAACAGCACACCGGTATCCGGGTCGATCAGTCCGGAGCCGAACGCGTGATACACGCTCTGTATCAAGGAGACGGCATACCCGTCGCTGTCGGCCGCGGCGATCCCGACGGTGTCGCCGTAGGGCACGAGCGCCCGGTCGGGTTCCGCCTCGACCTCGGTGTTCACCACGTCGGGACCGATGGTCATGAGTTGTTCGGCATCGACGTCGACACAACGTGGATCGGCCAGATCCGTCGCGCGGAGTTGGTTCCCCCGCCGGAAAATCTGCATCAGTGTGCCCAGTCCCGCCCCGAGCGGATCGGTCACGCCGAGTTTGTCGATTGCATGCAGCGCGCGCAGCAGGATGAACCCGTGTGAATTCGGCGGGCTCGTCAGCACGGTGAGTCCACGAAAGCTCATCGAGATCGGATCGGTGATGTCCGGTTCGAAATCCGCGAAATCCTCACCGGTCAGCGATGACCCGCGGCTACGCAGATAGCGCACCATCCGCTCGCCGAGGGCACCCGTATAGAACCCATCCGGGCCGGACCCGCTCAACTGTGCCAACGTCTCAGCGAGCGCCGGTTGCCGGAAGTTCTCACCCGTGCCCAACGGCCTGCCTGCAGGCCGGAACACGCGGTCGAAATCCTCGGTGCCGAACAGATCGGCGTTCTCCGGGTGATTGATGTGCGCTGTCAACGACGGCGCGGCCGCAACGCCGTGTTCGGCGCAGTGCTGAGCGGGCGCCAGGGTGCGCTCCCAGGAGAGTTGGCTTCCGAGCTTGCGCAAAGCCTGCCAGCCGCGTACCGCGCCGGGAACCGTCACGGCATCGGCGCCGCGCGCGGGCAGCCAGGTGCCATGTTCCGCACGCATTGCCGCGGCGTCCGCCGCCGCACCGGACCAACCAGAGGCGTTGACGCAACGCACCACACCGTCGGGCGTGCGAACGAGCGCGATCAGATCTCCGCCAAGCGCAACGTTGTGCGGGTATACCACGGTGAGTACGGCGGCCGCCGTGATCGCTGCATCGATCGCGTTGCCGCCCTGCGCTATTGCCCGCATCCCGGCGTCGGTGGCCAGCGCGTGCGGCGTGGCCAGTGCGCCGGTGAACGACATCGGATTGGTTGATGACGGCACGGTGGACTTCTCCTTCATGGCTGACGCACAGCGACAGCCGGTGGGCCGGCAGCTGCCGGACGTCGTGAGGACCTCGGTTCGGCGCCGTTGCGCCTGCTGCTGGACTCGTCAGTGAAACGTCGACAGGAAAGCTCTCGTTCGGTCACTGCTCGGATTGGTGAAGACCATCTCTGGAGATGCGTCTTCGATGATTCGGCCGTTGTCCATGACCACGATCCGGTCGGCCACGTCGCGCGCGAAGCGCATCTCGTGGGTCACCAACACCATGGTCATGTGTTCTTTAGCCAGTTCGCGCATCACGGCGAGCACTTCGCCGACCATCTCCACATCCAGCGCACTCGTCGGCTCGTCGAACAGCATCACCTTCGGGCGCATCGCCAGTGCGCGGGCGATCGCCACGCGCTGCTGCTGGCCGCCGGACAACTGGCTCGGGCGCGCATCCGCTTTGTGGGCCAGACCGACACGGTCGAGCAGCTCCAACGCATCCTGCAGCGCCTTTTCCTTGGGGGTGCCAAGCACACGCACGGGCGCGTTCCAGACATTCTCGGCCGCCGTCATGTGCGGGAAGAGGTTGAAATGCTGGAACACAAAGCCTATTTCGCGCCGACGTCGGGCGAGCTCGGCCGTGCTGACCTTCTTGCGGTTGGTCAGGTCGCGGTGGCCGATCGGCACACCGGCGATGAGAACCTCGCCGCTGTCCAACTCCTCCAGGTGATTCAGGGACCGCAGCAGGGTGGTCTTTCCGGCACCGGATGGGCCGATCAGAACCACGACCTGGCCGCGCATCACGTCGAGCGACACGTTGTCGAGGACTCGCCTGCCGCCAAGAGTGCAGCACGCGCCGCGTACCTGGACGATGGGCTGTTCGACCGTCGAACTCATCTGAGTACTCATTCCTGTCTCACGCCTGCGGCTGTAAAGTCGCTGTATTGCTGCCTTTTCGGCCGCCGCGTAGTCGCTGTGTGATTCGCACCGGCTGGTCGATCCCCAGCTGGCGGGCAAGCCGGTTCTCGATGGCGGCCTGGATGAACGTCCAGATCGTCGTCAAGGCCAGGTAGTAGATCGCCGCGACCATGAAGATCTCGAAGGTGAAGAATGTCGCCGAGCTGATCGACTGAGTGACGAGAAACAGCTCACTGACACCGATCACGCTCAGCACCGACGTTGTCTTCATCAAGCCGTTGAACGTGTTGCCGAGCGGCGGCACCATGACCCGCAGCGATTGCGGGACGATGATCCAGCGCATAACCTTGCTGGGGCGCATACCCAGCGACGCTGCCGCCTCGAACTGCCCCTTGGGCACCGAATCCAATCCGGCGCGAACGATTTCGGCGATGTAGGCGCTCTCGTGGATCATCAGCCCGATGATGGCGGCTTGGACGGCGGCTTTGACCGAGATGCCGACGAAGCTGACGTCATGGAACTCGTAGAGACCCACGGCGGCGAGGCCGGTGTAGATCACCACCAGTTGGACCAGCAAGGGCGTGCCGCGGATGACCCAGATGTAGAAGCCGGCGAACCACCGCAACGCGGCGACATGCGAGCGCCGCATGAGGGCTATGACGAGCCCCAACACGGTTGCCAGGATCATGGCGACCACTGAGATGACGATGGTGAGAACCAGGCCGTCGAGGAACGGCTCGCTCGGCGTGAGCAGGCTCTTCCAGAAGAAATCCCAATCGAAATTCACTGTGCTGCCTGCCGGTTACTTCTGGATGCTCAGGTCGGCCTGGCCCCACTGCGCGATGATCTCGTCATAGGCGCCGCTGCCCTGCAGCTCGGTCAGCGCCTGTTGGATCGCGTCGTGGAGCGCGGTGTTGCCCTTGAGTGTCGCGGCACCGATCTTGATGGTGCCGAATGGTTCACCGGCCATCTGGATCTTGGCTCCGGTCTTGGTCTCGTAGTAACCGAGAGTTTCCGCGGTGTCCAGGAACGCGTCCACCTGGCCGTTCTGAACCTGCTGCAGTGACACCGCCGCGTTGTTGTTCCTGCTGATGTCGACGGGCTCTTTGCCTGCCGCCGTGCATTTGTCGGACTGCTCCTGCGAAAGCGCTTCGGCGGTCGTGCCGACGGCGACCATGACCTTCTTGCCGCAGAGGCTGTCGTTCATGCCCGTGATGTCGGACGCGTGGTCTTCGGCGACGGCAATTCCGGTGCCGGAGTACAGATAAGGAACGAAATCGACGACCTTCTCGCGCTCCGGCTTGATGTAGAGCTGCGCCATGATTACATCGCACTGCTTGCCCTGAAGCGTCGGGATGACAGCGGCAAAGCCGGACTGGACGAACTCGGCCTTCAGCCCGAGCTGACCGGCGAGCGCATTGGCGAGATCCACCTCGCTGCCCACCAAGTTCCCGGCCTCGTCGTGATACACCCCGGGCGGTGTCCCGTCATTGGGCGCGCACACTTTGAGCGTGCCTGCCTGCAGGATCGCGGGCGGCGCGACCTCGGGCGGGCCCGCGGACTCGGAAGGCGCGGCCGAGTCCGACGACGAACAGCCCGCAAGCACGGAGATGCAGGCAGCAGCAAGGGCGATGGTGATCTTCCTCATGGGTTCCTCCTGGGGGCGGCCGGAACTGCGAACGGGGTGCCTATCGACCGATAGGCAGCAGGCTATCGAACGATAGGCGTCTTGTATGCCGAATGGGTTAATTCATGTGTCGGCCGAGAAAAATCCGATCCGACTGGTGGGCCGCCCGGCGATTACGCCGTGAGCGCGGGCCGTCAGCGCGCCACGCGTGACGGCGCCGTCATGTCGGCGAGCCGTCGCTTCGTGGTCTCCCGCACGCCGGACAAGCCGGCGGGATCGATCAGCACTGCGCGCAGCAGGAAATCCGCCGCGTCGAGCGGGCGGCCCCGGCGCACCGGCCCGTCGGGCCCGCCTTGTTCTCTGATGGTCTCGAAGAGCACGCCGTTGAGGGCACGTTGGAAGAAGCTGGGATCGACGTCGACGAACTCCCCGCTGCGCTGACCTCCGATGATCAGGCTCTCGACCAGCGTGTGGAAAAGCTCGATGCCGTCGCGCTCATCGGCGAAACCGTCCTGCGCCAGAACGGCGTCCTGGTACAGGCCCCGGGAGTCGAAGGGCTGCGAAAGCGCGTCCTGCACGTCGAGCGCCGCGGTCAGATGCAGCTTCTCCGCCCACGTCGAATCCTCAGCGATGCGTTGCTGGAGCCGGTCGATCGATGGACCGAGGTCGAGCTCGATCAGTGTCCGGAAGATCGTCTGCTTGGCGTCGAAATGGTGGAACAGCGACGGCTGTCGAATCTGCACCGCCTCGGCGATATCGCGCGTCGAGGTGCCGAAGTACCCGCGTTGAGCGAACAGGGCCGAGGCTGCCAGGAGGATGCGGCCACGCGTCGATGACCAGTCCACCGGGGCAGGCCGCCAACCGTTTCCGTATTTCACCGAGCACCTCTCCCGGTAGCTGCGGGTATCGGCGACGCGCGGCGCCGACACCGTCCTGAACGATGATTGTGGCACGGTGTGACACCGGCATGGCCGAACGTGCCATCGTGCACCGTCACTAACCTGCCGAGTCACTCATCTGCGCCCACATGCCGTCGATGCGGGCGCCGAGATCGATGCCGGCGGCCACCTCGACCAGAGCGGCAGCCACGATGGACGCCGGTGCGCGGTCGAGCACCACAAGTCCGATCGCCGGGCGTGGGCCGTGCTGGACCATCGGCCGCGCGGCGAAGCCCTCCGGGACACCCAGCTGCGGAAGCCACGCGGTGGAAGCGATGGTCGCCCGTTGCGAATGCGCCACGTGTGCGTAGAGGGCGTCGACCGAATCCGCCTCTACCGCAGGCCGATAGACCACGCCTTCGGCGGCCATGTTGGCATCGAGGATGCGGCGATTGCGCATGGTCGGCGTCAGCACGCACAGCTCCAGGGTCGCCGCATCCGACCACGCGATCTCCGACTCGCCCATCAGCGGATGATCCGCCGGAGCCACCAGAACGTATTGCTCCCGGTACATCTCCACCAGCTTTGTGCCGGGAGGTGCTTCGTCATCGAGATACGTCAGCCCGCCATCGATCTCGAAATCCGCCAGCCGCCTTGCGATTTCCCGCGACGACAACGCCTCGATGCGCACTGACGCCGCCGGGTTGCGGAGAAGAAAATCCGCGGTGACGAACGGGCTGGCAGGCACGGCCGTCGGAATCGCGCCCAGTCGGGCGGTCACCGTCAACCGCCCCCGCATGCGGTCGATATCGGCCAGCATGTCGTCGCGTTCGGCCACGATCCGCTGCGCCCACGCGACCACTCGCCGGCCTTCCTCGGTGAATCCCTCGAAGCGGTGTCCGCGCTGAACGATGACGATGCCGAGCTCGCGCTCCAATCGGCGGATGGCGACCGACAGCGTCGGCTGGCTCACGTGACAACGCGCAGCAGCCCGCCCGAAGTGCCGCTCGGTCGCGAGCGCGAGCAAGTAGTCGAGGTGTTGTAGCAGCACATCGTTGGCCATCCGTCACCTACGCTCTCGTCGCTCAATAGAAAGCATCTATCACTGCATGTGAAATACCAATCCCCACCGCCCGCCAATGAATGCGGCCCTCGGTTCGCGACGGCTAAGTTTGGAATATGAGCCGCGGCACCGACTACCAAGCCGACTATGACGACCACGACGTCATCACCACCGGCGCCAAGGATGAGGCGGCCGGTGTCAAGGCCGTCATGGTGTCGATGGAACGTGCGCTCGAGCAGATGGGGCCGTTGCGGACGGCGGCCGCACTGACCCGGCTCAACCAGCGCCATGGCTTCGACTGCCCGGGCTGCGCGTGGCCCGAGGAACACGGTGGCCGCAAACTCGCCGAATTCTGCGAGAACGGCGCCAAGGCCGTGGCCGAGGAGGCCACCAAACGCGTCGTGACACCGGAGTTCTTCGCCCGCCATACGATCGCCGAACTCGACGCCAAACCCGAGTACTGGCTGTCGCAGCAGGGCAGGCTGACGCATCCGATGGTGCTCGCGCCGGGCGACGACCACTACCGGCCGATCTCCTGGGATGCGGCCTACCGGCTGATCGCCGACGAGCTCAACGCGCTCGGCTCACCGGATGAGGCGCTCTTCTACACCTCCGGGCGCACGAGCAATGAAGCCGCGTTTCTCTATCAGTTGTTGGTCCGTAGCTACGGCACCAACAACCTGCCGGACTGTTCGAACATGTGCCACGAGTCCTCGGGCACCGCGCTGAGCGAATCGATCGGTATCGGCAAGGGTTCGGTCACGGTCGAGGACCTCACGCTGGCCGACGTGATCCTGATCGCGGGGCAGAATCCGGGAACCAACCATCCGCGCATGCTGTCGATCCTGGAAAAGGCGAAAGCCAACGGCGCCAAGATCATCGCGGTCAATCCGTTGCCCGAGGCCGGGCTGATCCGGTTCAAGGACCCGCAGAAGGTCAACGGCGTCGTCGGGCACGGCGTGCCGATCGCCGACGAGTTCGTGCAGATCCGCATCGGCGGCGACATGGCGTTGTTCGCCGGGCTCGGCCGCATGTTGCTCGAAGCCGAGGACAAGGCCCCCGGCACCGTCGTCGACCACGACTTCGTCGCTGCACACTGCGCGGGTTTCGAGGATTACGCCGCTCAGACCCGAATGGTTGACCTGGACGTCGTCACCGAGGCCACCGGAGTCGACCGGGCGCAGATGCGGCGGGTCGCCGACATGCTCATCGCATCGCAACGCACGGTGGTGTGCTGGGCCATGGGACTGACGCAGCACACCCACGCGGTCGCCACGATCGGCGAGGCCACCAACCTGTTGTTGATGCGCGGCATGATCGGCAAGCCGGGTGCGGGCGTGTGTCCGGTGCGCGGCCACTCCAATGTGCAGGGCGACCGCACGATGGGCATCTGGGAGAAGATGCCCGAGGCGTTCCTCGCGGCCCTCGACAGCCGATTCGGCATCGCCAGCCCACGAAAGCACGGTTACGACACCGTCGACGCCATCCGCGCGATGCGCGACGGCCGCGCGAAGGTGTTCATCGGCATGGGCGGCAACTTCGTCTCGGCGACGCCCGACACCGAGGTGACTGAGGCTGCGTTGCGCAGTTGCAGTCTGACAGTGCAGATTTCGACGAAACTCAATCGAAGTCATCTCGTGCACGGCAGGACCGCGCTGATCCTGCCGACACTGGGCCGCACCGACCGCGACATCATCGACGGACGCAAGCAACAGGTGTCGGTCGAGGACTCGATGTCGATGGTGCATCTGTCCCGCGGCAGCCTGCATCCGCCCAGCGACCAATTGCGCAGCGAGGTCGCGATCGTCTGCCAACTCGCGCGCACCCTCCTCGGCCCGGATCATCCGGTGCCATGGGAGACCTTCGCCACCGACTACGACACCATTCGCGACGCGATCGCCGCCGTGGTGCCCGGCTGCACGGACTACAACACGCGGGTGCGCCAGCCCGACGGGTTCCAGCTGCCGCACCCACCGCGGGACTCCCGCGAATTCCCCACCACCACGGGCAAGGCCAATTTCGCGGTCAACCCACTGGAATGGGTCGCAGTGCCCGACGGCCGGCTGGTGCTGCAGACCCTGCGCAGCCACGATCAGTACAACACCACGATCTACGGTCTCGACGACCGTTACCGCGGTGTGAAGGGCGGTCGCCGGGTGGTGTTCGTCAACCCATCCGACATCGACCGGCTCGGGTTGCGGCCGGATGACCGGGTGGATCTGATATCGGAGTTCGACGGGCAGGAGCGCCGGGCCAAGGACTTCCTGGTTGTCCCCTACTCCACCCCGGCAGGCAACGCCGCGGCTTACTACCCCGAGACCAATCCCCTTGTGCCGCTGGACCATACCGCGAGGAAGTCGAACACCCCGGTGTCCAAGGCGGTCGTCATCAGGCTCGAACGCCGCGAGGGAAGTACACCGTAGTGGGCCGGGTGACCGCGCGCCGTCGCGCCCATCACGTCACGGCAGACCACGCCGTGGCTCGCCCGGAGACCCTCGTCGTCGAGGAGCCGCTGGAGATCCGCATCAACGGCACGCCCATCACCGTGACCATGCGCACACCCGGATCCGATGTCGAGTTGGCACAGGGCTTTCTGCTCACCGAGGGCATCATCCGGCAGCGCGACGACCTCCTGACCGTGCGGTACTGCCGGGGCGCCACCGAGGAATCCGGTGTCTCGCAGAACACCTACAACGTGCTCGACGTGACGCTGGCACCCAGCGTCCCCAAGCCCGATGTTGATGTGACCCGCAATTTCTACACCACCTCGTCCTGCGGCGTGTGCGGGAAAGCCTCGCTGGAAGCGGTCCGCCTCAGCAGCCGACACTGCCCGGGTGACGATCCCTCCACCGTATCGGCCGAGACCCTGTCGGCCATGCCCCACCAATTGCGCGATGCGCAAAAGGTTTTCGCCAGCACCGGCGGCCTCCACGGCGCGGCACTGTTCACCGTCGACGGCACCATGCTCGTCGTCCGGGAAGACATCGGCAGGCACAACGCGGTGGACAAGGTGATCGGCTGGGCGCTCGAACAAAACCGGATACCGCTGACCGACACCGTGCTGTTGGTCAGCGGCCGCGCCTCGTTCGAGCTCACGCAGAAGGCGGTCATGGCGGGCATCCCGGTGCTCGCGGCCGTCTCGGCCCCGTCGTCTCTTGCCGTGGATCTGGCCAGCCAGTCCGGCCTGACGCTCGTGGCATTCCTGCGTGGCGAGTCGATGAACGTCTACACGCGCCCCGACCGCGTGAAGCATTGAGGGGCAGGCCGCACGAGGGCTGACGCGAAAAACCACCCTCTACCTGCAATCTCCACCCGTTCTCCACGAAACCTCCAAGCTCGCCCACCCGGTGATCACCGACGATCGGATCTCGTCGGACTGCACAGATCACCGCAAAAGGGAGCCCACGATGGCGGACATTCTCATCGCCGCACTGTCACCACTCGGACATATCGGACCGCTACTGACAGTGGCGCACGGACTGGTTGATCGAGGTGACCGGGTGACCGTGCTGACATCGGCCAAGCATGCGCCCGCGATCCGGGCCACCGGAGCCACCCCGTCGGCGCTGCCCGCCGAGGCCGACCTGGACGACACGAGACTCGACGCGGACAATCCCGGCAGGGCACAGACCTCGGGCATCAAACGCGTCAACTTCGACATCATCCATTTCTTCGTTGCGCCCATGGCACACCAGGCCGCCGCGTTGACAGACCTGTTGGCGCGCAACCACTACGACGCGGTGATCGCCGACTACGGCTTCTTCGGGATCATGCCGTTCCTGCTCGGCGACCGGAGCAACCTGCCTGCGATCCTGGCCTATACGACGACGCCTTTGATGGTGAGCAGCCGCGACACCGCACCGAGCGGATTGGGGCTGCCGCCGTCGTCGACCCGGCTCGGACGCCTGCGTAACCGTAGCCTCAATCTCCTGACCCAGCGGGTTCTGCTGCGCCCGGCGCAGAACGCGGTGAAAGAGCAGCTTCACCGGATGAACTCCCGCGCCTTGCCGACCTTCGTGTTCGACGCCGCGCTTCTCGCGGACCGCCTCATCGCGCCGACGGTCCGCGAATTCGACTACCCGCGTAGCGATCTACCGGCCAACGTGTGCTACGTCGGTGCCGTGCATCCGGCCCCCAGCCATGCCTTCCAGCCGCCCGCCTGGTGGGGACAGCTCGATGCCGGCCGACCGGTCGTACATGTCACGCAAGGCACCATCGACAATGCCGACCTCAGCCGGCTCCTCGAACCGACGATCGAAGCACTGCGCTACGACGACGTCACGGTGGTCGCCACCACCGGTGGCCGTGACGTGGACCTGCTCAAAGTGGCGGTACCATCCAACACCTTTGTCGCTGAATACATCCCACACGACGTGTTGTTGCCGAAGGTCGACGTGATGGTGACCAACGGCGGCTACGGCGCGGTCCAGCGCGCATTGTCGACCGGGGTCCCGCTGGTGGTGGCCGGCAACACCGAAGACAAGCCCGAGGTCGCCGCGCGCGTGGCCTGGACGGGTGCGGGCATCAATCTGCGCACCGGCACCCCGTCGCCCGATGTCATCCGGCGCGCGGTTCGCGACGTTCTCGCCGACAACCGCTATCGGGACCGTGCGCGTGGGCTCGAAGCGGCGTTCGCTCAGCGAGACGGTGTGGCCGAGATCGGCGTACTCGTCGACGAGGTCATCGCCGAACGGCAGCCCGTTGCGACATGAGTTGCCCCGATCCGTTCTGCCGCCCGGTCCAATCCCCTGTCCGTCCCGTCCACCGACACCCAGGCGACGTGCCCGTCGGGCCGCACCAGCACCGCGGGCGGGATCGACACGCGACCGAAGAGCGGCACGCGCCAACTCGCGCCGATGGGCTCGGCCTCGACCGCGTCGCGGCCGAGCCCCGCACCGAAGTCGATGAGGACTGGCCGCGCTTCGTGCAGCAGCTCGTAGAGTCGGCTCAGCGCGCCGCCGATTCTGATGTCGCAGTCCGGGATTCGCCGCCCGACCAGCACGTGGTCGACGGCGGACCCATAACTGACATCCAGGCCTGAGATCTCGGCGCCGATGCGCTCGTTGACCGCGTCGATATCGAGTAGCCCGCGGAACGTCTCGCGCATCGCGGTCACATTGGCGCCACCGGCCAGCAGCGCGGATTGCGCTCTGGTGTTCTCCAGGACGCGCTGCGCCACCGGATGACGCTCATGGTGGTAGGTGTCGAGCAGTTCCGGGCTTGCCTCGCCCCGAATGACCGCGGCCAGCTTCCATCCGAGGTTTGCCGCGTCCTGGATACCGAGATTCATGCCCTGCCCGCCAAGCGGTGGATGGATGTGCGCGGCGTCGCCGGCGAGGAACACGCGTCCGGAGCGGTAGTTTCTGGCTTGGCGCGACACGTCGGCGAACCGTGACAACCATACCGGCGAGTGGATCCCGAAATCCTTGCCCGCCACCGCGTTCAGTGCTGCGCGCAGATGGTCGAGGGTGAGCTCCGAATTCGGTTCGGACGGTTCGTATTCGGTCACCATGACGCGCTGCCAGGTTTCGCCCGACAACTGGCCGAATGGCAGGAACGTGAACACGCCTGCCGCCGTGCGCTCCAGGAAGGTCCGCCCGGTCGGTGGGTCACTGACCTCGACGTCGCCGAGCAGCGTGACGAACTGTGCATCGGTGCCCTCGAACGGGATTGCAGTCAAGCCTCGCACCGCGCTGCGGCTGCCGTCACATCCGACGACGTAGTCCGCGCGTCGCGTATGCGGGCCGTGCGGCCCGGTGGTGGTGACGACGGCGCCCGCTGCGTCCTGCTCCAGCCCGGTCACCTCAACGCCCCACTGCACGGCGACGCCGAGCTCGGCCGCGAACTGCTCCAGCACGCTTTCGGTCTGGGTCTGCATGATGGCCAGCGTGTAGCCCCGCCGGGTCGGCAACGCCGACATGTCGAGCCGTATCCCGGAGAAGTGGCCGGCATCCATCGGTGTGCCGAGGGCTTCGAACGCGTCCAGCATGCCGCGCTGGTCGAAAACCTCCATGGTGCGTGCGTTGACGCCGGCTGCGCGCGACGTGCCAGGCCGCTCGTGAGCTCGGTCGACGAGCTCGACCGACACGCCGCCACGCGCCAGCTCACCGGCCAGCATCAATCCCGTCGGCCCCGCTCCGACCACGATCACATCCGCCATTTCCAACCTTCCTCTAACACTGTTAGAGAAAACTCTAACAGTGTTAGGGTGCATCGTGTGGCGCCCAAACTGAACCGCGAGCTCATCGCACGAACGGGACTCGAACTGCTCGGCGAGCACGGGCTCGACGGGTTGTCGATGCGCATCCTGGCGACCGCCCTCGGTATCCAGGCACCCACGCTGTACTGGCATGTGAAGAACAAGCGGGAACTGCTCGACATGATGGCCGACGTCATCGCACGCGAGATCTGCGATCGGCTCAGACCGCGCAGGCCCGGCGAAACGGCACACGACTGGCTGGGCGAGGTGGCGAGGGCGATCCGGGCCGCGATGCTGGCCTACCGCGACGGTGCCAGGGTGTTCGTCGGCTCGGTGACACCGTCGGCCCGGCCCGCCAATGAGTTGGCGCTCAACGAATTGCAGGCCGCCGGCTTCAGTCTGGACACCGCCGCGCGGGCCGTGCTGACGCTGGTGCACTACGTGACCGGCAGCACGATCGAGGAGCAGGCTCGCAGCGGCGTCGACTACGAAGACAACCCGTACAGCAATGCGTACGTGCTGAATCTCGAGCAATTTCCCCTCGGCGCCCAAGTCCGGGAGGTGCTGTTCAATCCCGATGCCGACGCGTCGTTCGAAGCGGGGCTGACGGTCGTGCTGGCCGGGATCAGTGCGACGTCAGAAGCGCGACCAGACGGCAAGAAGCCCCCGCGATAGTCCATCCCGGGGGCTTCTTGGAAATGAGTCTCAGGCGCTCTTGTCGCGCCGCTCCGTGCGAGAAGGCTTGCGCGGCACAATGGTCGGCAACACGTTGTCCTGCACGGTCTCCTTGGTCACGACGACCTTGGCGACGTCGTCGCGGCTCGGGATGTCGTACATCACCGGCAACAGGACTTCCTCCATGATCGCGCGCAGGCCGCGGGCGCCGGTGCCACGGTGAATGGCCTGATCGGCGATGGCCTCGAGCGCGTCACCGGTGAACTCCAGTTCAACGCCGTCCATCTCGAACAGCCGCACGTACTGCTTGACGAGGGCGTTCTTGGGCTCCGAGAGGATCTTGACCAGCGACTCCTTGTCGAGGTTGGTCACCGAGGCCACGACGGGGAGCCGGCCGATGAACTCGGGAATCAGACCGAACTTGATCAGATCCTCGGGCATCACCTCGGCGAAGTGGTCCTGGGTGTCGATCTCGGCCTTGGACCGAACCTCGGCACCGAAGCCAAGACCACGCTTGCCGACGCGGTCGGAGACGATCTTCTCCAGCCCCGCGAACGCACCCGCGACGATGAACAACACGTTGGTGGTGTCGATCTGGATGAACTCCTGATGCGGATGCTTGCGCCCGCCCTGCGGCGGCACCGAAGCCTGTGTGCCCTCAAGGATCTTCAGCAGCGCCTGCTGCACGCCCTCGCCCGACACGTCGCGCGTGATCGACGGGTTCTCGCTCTTGCGGGCGATCTTGTCGACCTCGTCGATGTAGATGATGCCCGTCTCGGCGCGCTTGACGTCATAGTCGGCGGCCTGGATGAGCTTGAGCAGAATGTTCTCGACGTCCTCACCGACATAGCCGGCCTCGGTCAGCGCAGTCGCGTCGGCGATCGCGAACGGGACGTTGAGCATCTTGGCGAGCGTCTGCGCCAGGTACGTCTTACCGCAACCGGTGGGACCGAGCATCAAGATGTTGGACTTGGTCAGCTCGACGGGCTCCGACCGGGAGTCGCGGGACTTCTCCCCCGCCTGAATCCGCTTGTAGTGGTTGTAGACCGCTACCGCGAGCGTCCGCTTCGCCGTGTCCTGACCGATGACGTAACCCTCGAGGAACTCGCGGATCTCCGCGGGTTTGGGCAACTCGTCGAGTTTGACGTCGTCGGCGTCGGCGAGCTCCTCCTCGATGATCTCGTTGCACAGGTCGATGCACTCGTCGCAGATATATACGCCCGGACCCGCGATGAGCTTTTTGACTTGCTTCTGGCTCTTCCCACAGAACGAGCACTTCAGCAGGTCACCACCGTCTCCAATGCGCGCCATGTGGGGAGGTCCTACTTCCTGTTCGCGGTCGGTCGTTACGCCACTCGGTGGGTCACCCCGGGCGTAAACCCGACGCTACCCGTTCGTTCCGTCACGGTGCGACCTTAAGGCCGAATCGCTCCGGTGGTATTTATCCGTGTGCAGGAGAACATATCGCTCCCGGTGGCATCCCACCCGTCGGCACGCTGTCTGTGTCCTTGGCGTGTCGCCACGGTGATGCGACGGAAGTCAAATCACGGCGTCCGATCCGTGGTGTTCGCCGGCAACCACGATACCGTGCGCCGGGAAACCAGCGGTCGCTGATTTGAGGCAAACGCCCCATGCCCTGCGCGAACACCGGGAGCAGCGTGGGGGCATGACCAAATCACGTACCCCGTTGGACGCCGCAACCGCCGTCCTGTCCGACCCGACGCTGCCTTCCGGGGCCGACGAACGATTCGTCGGCTTCGGTGTCATGGGCTTTCCCTTCGCCAGCGGCCACTATCTGGCATTGCGCTACTTTCCGGCGACCACGTTCTCGCCGGGCTATCGATCGGTGTGGCACCGCAGCCCCGACGGCGTCTGGACGTTCTATGCCACCACGCCGGGCCAGCAGAGCTGCGCCAGGTACTTCAGTTCGGCCACCCCGAACGACGCGGTGCAGTGCGAGATCGATGTCGCGTGGGTGAATCCGTGGACGCTGTACGTCGGCATCGCGGGATTGCTGGACTGGACTGTCGACATCCGTTCGACCGCATCGACACGCCTGGTCAGTGCCGTCGGTAGAGCGCTGCCGACCCGATCGTGGACCAACCCGACAATGCTCGGCATCATCGGCCGCACCGCAGGAACCCTGCTGCGCGCGGGCACCGTCCAACTGGCAGGCACGGCCCCCAACGGCCAGCGCTTCATGATCGCTCCCACTCAGGTGTGGTTGGCAGACGGGCGGGCGACGGTGGACGGCACCGATCTGGGCCGGCCCGGCCCCCTTGCCAAGCAGGCCGTCCTGGCGGACTTCCGGCCGCCGCAGCGCGGGATATTCGTGGTCGGTTCGGGACACTTCGACACGTTCGACGCGACCCGCCACCGCGCCGCCGACCGCACCGTACTGTTCGACGGATCGACTTCCGGCCTAGGCGCATAATCAGCGAATGGCTTCGCAGCCGGCTCCGGCCGAGCCGTCGACCGAGTCACCGAGCCGAGCCGAACTGCTGGCGGCCCTGTCGGTGGCGGTCGACCTCGGCCTTGGCCAACCCAGCGAGCACATGCTGCGTTCGGCGCTGATCGCGACCAGGCTGGCCGACCGCCTCGGTCTGGACAGGCTGCAGCGCGACACCGTGTACTACACGACGCTGATCATGTGGATCGGATGTCATGCCGATTCCCACGAATACGCGCGGTGGTTCGGCGACGACATCGCGGTGCGCCACGACAGCTACCGCGTCGACGCGTCCGGCCTGCCGTTCCTGCGCTTCCTGATCAGCAATGTCGCCCGTGGCGAACCGCTGGCGCACCGGCTCAGCGTGATGGCGACGCTGTTCGTCGACGCGCGCGGTCAGCTGTCGCGGATGATCCATTCGCACTGCACGTCGGCGGCTCTGCTGGCCGATCGGATGGGCCTCGGACCCGACGTGCAGGCTGCCCTGGCGTACACATTCGAGCGCTACGACGGCGGCGGCATGCCTGCCGGAGCGCGCGGAGACGACATTCCGATCCAGATGCGCGTCGCCCAACTCGCCGAACTGGCCGAAGTCCACCACCGCACCGGCGGGGTCGCAGGTGCGGTAGCGCTCGCGCGCGGCCGGCGCGCGGGTCAGTTCGACCCGCGCGTGGTCGACGTGTTCGTGCGCCATGCGGATGCGATCCTGGCAGGCCCTTCGACGGGCGACGCGTGGGCGGCCGCCCTGCAGGAGGCACCGGATCGCCACGAGAATCTTGATGAGCAGGGCCTGGATGCATTGCTCATGGCGCTCGGCAATTTCGTCGACCTCAAGTGCCCGTTCACGCTGGGCCACTCCCGCGCCGTGGCCGCGCTGGCCGCCCAGTCGGCCAGGGTTGCCGGGCTCGACGCCGACACCGTGGCGTTAACCCGGCGGGCCGGCCACGTCCACGATCTCGGCCGAATCGGGGTATCGAACCAAATCTGGTCCAAGGCAGGGCCGTTGACGGCGGCGGAGTTCGAACGCGTCCGGCTACACCCCTATCTCACGGTGCGGATCCTGAGCCGGGTCCGCGGGCTGCAACCCGTGGCTCAGCTCGCAGGCAACCACCACGAGCGCCTCGACGGATCCGGGTATCCGCGCGGTCTCACCGAGAGTGCGCTCGGCCTGCCCGACCGGATACTGGCGGCGGCGGTCTGCTACCAATCCGGTTGTGAGCCAAGGCCCTACCGCCCACGGCTGACACCGGCAGCGGCAGCGCGCCGGTTACGGGAGCAAGTCACGGCAGGCGAACTCGACGCGGTCGCGGTCGAGGCGGTGTTGCACGCGGCCGGACAGCGCGCCGATCGGCCGAAAGTGCGGCCCGACGGCCTGACTCCGCGTGAGGTCGACGTGCTGCGCCTCGTGGCGCGCGGCGCATCGAACAAGGAGATCGCGCAGTCACTGGTGATCAGCCAGAAGACGGCACGCAATCACGTCGAGCGCACCTACGCCAAGATCGGGGTGTCCAACCGCATCGGCGCCAGCATGTACGCGTTGCGCCACGGTCTCGTGAATCCCGATGGGCCACAACACAACTGACACGGCCCCCGGATGAACCGGGGGCCGTGTCAGTTGTACGTCGAACTCAGGCGGTCTGCGCCGACAGCTTGCGGTACTCCAGCACCGTGTCGATGATCCCGTACTCCTTGGCCTCTTCGGCCGTCAGGATCTTGTCGCGGTCGGTGTCCTTGCGGATGACGGCCGGGTCCTTGCCGGTGTGGCGGGCCAGGGTGGTCTCCATCAGCGTGCGCATGCGCTCGATCTCGGCGGCCTGAATCTCCAGATCGGAGAACTGGCCCTGGATCACGCCGGACAGCGCGGGCTGGTGGATCAGCACCCGGGCGTTCGGCAGCGCGAGGCGCTTACCCGGCGTGCCTGCGGCCAGCAGCACCGCGGCGGCCGAGGCGGCCTGCCCAAGGCACACGGTCTGGATGTCGGCACGCACGTACTGCATGGTGTCGTAGATGGCCATCAGCGAGGTGAACGAGCCACCAGGCGAATTGATGTACATCGTGATGTCACGGTCGGGATCGAGCGACTCGAGCACGAGCAGCTGAGCCATGATGTCGTTGGCCGACGCGTCGTCCACCTGCACGCCGAGGAAGATGATGCGTTCCTCGAACAGCTTGTTGTACGGGTTGGACTCCTTGACGCCGAAGCTCGAATGCTCGATGAACGACGGCAGGATGTAGCGCGCCTGCGGCTGAAGACGGGGGTCCGTGTGGTCGGTCATTTGTCGAGTCCTGCTCCTGGCCCTGAGCCGTTGACGTTGGCGTTGGTGATGATGTGATCGACGAAGCCGTACTCGAGGGCTTCCTGCGCGGTGAACCAGCGGTCGCGGTCGGAGTCGGCCTCGATGCGCTCGATGGTCTGCCCGGTGAATTCCGCGTTGAGGCGGAACATCTCCTTCTTGATCACCGCGAACTGCTCGGCCTGGATCGCGATGTCGGCCGCGCTACCCGTCACACCGCCGAGCGGCTGGTGCATCAGGATGCGCGCATGGGGCAGGGCGTACCGCTTGCCCTTGGTGCCCGCCGCGAGCAGGAACTCGCCCATCGACGCGGCCATGCCCATGGCGTAGGTGGCGATGTCGCACGGCGCCAACACCATGGTGTCGTAGATCGCCATACCCGCGCTGATCGAACCGCCGGGCGAGTTGATGTAGAGGTGGATGTCCTTGGTCGGATCCTCCGCCGACAGCAACAGGATCTGCGCGCACAGCCGGTTGGCGATGTCGTCGTCCACTTGGGAACCCAGGAAGATGATCCGCTCGGAGAGCAGCCGCTCGTACACCGAGTCGACAAGGTTGAGCCCCTGTCCGGCGCCACGCATGTCAGTCACGACTGGATACCTGCTTTCTTCTACGTCTTTTGTAAACGCATTGGTACTGACGACACTAACCAACCTGGGCCGCCGCGCATGCCCGTAGAGGCCCGCGTTCGCTCACAGCGTCACTTGGCGGTGTCGTCGGCCTCGTCGGCGGTCTCGCTGTCGGCGTCCTCGGCGGCGCCCTCAGCGGCCTGCTCACCCGACGGCCCGAAGAACTCCGTGGTGTCGATCACGTTGCCGTCGGTGTCGGTGACGGTTGCGGCGTGCACCACGGCGGCGATGGTCAGGCCACGGCGCACGTCGGCGAACATCGCCGGGAGCTGGTTGTTCTGCTGCAGGATCTGGATCAGCTGCTGCGGCTCAAGGCCGTACTGGCGCGACATCAGCACGAGCCGCTCGGTGAGGTCGTTCTGGCCGACCTGGATGTCGAGCTTGTCGGCGACGGCGTCCATCAGCAGCTGGGTCTTGACGGCCTTCTCGGCGTTGCCGCGGTTGTCGGTGTCGAACTCCTCGCGGCTGCTGCCCTGTTCGGTCAGCTGCTCGGCGAACTTGTCCTCGTCGTGGTCGAGCCCGTGGATCGCGTTGTGCAGGGTCTCGTCGATCTGAGCCTGAACGATCTTCTCCGGCAGCGGAACCTCGGTCTGCTCCAGCAGCGCCTCGATTGCCTTGTCGCGGATCTGCTCGGCCTGCTGCACGCTCTTCACGCGGCGCACCTGATCGGTGAGGCTGTTCTTCAACTCGTCGATCGTGTCGAATTCGCTTGCCAGCTGGGCGAAGTCGTCGTCGGGCTCAGGAAGCTCGCGCTCCTTGACGGACTTGACGGTCACCGTGACCTCGGCATCCTGACCGGCGTACTCACCGGCGGCGAGCTTGGTGGTGAAGACCTTGGACTCGCCTGCCTTCAAACCCGTGATGGCGTCGTCGAGGCCCTCGATGAGCTGACCGGAACCGACCTCGTGCGACAGACCCTCGGTGGCGGCCTCGGGCACCTCGTTGCCGTCGACGGTGGCCGACAGGTCGATCGAGACGAAGTCACCCTCCTGCGCGCCGCGCTCGACACCGGTCAGGGTGCCGAACCGGGCCCGCAGGTTCTGCAGCTCGGTGTCGACCTCCTCGTCGGTCACCTCGATCGGGTCGACCGTGATCTTCAGCGCCTCCAGATCGGGCAGCGTGATCTCGGGACGAACGTCGACCTCGGCGGTGAACACCAGCTCCTCGTTGTCCTCGAGCTTGGTGATCTCGATCTCAGGCTGGCCGAGCGGCTTGACGTCCTGGGTCGAGACGGCCTCGCTGTAGCGGGCCGGCAGCGCGTCGTTGACGACCTGCTCCAGCACGGCGCCGCGGCCGATGCGGGCCTCCAGCAGCTTGCGCGGAGCCTTGCCTGGGCGGAACCCGGGCAGCCGGACCTGCTTGGCGAGCTCCTTGAAAGCGCGGTCGAAGTCCGGCTCAAGCTCGGTGAAGGGCACCTCCACATTGATGCGCACCCGCGTGGGGCTCAACTGCTCGACCGTGCTCTTCACTCTTCTTGCTCCTAGATAGTTCTGTCGTACTGACGGGTGAGTCGGGGTGACAGGATTTGAACCTGCGGCCTTCCGCTCCCAAAGCGGATGCGCTACCAAGCTGCGCTACACCCCGTGTCCGTGGTCGATCCGCCAGCCGACACGCCCGCGAAAAGGACCACGCGAGATACTACGTGCTGGCGACACGGAGCATTCAATTGGATTTGATTCGGGGCACACCGGTACAGTGCTGGTGCACATGCGGGCGTAGCTCAATGGTAGAGCCCTAGTCTTCCAAACTAGCTACGCGGGTTCGATTCCCGTCGCCCGCTCCAAGAAACCGCCCGCATCGGGCGGTTTTTTATTGCCATCGCCGGGTGTTCTCGGCCGTTGCGGGCGTTTCGCACGCCACAGTGCCATCGGCCGATGTCATAAATGAGCAGCACAAGGTCGCCCATCACGGCTCAGTCTCGAATCACTTCCGATTCGTCTCGGCTGCTGCGTTCCCGAAGACCTCGACCTACATTGAGTAACAGGCGGGGGTCCCCGAGCGATCTTGAAACCGACGGCGCGCGTCGACGTTGAAACGCGCCCCATGCCGCCAGACCTGTGCAGGAGTCCAATGCCCGAGATGAGCACCATCGCCGGCAGCTGCGCACCGGAATTCGGCGCTGTCCGCGACGCGTTCGAGCAGAACTTCGCCGAGCGCGGTGAGATCGGCGCCGCGGTCGCGGTGTGGGTCGAGGGTGACCTGGTGGTCAATCTCTGGGGTGGGCAGGCGGACGCCGCTGGCAACCGTCCCTGGCGTGAAGACACCCTGGCCAGCATCTTCTCCGGGTCGAAGGGCCTCACCAGCACGTGTGTGCACCTGCTCGCCGACCGTGGTGAGCTGGACCTGAACGCTCCGGTCGCCCGCTATTGGCCGGAGTTCGCGCAGTCAGGCAAGCAGGACATCACCCTGGCGATGGTTCTCGGGCATCGGTCGGGGGTCATCGGCCCTCGGGAACCCATGGACTGGCGCGACGTCGCCGACTGGGACGGCGTGTGCGCACGCATCGCCGCTGCCGAACCGTGGTGGCAACCGGGCACCGCGCAGGGCTATCACGTGGTCACGTTCGGGTTCATCCTCGGTGAGGTGATCCGCCGGGTCACCGGCCGAACGCTGGGCCAGTATCTGCGCACCGAGATCGCCGAGCCACTGGGCATCGACGTACACATCGGGCTGCCTGCCGTCGAACACCACCGCTGTGCGGACATGGTGAACAAGCCGACCGTGCAGGGCCTGTTGGCCGACAGCGGGTTCGTCGCACCGCCGGACGCGTTGGACGTCCACCCGATGGCCGGCTGGGCCGTGTCGATGAACTTCGTGCCCGATGACGAACTCGGTGTGCACTGTCTCGACACCTGGCGGTCGGCCGAGTTCCCGAGCACCAACGCCCACGTGTCGGCCTTGGGCATGGCGACGTTCTACAACGCGCTGGCCCAGGAGAAACTGCTGAGCCGTGAGCACATGGAGTTGTGCCGGGTGTCGCAGGGCGGCTTCGACACCGACGTGGTGCTGGGCCCGCGGGTCGCCGACCATGGCTGGGGCCTCGGCTACATGCTCAACCAACGCGGCGTCGCAGGACCCAATCCCCGCACGTTCGGACACGGCGGATCGGGCGGCTCGTTCGCGTTCGTCGACCTCGAGCACCGCATCGGCTACGCGTACGTGATGAACCACTTCGACGCGACGAAGTGCAATGCCGATCCCCGAACCGTCGCGCTGTCCAACGAGGTCTACTCCGCTCTGGGCGTAATTTAAGGGCCTGCTCACAGACCCGGAAACACCGTTTCCTGTAGGTACGCTGGACGCCATGAACGGCTTCGTGCTGGTACTGATCATCCTCGTCATCGCCGCGATCGCGTTCGTGGTCTACAGCTCGTCGAAGGCGAACGGCCGCCGCTCCGCGGAGACGCTCGCCGACGCGAAGGCCGATGCACGGCGCGTCATCGAGCGGCTCGGCGGGCAGGTGCTCAACCTGACCGGCAGCGACGACGCCGCCAAGCAGGCCCTTGCCGACGCGTCGGAGCGCTACACCGCGGCGTCGTCCCAGATCGACCAGGCCACGACCGTCAAGCAGGCCGCACTGGCCAAGGAGAGCGCGATCGAGGGGCTGTACTACGTCCGTGCCGCCCGCACCGCGATGGGTATGGACCCGGGACCCGAACTCGAATCGCTCGCCGGGCAGCGCACCGCGGGCGCGGTCACCGAGGACCGGCGCATCAACTTCGAGGGCCGCGAGATCGAGGCCTCCCCCACGCCGTCACAGCGCACGCCGAACTACTACCCCGGCGGCCGGGTCGCCGGGCGGCCGGTGCCCGCGGGCTGGTACTCCGAGCCGTGGTGGAAGCCCGCGCTGATCGCAGGCGCCTGGGGTTTGGGCTCGGTGCTGCTGTTCGACGCGCTGTTCTCCGGCATGCACGGGGTTGACTACGGCGCACAGGGTTTCGAAAGCGGTTACGGCGACGGCTATTCCGACGGATTCGCGGCCGGCCAGGATTCCGGAATGGACGGCGGCGGTGACAGCGCCGGCGATTGGGGCGGCATGGACACCGGCGGCTGGGACGGCGGCGGCGATTTCGGCGGTGGCGACTTCGGTGGGGATTTCGGCGGCTTCTGACGCCTGATCAGAGCCGGCTGTCGAGCCGCGCCGACACCCCGGCCTCCTGCAGATCGAGGCGTTCGAGCATGGCCCGCGCCGCTTCGTCCTCGATGTGGCCCGCATCGCGCTCGGCGATGAGCGCGGCCCGCTGCGCGGACAGCACGTCGCGGTAGAGCGACGAGAACACCGCGGCCCGCTTGGTGAGCGCCTCCGGGTCGGGCATCTCGTCGGCGTCCTGTGAGTGCCGCGCGATCATCGCGTGAATCTCGGCCGCCACGCGAGGGTTCAGGCCTGCGGGCGGATGCGCCAGGAACTCCGCGAGGACGACGTCCGCGGCGTCATGGACCACGCGCTCGGCCTTGAGTTCCTCTTCGCGGTCGGCCGCGTGATCGTCCGAGAAGCGCGACAGATGCAGGCGCCGGATGAGCCACGGCAGCGACCAGCCCTGGATCAACAACGTGCCGACGCTCACCACGAACGCGATCGCCTGGATGGTGGCACGCTCGGGAAACGGCTCGCCCGTGACCGTCGTGACCGGTATGGCCGCGGCGGCGGCCAGCGTCACCACGCCGCGCATCCCCGTCCAGGACACCACCACGTTCTCGCGCCAGCTCAACGCTCGCCGGTCGATCATGGTGCGCCACTTGGCCTTCGGCTTGTTGCGCGGCTTGACGCCGAGCGCGCCACGCCCCCCGCTCGCCGGTACGGGCACACTGAATTTGTTCTCCATGTGCCGGGAGAGCTTGTTACGCCCGAATATTGCGAACACCGACAACGGCCGGATCACCAGAACGATCAGCAACACGATGGTCGACGCGACCGCGACCTCGGCCAGCGACTCGTGGGCCTGCCGCAGATCCTCCAGCACGAACCGCAGATGCAGTCCGATGTAGGCGAACACGAACGCCTCCAGCAGCACGTCGACCGAGTTCCACACATACCGCTCCTGCAGCCGGGTCTGATAGCCCGCGCCCAGATTCCCGTTGCCGACCACGAACCCGGCCACCACGACAGCCAGCACGCCGGACGCATGCAGTTCCTCTGCCGCGATGAATGCCGCGAACGGCACGACCAGACCCTGGATGGTCTCCAGGCCGGGATTGGCCAGCCGCTTGCGGATCCACAACGTCACATAGCCCAGCACCGCACCGACGATCGGCCCGACGGTGGCGCTGTAGCCGAACAACAGGAACGGGTTCTCGATGAATGTGTGACCGCCGGCGACTTGAGCGACCGCGATCGAGAACAGGGTGAGTGCCGCGGCGTCGTTGATCAGGCTCTCGCCGGTGAGGATCGCCATGACCCGCTTGGGCAGACCGAGTTTGCGACCGACCGCCACGGCGGTGACCGCATCGGGCGGCGCGACGATCGCACCGAGCACGAGGGCCGTCGCAAAGGTCAACGGCACCACCACCAACCACGACGACACCGCCGCGACCGCGAAGGCCGTCACCACAACAAGGCCGACACCGAGGCCGAGGATCGGACGGATGTTGCGCATGAATGTGGGGAACGAGAAGTCGAGCGCGGCCGAATAGAGCAGCGGGGGCAACACCACGGTCAGCAGGATGTGCGAATCCAGTTCGGGCGGTTCGAACTCCGGCAGGAACGACACCGCACTGCCGATCACGACGATGATGAGCGCGGGTTCCAGACCCCGCCGGTGCGCGATGGCCGTGACGACGATGGCTCCGACGACGACGAGGATCAGTTCCACCCCGAGATTGTCCCGTCAAACAGCGTCGCGTGCCCGACGACGGAATCCAGCGGAATGCGGCGTCAGGCCTGGCAGGTGGGGCACCAGAACAGGTTGCGCCCCTCCAACTCCGCGGTGCGCACCGGTGTCGCACACACCCGGCACGGCTCCCCCGCCCTGCGGTAGACGTACGTACGAGGCCGCCCGGTCCGGTACGACGGGGCACCGTGGTCGTGTTCGGGTCGCACGACGACGATCTTTCCGCGGCGCACCCCCACCTTCATCAGCTCGACCAGGTCGGTCCACATCGCGTCGAACTCCGCCTGGTCCAACCGGGTTCCGGGCAGGTGCGGGTCGAGGCGGTGGCGGAACAGGAGCTCGCTGCGGTAGACGTTGCCGACGCCGGCGATCACCGCCTGATCCATCAGCAATGCTCCGATGGGTCTGCGGGACTTGGTGATTCGCTTGCAGGCCAGCGCGGGGTCGGCATCGGGACGGAGCGGGTCGGGACCGAGTTTGGCGACGACGTCGACGATCTCGGGTTCGGCGATGAGCTCGCAGACGGTCGGACCGCGCAGATCGGTTCCGTACTCGGCGCCAACCATGCGCATCCGCACCTGGCCGACCGGTGCGGGTAACGGCACGGGCGCCTCGGTGAACGTGCCGTACAGCCCGAGGTGGATATGGACCACCCGGCCACCGTCGTAGTGGTGGAACAGGTGCTTACCCCATGCGGTCGCGCGTTTGAGGACGTGCCCGTTGACCGCGGCCGCGCCGTCGGTGAAGCGGCCCTGCGGGCTCGACACCACGACGGGGGCGCGGCCGAAGCGGCGTTGATGCAGCCGGGCCAGCCGGTGCAGGGTGTGCCCTTCCGGCACGTGTCAGGCCGGGGCGCCCGGAACCGGCGGCGCGACGTGGGTGCGCTCGTACTCAGCCATGATGTCGATCCGGCGCTGGTGCCGCTCGGCCTCCGACCACGGTGTGGACAGGAACGCGTCGACGATCGCGAGTGCTTCCTCGGTGGTGTGCATGCGGCCGCCGATACCGATCAGCTGCGCGTTGTTGTGCTCGCGGGCGAGCTTCGCGGTCTCGACACTCCAGGCCAGCGCGCAGCGTGCGCCGGGCACCTTGTTCGCGGCGATCTGCTCACCGTTGCCTGAGCCACCGAGCACGATGCCAAGGCTGCCGGGATCGGCCACGGTCTTCTCGGCCGCGGCGATGCAGAACGCCGGGTAGTCGTCGTCGGCGTCGTAGGTGTACGCCCCGCAGTCGATCGGCTCGTGGCCGGTCTTCTCCAAATGCTCGATGATCGTTTTCTTGAATTCGAGTCCGGCATGGTCGGCACCGACGTAGACGCGCATGGCGGTAACCCTAACGCGTCAGCGGCCCGGCTTTGCGCCCGCTCTGACGCCGGCCGCCAGGAGGTCGAGCATTCGCTGCGCCTGCTCGGCCGAGCCGCTCGCGAGGAAGATTCCGAGCAGGCTCGACACGACGTCCTCGGCACGGACATCGGCGCGCACACTGCCGTCGGCGGCGCCCGCTTCGAGCAGCAGCTCGACCGCCCCGACGATGCTCATGCGGGTGTCGTTGTGATCGACGGCCCCGGATTCGAACACGGCCCGCAGCGACTCGGCCATCCCCCGCTTCGCCGCGACGAACTCGGCGTAGCGGTTCATCCACTGACGTAACGCCACCGTGGGCGGGTTGGAAGCCAGGAGTTCGGTGGCCGAGGAGGAGACCTCGGCGAGTTCAGCACGGTAGACGGCCTCGATGAGCGCCTCGCGACTGGGAAAGTGCCGGTACAGCGTGCCGATGCCGACGCCGGCGTCGCGGGCGATCGCCTCGAGGGATACGACGCCGTCCGCCGCCGCGAAGGCGGCCGCCGCGGCCGCGAGAAGCCGTTCGCGGTTGCGTTTCGCGTCAGCCCGTTCCGCCATAGCGGAGGCACCTCCGTTTTGTTACGGTGAAGAAGCGGAGGTTCCTCCGCATCGGTTTTCCAGTATCGCAGTTCAGGAGCACAGCATGGGCACATCGCATCCCGGCGGCATCGGCACCATCGGCGAGCAGGCGGTGGCGCGCATCGGCTACGGCGCCATGGGGCTCGGACGCGAACTCCCTCACCGGGATGCCATCGCGGTGCTGCGCCGCGCCGCGGAGCTTGGCGTCAACCACATCGACACCGCGTCGTTCTACGACGACGGCGAGGTCAACCGCCGCATCCGGGACGCGCTGTCGCCGTATGCCGACGGCCTCGTCATCGTCAGCAAGGTCGGCGCGCGGCCCGCCACCGGCCGCATACCGCTCGCGCTGGCCCAGCATCCCGCCGAACTGCGTGCCGCCGTCGAGCTCGATCTGGCCCAGCTGGGTCTCGACCGGATCGCGGTGGTCAACCTGCGACGCGCCGACATCGGGCCCGGCGTGATCGCCGAGGGCGACCAGGTCGTCGATCTCGACGACCAGCTGGCCGAGATGATCGCGCTGCGTGACGAGGGCAAGATCGGCGCGATCGGTATCAGCAATGTCGACATCGACGCGCTGCGGCGCGCGCTGCCTGCCGGCATCGTGTGCGTGCAGAACGCCTACAGCGTGCTGAACCGCGAACGCGAAGCCGAACTGGCGTTGTGCGCCGAGCACGGCATCGCGTGGGTGCCGTTCTTCCCGCTCGGCTCGGCGTTCCCCGGCTTTCCGAAAGTCGCGGAAAACCCTGTGGTGCAACGTATCGCGGTCGAGCTCGGCGTCAGCGGCGCCCAGGTCGGGTTGGCTTGGCTGCTGGCCCACGCACCCAACACACTGTTGATCGCCGGGACCACGTCCGTCGAGCACCTCGAGGAGAACCTCCGCGCGGGCGACATCAACCTGACCGCCGATCACCTCGCCGAACTGGACGCGGCCGGGCAGTCACCCCACGGTGATGGCGTCGAGCCGTTCCTTGATGAACGCTGACGACGTAACGGGTTCCAGGCCCGACACGCGGCCGACGGGCGGCTCCAGCGGAGTCACCAACGCGTCATGGTTGGCCTCGTAGAAGTAGATCAGCGAAACCAGATCCTCTTCCGGCGCATGCGGTTGCGGCGGTAGCACCCGATGGCGTCCCGACGGCCAGCGGCGACCGCTCCAGTATTCGAGGAGATCGCCGATGTTGATCGTGAGCGCGCCCGGCTCCCACGGCGCGTCCTCCCAACCCTCGGCCTCGGAGTACACCTGCAGGCCGCCCGCGCCGGGCTCGCGATCCAGCACGGTCACGGTGCCGAAGTCGGTGTGCGGGCCGATCCGGAACTGGCCGGGCTCGGGCTCCCCCACGACGCTCACCGGCGGGTAGTGGTTGATGTTCATCGTCCATGTCGGCCGGTCAGCAAGGGCCACAAAAGGATTGACCGACAGACCCAGCGCGTGGGCGAACAGTGCGAGCAGGTCGTCGGACAGCTTGCGCATCGCCGCGGTGTACTCGGCGACCAACGGCTGCAATGCGGGCACCTCGGCCGGCCACACGTTGGGCGCGAACCAGATCCGGTCGATGTCGGGGTCGCCGGTCGCGGTCTCGGCGCCCAGGCTGTAGCTCTCCTTGAGGTCGGGTGGGGTCTCGGTGCCTTCGGCGTAGCCGTTGGCCTCGGCACCGGGGCCGATCCAGCCGTGGCCACCGACCGGCACCGAGTAGCGCTGCTTGACGTCGGCGGGCAGGGCGAAGAACTCGCGGCTGGCCGCACGCACCCGGGCCGCCAGATCGGTGTCGACGCCGTGGCCGGTGACCACGATGAAGCCGGCCCGCTGCAGACCGGCGTCGACCTCGGCGGCTACCGCGTCCGCCTCGGCACCGCCGGCATACCAGCGCGATATGTCCACTGTCGCAATGGCACTCATTCAGCCACCCCGATATCCTCGTTCCATAGTTCGGGCCGTGCCGCGATGAACTCCTCCATCATCGACACGCACCGCTGATCTTCGAGCAGTGTGATCTGCACACCGTTTTCGGCAAGCCAGTCGTGGCCGCCGGAGAACGTCTTCGCCTCGCCGATCACCACCGCGCCGATGTTGAACTGGCGTACCAGACCGCTGCAGTACCAACACGGTGAGAGTGTCGTCACCATGACCGTCGACCGGTAGTCACGCTGCCTGCCTGCATTGCGGAACGCGTCGGTCTCACCGTGCACCGACGGGTCATCATTCTGCACGCGGCGGTTGCGTCCGCTGCCAAGCAGCACCCCATCGGTGGTGAACAGTGCCGCCCCGATTGGAATACCGCCTTCCGCCAAGCCCTTTCGGGCCTCATCCACCGCGACATCGAGCATCTGTTCCGGCGTCATGCCGCGGCCACCACGCGCTCGGCCTGGATCTTCGATCGGCACAGCGCCAGATAGCAACCCGCCGCGAGTGCGAATCCGACGAAGAAGCCGATGTCACCGAGCTCGGGCACCGCCCGCACCACATAACCCACGAACAACTCCTGGTTGCAGAACAGCAGCACCGACACCACCAGACCGATCAGGAACGACAGTAGCCCCGGCCAGTTGGAGTAATTGCGGTCATAGAGAAATCCGTCGACCCGGTGACCGCGGCGCAGATACTGATCGGCGAAGACGACGCCCAGCCACGGGCCGACCCAATAGGCGATCAGGAACAGGAAGCCCTTGTAGCTGGTGGCGGCGTCGGCAAGCGCCCACCAGGCGACGAGGAACCCGGCAACCCCGAATACCGCTGTGGCCAGCGCCCGCGCGATGTGGGCGGGCAACTTCACGCCGGTGGTGACGAACGCCATGCCTGCCGAGTAGACGTTGATCGCGTTCGCGGCGATGGCCCCGATCGCGATCGCCAGCAGCGTGGCTCCGGCCAACCACCCGGGCAGCGAGCTCGTGAACGCGTCGGTCGGGTTGTCGGTCGGCGCCGTCACGATGGTGACCGAGGCCGCACCGACGATCGCGAGAATCGTGCACGCCGAGAACAGACCGGCGGCGGCGAACAGTCCGGTGCGCACCGGCGAGACCGTACTGGGCAGGTAGCGGCTGAAGTCGGCGGCATAGGGCGCCCACCCGGCCACATAGCCGAACGTGGTTCCGACCGTCAGCAGGAAACCGCCCATGCCGCCCACGCCACCGTCGACCGCGGGTGCACCCAGGTCGGCCTTCGACATGATGATCACCGACGTGATCGCGAAGATCACGGCGAGCACCGGGAACGCCCAGCGCTCGAACGCCTGCACCAGATTGTGGCCGAAGAAGGCCAGCGCGGTCTGCACGGCCACCACGAGCACCAGCGCAGGCAACGCGCCGATGCCGAACAGCGTCGAGAGGGCGAATGCGCCGCTGACACTGTTGGTGGCGAACCAGCCGACGCCGGCGGTGACCGCCATCAGCACCGACGGCACCGCGTTGCCCCGGAAGCCGAACGGCAAGCGCCCCAACACCATCTGCGGCACGCCGAGCTGCGGCCCCCGCGCGGAGAGAAAGTAGTGCGCCAGCGCACCGAGGCCGGCGCCCACGATGATGCCTGCCGCGGCCTGCCAGAAGTTCATACCGAAATAGGAGACGGCGAGCACGCCAAGGAAGATGGTGGCGAATTCGAGGTTCGGCGACGCCCAGGTCCACAGCAGTTGGCTGGGGCGCCCGTGTCGATCGGCCTCGGCGATGTACTCGTTGCCGCCCGGCTCGACGGCTGCGATTCGGTCGCGATAGGAACCGTCGGTGGTGGGCTCGGGCGCAGTCATGCGTTACACCGTGGCGTGAACCGCGGTGTAACGCAACCTGAACGCGACAATACGGTGGCGTCAGTCCGGCTGGGCGGCCGCGAGGAGCTGCCGTGCGCTCGCGACGATGTGGTCGTCGAGCGCCGCCCGCCGGACGTCCGTCCCCCCGGCGATGATCGCGTCGAGCAGTGCGCGGTGCTCCTCGGGAATCGCGAACGGGCTCTCGTGCCGTTTGGCGAGCCGGAAGATCTGCATGCGGATGCGGGGTTGCACGCTGGTCCACAACTGCATGGCATGTTCGGAATGTGCGCTCTTGACGATGGTCTCGTGGAACTGCACATCGAGTTCGTTGAGCTGTTCGAGGTCGTCGGCGAGCGCGGCCTTGTCCATGAGCCCGACTAGGCGCTCCAGTTCGGCGAGCACCGCGGGGACGGCGCTGGCCTTTTCCACCGCGAATTGCTCGATGGCGAGCCGGACGGGTAGCAGCACGCCCAGCAATTCGTCGGGACTCACCGAGGCGACGAACGCCCCGCGGTTCGGAATGTGGTGGACCAGCCCTTCACTTTCCATCTGGCGCAACGCTTCTCGCACCGGGCCCGGGCTGGTCGACAAGTGGGCGGCCAACACGTCCTGCTTGAGCTGGGCACCCGGCGCCAGCACGCCTTTCACGATTTGCTCACGCAGCCAGTCGGCGATCTGATGCCGCCGCGAAGAAGCGAACGGGGCAGCGGCGGCCAGTGGTTCGACGGCCCCCAACACGTCCTCCGTCATACGGTCCTCTCCCTTCGCGACGGTCGCCCGCCGTACTAATCCTATGCAGCCACGCCGGGCGGCCAGACAACAAACACGGCGCACTGTTGCGTTGATTACAGATTATAGATAATCTCTGATCTACGCCATCCCGGCTCCGGGCAGACAGATCCACACCGATCCGGCAGCCGAAACCTCCCCTGAACAAAGGAAACTCATGCGCACAGGCATTCGTGTGGCGATCGCCGCGCTCGCCGCCACCGCGACGGTGTTCACGGCCGGCTGTACCTCTTCGGATCAGGCCGGCCCCGCGTCATCTCAAAACAGCGTCTTGTCGAAGGTGCTGAACTCCAAGAAGCTCACCGTGGGTGTTTTCGCCGACGCACCGCCATACGGCGTGATGAACAGCTCGGGTGAGTATGAGGGTTTCGACATCGACAAGGCGCGGGCACTGGCCGATTCACTCGGCGCCGAGGTCGAATTCGTCAGCACCACCAATGCCAGCAGAATCCCGATGCTCGAGACCGGCAAGGCCGACGTCGTCATCGCCGCGCTGACAAACCTCGACGAACGCGCGCAAGTGGTGGCCCTGACGAGGCCGTACGCGTCGGAAGGTCAGCTCGTCGTGGTTCCCGCCGACAGCGCGATCCGAAGCTACGACGACCTTGCGGGCCGCACGGTCGCCGCCACGCGCGGCAGCGTGCCCGCCACGATCCTGGAAGCCGAGTTCCCGCAGGCCAAGCCGAGCCTGTTCGAAGCCGTAGCCGACTCCATCCAGGCCCTGCGCAGCGGCAAGGTCGACGCCCTGATGGAAAGCACCGCCGTCGTGGCCGATATCCGGGCCAGCCAGGGCGACGCGGTGCGCGTCCTCGACGCGCCCGCACTGGCCCCGTCGTTCGTGTCCTTCGGCATCAAGATGGGCGACCAGCTCTGGCTCAACTACCTGAACAACTTCATCATGAACTACAACATCAGCAAGGCCGCCGATGAGTCATACAACAGGTGGCTCGGCATGGACGTCCCCGCGCTCATCAAGTAACCCGCTGCATCCCACCATCTTTCAGGACAACACATGCAGCTCTACTACGGGGACCTGGTCCCCTACCTCATTCCACTGCTCAAAGGCCTCGCGGTCAGCATCGGGGTGAGCCTGGTCGCAGCGGTCGTCGGCGGCGCATTCGGAATCCTGCTCTACACCGGGCGCACGTCCAAGGTGAGCATCCTGCGCGGCGCGTCGTCGGCCTACATCGAGGTCATCCGCAACACCCCCCTGCTGTTGCAGCTCTACCTCGTCTACTTCGCACTGCCGCAGGCCGGGGTCAACCTCGACCCGGTCGCGGCGGGCATCCTCGCGCTCAGTATCAACAACGCGGCGTACATGGCCGAGATCTATCGCGCCGGCTTTCAGTCCGTGCCGGCAGGCCTGCGTGAAGCGGGCGCCGCACTCGGGCTCAGCCCGCGCGACACGTTCTGGCGGGTGCTGTTCCCACCGGCGATGCGAAACGTCCTGCCGGCCATCACCAATCAGACGATCCTGCTGTTCCTGGCCTCGTCGATCACGTCGGTCGTATCCCTGCCCGACCTGATGCACGTGATGATGGGAATCACCTCGACCACGTTCCGCACCATCGAGGCGTTCACCGTCGGCGGCCTGCTCTACTTCGCGGTCGCGTTCCTCATCGCGAGCCTGTCGCGAATCGCCGAAACCCGGTTCATCAAGTGGAAGGTGGCGTGATGTTCGAAGGACTCGGCACGCAACATCTCTCGTTGATCTGGCACGGGGCGCTCGTGACACTCCAGATATGCGCGCTGTCAGTGCTTTTCGGCGGCCTGTTCGGAATCGTCATCGGCCTGATGTCCACCGGAACAATCCGGGCCCTGCGGTGGGTCGCCGCGATCTACGTCGCGTTGATCCGCGGCATCCCGGTATTGCTGATCATCTTCTTCGTCTACTTCGGCATACCGCTGATGGCCCCGGGCAGCAGCCTCTCGGAGTACTGGGCCGCGGTGATCGCGCTGTCGGTGTTCGCGTCGGCCTATATCGGCGAACTCGTACGCGGCAGCATCGAAGCGGTCCCCCGTGGGCAGTTCGAGGCCGCCGACGCACTCGGGCTGTCCTACGCCCAACGCATGCGCTGGGTCATCCTGCCGCAGGCCGCGCGGGTGATCGTGCCACCCGGTGTCGGTTTCCTGGTGATCCTGATCAAAGACAGCTCGTTGGTCGCAGTCATCGGTCTCATCGAGCTGACCCGTGCAGGCAATGTGGTCAGCTCGCTGACCGCCGATCCGATCACCACCTACCTCATCGTAGGCGCCGGCTATTTCGTCATCTGCTACGCGCTTTCGTCGCTCGGCCGCCGATACGAACGACGGCTCGGCATTCACGTCAAGGCGCCCGCGGTCGGCGAAACCCTCACCCTCACCACAGGAGCGAACAAATGATCGAGGTCGACGGACTACGGCTGAGCTTCGGCGACACCGAAGTGCTGCACGGTGTTTCGTGCCGGGTGGCCGAGCGCGAAGTGGTGTGCATCATCGGGGCGTCGGGTTCGGGCAAGAGCACGCTGCTGCGCTGCATGAACGGCTTGGAACGGCCGTCGCACGGCACGATCGTGATCAACGGGCACACCCTGGGACCCCACGAGAAGACCGCCGACCTCGCCGTGGTGCGCCGCGACGTCGGCATGGTGTTCCAGCATTTCAACCTCTTTCCGCACATGACCGTCACCGAGAACATCGTGCTGGCGCCGCGACGGGTGCTGGGACGCACCAAGACCGGGGCCGAGGAACGGGCCCGCGCCCTGCTGGGGCGAGTGGGTCTGGCCGACAAGGCCGATGTCTATCCCGATTCACTGTCGGGCGGCCAGAAACAACGCGTGGCCATCGCGCGTGCACTGGCCATGGATCCCAAGATCATGCTGTTCGACGAGCCCACCTCGGCGCTGGATCCCGAGATCGTCGGTGAGGTGCTCGCGGTGATGAAAGACCTCGCCGCCGACGGTATGACGATGGTCGTGGTGACCCACGAGATGGGGTTCGCCCGCGAGGTCTCCGACCGGGTGATCTACATGGACAAGGGCACGATCGTCGAAACCGCCAGCCCGACATCGATGTTCACCGCGCCGCAGGAGACCCGCACGCGGGAGTTCCTGAGCAAGGTGCTCTGAGATGCCGGCACTTGACTACTTGCTGACGGGCGCAGACATCGTCGACGGCACCGGGACGCCCGCACGACGAGCCGATGTGGGCCTGCGCGGGAACCGCATCGCGTTCGTCGGGTTGTCGCCCGACGTCCGAGCGGTCACCACACTCGACTGCGCCGGGAAGCTCATCACGCCAGGGCTGATCGATCCGCACAGCCACAGCGACTGGTCGGTGCTGGGCAATCCCGACGCGTTCAGCACGATCCACCAAGGCGTCACAACCGAGGTGGTCGGCAACTGTGGCGTCACCTATGCCCCGATCAGCGACGACGACGTCGACGCGACCGCGGGTGCCCTGCGCGCCATGGGCTACGACGGTCCGGTCGACTGGCGCAGCTTCGGCGATCTCGTGCAGCGAGTGCACTCCGGTCCGACAGCCCAGAATCTCATGTGGTTCGTGGGGCACACCGCGATTCGCTCCGCCGCGCGGTCAGCCACCGACCAACTGCGCGCGCAGATCCGCCTGCTCGATGAGGCGATGGAGGCAGGCGCGATCGGCTTCTCCAGCGGACTTGAGTACGGCGCAGGACGTTTCGCGGCCACCGCGGAACTCGTGACGCTCGCGCAGGCGGCAGGCCGGCGCGACGGCATGTATGCCAGCCACATCCGGAACCGCGACGCCGAGCTCGACACCGCCGTTGACGAGTTCTTCGCCGTCGTCGACGGCGGCCAGGTGCGGGCACAACTGTCGCACCTGAATGTGCGTCACGACACCGGCGCAGAATCCGGCGCTTGGGAACGTGCGGCCGAGCGCGTTGTCACCGAACGCCGGCGCGGAACCGACGTGCTGGCCGACATGACCCCCTACCCGCACGGTATCGGCATGGCCACCGGCTTACTGCCCGCATGGTTGGCAGAACGCCCCGGTGCCGAGGCTGCCGAGCTGCTCAAGGACCGGGAAGTCCGCGACCGGGTGCGCCACGACAGCGATCGCTACTGGCGGTTCGTCCACCGCGGCCAGTGGCACCGCGTGCGGCTCGGCGTCAGCCCGACCCACCCCGACTGGGAAGGACTGTGCTTCACCGAGATTGCCGAAAAACACGGCGCCGACGAATGGGAGTGCCTGTTCGACATCCTCGCCGCGGCAGGCGCCGACATGGGCAGCGTGCAGCTGATCGGCGACCTGTTCAGCGCAGGCCATCTCGCGGAGGCGATCGCGCACGACCACTTCCTGCTCGGGGTCGACGCGTTCACCACGTGCCGGCACGGCGCGCTCGACGGCCGGACCCGCAATCCGCTGTTCTACCACGGGCATACGCATTACCTGGCACACCACGTGCCGGGAGGCGTCCTGTCGCTTGAGACCGCTATCCACAAGATGACCGGCATGGTCGCCGAACACTTCGGCATGCGCGACCGGGGCGAACTGCGCGAGGGCGCGTTCGCCGATGTCGTGGTGTTCGACCCCGCGATCATCGACCGCACCGACACCTGGACGCTGCCGCGCCGATATGCCGACGCCGCCCGCCATGTGTGGGTGAACGGCGTGCCCGTCGTCACCGACGCCACCCACACCGGCCGCAGGCCCGGACTCATGCTCACCCACCGGCCGTGACAACACGGTCACATCATCCCGAGGAGCTCTACAACACATGAAGATCACCGGTATTCAGACGTGCGGGCTGCGCGGCGCCACGCCGGAGGGTGGCTGGTCCAACGAACTGCGCCCCGACGACGTCGTGCACACCCTGGTCGCCGTCCACACCGACAGCGGCCAGGTCGGCATCGGCAGCGCCTTCACGACCGAAGGTCTGGTCGCCGCTGCCGTGGATGTCCTTGCGCCGCAACTCATCGGGCAGAGCGCACTGGAAGCCGAGCGGCTGACCGAGACGTTGCACCAGAGCGCGTTCTGGATGGGCCGCGGCGGCTCCCTCACCCACGCGACGAGCGCGATCGACATCGCGCTGTGGGACCTGGCCGGCCAGGCGCTCGGTCAACCGGTAGGGCGGCTGCTGGGCGGCCGCTACCGGGAGCGGGTGCGGCCCTACGCCTCGGTGCTCATGGATGAAGCGCCGGTCATGACCGAAAACCTCTCGCAGCTGGCCGATCAGGGCTTCACGGCATTCAAGATCGGCTGGTGGAAGTTCGGCCGCGTGGACAGCGAGACCGACGAGCGCACCGTGGCCGCGGCCCGCGAAGCCGTCGGCGACCACATGCTGGCGGTCGACGCCGGTGGATCCGAGGCATTCTTCCCCGGCGGATTGTACTGGGCCAAGCGCACGGCCGACATGCTGGCCGATTACGGCGTCGCGTGGTTCGAGGAGGCGCTGGCACCTGACGACGTCGACGGATTCGTCGAGTTGAGGCGGCATTCCAAGGTGCCCATCAGCGGCGGCGAGGTGCTGACGCGGCGGCAGACGTTCTTGCCGTTCCTCGACGCGGGAGCATTCGACATCGTGCAACCCGACACCACCAAGGGCGGCGGCCTGAGCGAGTCGCGCCGGATCGGCTGGGCCGCGCAGGACCGCGGCGTGCGGCTCATCCCGCACGGCTGGAACACCGCGATCGGGTTGGCCGCCGACCTGCATCTGGCGTCGGCACTGGCCGCGACCGACTTCGTCGAATACAAGACCGGGTCGGCCTACATCGACGAACTCGTCAGCGGCGGATGGGATCTCGACAGCGAAGGCATGCTCGCGGTGCCGGGCGGGCCCGGGCTGGGCGTGACTTTGGACCGGACCGCCCTGGAGCGCTACGGCACGCGTCCGACGTTCGCCGATGCCCGATGAGTGAGGTGTTCGATCACCGCGTCATCCCCCTGGCGACCGTGCAGGAGCCGAGTCACGTCGATGTGATCGGCGACGGACTCGTCGACGGCGGCCTGCCCGTGGTCGAGGTGGGATTGCGCGGTGAGCACGGTCTCGCCGCCATTCGCCGGCTGGCGGCCCGCGGCGATCTCCTGGTCGGGGCCGGAACCGTCCGCACGGTCGAGCAAGCGCGCGCCGCAATCGACTCGGGCGCGCGGTTCGTGGTGTCACCCGGGCTGCACGACGACGTGGTGGGGTTCGTCACGGCTGCCGGGCTGCCGACCATTCCGGGCGTGCTCAGCCCGACCGAGGTGAGCGCCGCGGCGCGACTCGGTCTGCGCCGGCTCAAGCTCTTTCCAGCCGCCGCGGTCGACGCCACGGCTCTGCTCACCGCCTACACCGCAGTGTTTCCCGACGTCGCGTTCATGCCGTCGGCCGGCGTCACGGCCGCTTCCATGGCCGAATTCCTTTCCCAGCAGGCGGTTTTCGCCGTCAGCGGCAGTTGGATCACGGCCCGTGCGGCCGACGGTTCGGACGCGGTCGCCGACGCGGCCAGGGACGCCGTCGCCATCGCCGCGGGAGTGCGACGATGACGTTCGACGTCGTCACGATAGGTGAGAGTCTGGGCCTGCTCACCGCGCCGCGGTGCGGACGCCTGCACCACAACCCCGTGCTGCGCCTGGGATTCGGCGGTGCGGAAAGCAATGTCGCCATCGGCGTCGCCCGGTTGGGCGGCTCGGCGGCCTGGATCGGGCGGATCGGCGCCGACAGTCTGGGCGAATTGATTCTGCGGGAACTGCGCGCCGAGAGCGTGCACCCTTTCGCGGTGCTCGACCACGATGCCGCGACGGCACTCATGATCAAGGAACGACCCCATCCGGGCACGTCGCAGATCAGTTACTACCGCCGTGAGCAGGCCGGCAGCCGCCTACGGCCCTGCGACGTCCCGGCCGCCGCCGTCGCCGACACGAAAATCCTTCACATTACCGGGATTTCAGCGGGTTTGGGCGAAACCCCGCTGGCCGCCGCGCATGCCGCGATCGATCTCGCCGCCGCGGCGGGGGCCACGGTGTCGTTCGACGTCAACCACCGCGACGCCCTCTGGAGCGACCGTGATGGCGCTGCGAGCGCCTATCGTGAGTTGGCGCGTCGAGCCGACATCGTGTTCGCCGGCGAGGACGAGGCGCGGCTGCTCACCGACGCCGACACACCCGATGGACAGCTCGATGCGTTGTTGGGCATGGGCGTCGAATGTGCCGTGGTCAAGCGCGGCGCCGAGGGCGCGGTGGCCGCCACCGTGGGCGGGCGTTGCTCGGCGCCTGCCGTGCCGGTACCGGTGGTGGACACCGTGGGTGCCGGTGACGCGTTCGTCGCCGGATGGCTGGCAGAGCACGCCCGTGGCGCAGACGTTCGGCAGTGCCTGGCTACCGCGGTCGCCTGTGGGGCCTTCGCGTGCACCGGCGAAGGCGACTGGGAATCCGCACCCACGCGCGAAGACCTGCGGTGGCTACGCGAGGGTGCGGCGGACCCGGTGCGGCGCTAGTCGAATTCCGGGCGTTCGGTACGCGTGCGCTTGAGCTCCCAGAAATGTGGATACGACGCGAACGTCACCGACGCGTCCCACAGCTTGCCTGCCTCTTCGCCACGCGGGATGCGGGAAAGGACCGGGCCGAAGAACGCGACGCCGTTGACGTGGACGGTCGGTGTGCCGACGTCTTCGCCCACCGCATCCATCCCGGCATGGTGGCTCTTGCGCAACGCTTCGTCGTACTTGTCGGTCTTGGCGGCCTCGGCCAGTTCGGCGGGCAACCCGACCTCGTCGAGGGATTGCGCGATCACCTCGTCGAAGTCCTTGTTGTCGAGATTGTGGATACGGAAGCCCATCGCGGTGTAGAGCGGCGACAGGATTTCGGGGCCTTTGAGTTGCTCGGCGGCGATCGCGACCCGGACCGGGCCCCAGGCCTTCTTCATCGCCTCCTGGTACTCCTCGGGCAGATCGCGGCCCTCGTTGAGCACGGCCAGGCTCATCACGTGGAACTGCACCTCGATGTCACGCACCTTCTCGACTTCGAGAATCCAGCGCGAGGTGATCCAGCACCACGGGCACAGCGGGTCGAACCAGAAACCTGCGACATCTTTTTGAGCCATCAACGTGTCCTCTCGATGCGAACTGGACAGAACTCCGTTCAGCACAACTTCGCGTGCCGCCGGACTGTTCCCGTCATGCCCCCACAATCCTGATCTCGGTAGCGCACCGGCGCCAGACCGGCCCCCGCCCACGGCGGAGCAGCAATGAAACGAGTAGTCGACTACGCATCCGCGCGCCCGCTACCCGGCCTTACCGTGAGCGCAGTGGCCGACTGGCGAAGGGGGCAAACATGACCACCGCCGATCCGAAACCAGCGTCAACCGGGCTGTCTCCCAAGGTGGAAGTCATCGCGGGCACCTCGCCGCAAACCAACCGGGCGCGAGCACGGCAATCCCCGTCAGTGGCAGTGGACGTCGCCGAACCCGGCGACACCTTGGTCAGTGTCTATGTCCACCTCGACGCCGAACTCGACGACGTCAGCAAGGGCGTCGTCACCGCAGCGCTGGCCGGGACCGCACGCCGGGTCAGATGGAAGTCCAACTCGGCGATGGTCGAGGTTCGCACGCAAGACGTCGCGCGCCTGGCGCTGATACC
The DNA here is from genome assembly GCF_054919535.1 of Mycobacterium venezuelense. Classification (NCBI taxonomy): domain Bacteria; kingdom Bacillati; phylum Actinomycetota; class Actinomycetes; order Mycobacteriales; family Mycobacteriaceae; genus Mycobacterium; species Mycobacterium venezuelense. Next base: position 312,446 of record NZ_JBONDW010000008.1, read on the forward strand.
CGGTATCGGCTATGTGGAAACGGGCTTGAGTCTCAGCGCACCGCGGCCGACGGACGCGAACCCCGACCGCGCCCCCGAGTTCAGCGCTCGCCGTATCGCGAAGTGCCGGCACAAGCATCGGTACGGCGAAGGTGTGCTGGTCGGGATCATCGACGTCAACGGATTCGATTTCGCGCATCCCGACTTCCTCGACGACACCGGCCACACGCGCTTCGAAGCCATCTGGGATCAAGGCGGCGGCACCAGGCCTCCTCCCCCGTCCCGGCGGGCCGACGACATCGGCGGATTCGAGTACGGATCGCTGATCCGCAAACGGCATATGGATGCGGCGATCGACGCCGCGGAAGGCCGCCGGATGGTCGCGACCTCGCTGGAGCCGCAATCTCAGATGGTGCCCGGATCGCATGGCACCCACGTCGCGTCGATCGCCGCGGGCAACCGGGGCGTGGCGCGCAAGGCTCATGTCGCCGGTGTGCTGATCGACCTCGGCGACCAGACCGACACCGCGGCCACGGGCTTCTACGATTCGACCCGCGTCACCGACGCGGTCGACTTCCTCCTCGACCTCGCCGCCGAACTCGGCACCGACGGCACACCGTTGCCGGTGTCGATCAACATCAGTCTCGGCACCAACGGCCACGCTCACGACTCCACGAGCCCCACCGCGCAGTGGATCGACCATGCACTGTCGACGCGGGGCCGCAGCATCGCGGTCGCCAGTGGCAACGCCGGACAGACCGAACAGGCCGCGGACGGGGACCGCGGCTACATCAACGGACGGATACACGCGAGCGGCACCCTTCGCGCCACCGGATTGCGACGTGACCTGACTTGGATCGTCGAGGGCAGCGACCAGGTGGCCGACATCTCGGAGAACGAGATGGAGATCTGGTACTGCGCCCAGGACCGCATCGAGGTCGCGGTCAGACCACCCGGCGGCGTGTGGAGCCCTTGGATCAAACCCGACAAGCAGCTGATCAACAGACGTCTCGACGATGGAACACGCGTCAGCATCGTCAACGAAACCTATTATCCGGCCAACGGTTTCAACCGGATCTCGATACTGCTCTCACCACGCTTCCCCGACCCGGTCGACGGCGTCGAACAACCACCAAGACCCATCACCGCCGGGCAGTGGACGGTGCGACTGCACGGAATCGTGGTGCGCGACGGCGGGTTCGACGCCTGGATCGAACGCGACGATCCGCACCGGCACGGCGGCAACCTCTGGGACTTCCCGTCGTATTTCGGTCCGGGCTCCTATAGCGCCGACCGCATGATCAACTCGCTGGCGTGCCCGGACCGGGTCATCGCGGTGGCCAACATCGACGCGCGGCGGGAGAAAGTGAACGTCAGCTCCAGCCGCGGCCCGACCCGTGACGGCCGGTGCAAGCCCGACATCGGCGCCGACGGTACCGATGTCGTGGCGGCCTGCGGGTTCGACCCATGGAACCCATGGACCGCCATGACCGGAACCAGCATGGCCAGCCCGTATGTGTGCGGTGTCGCGGCGCTGATGCTCGCTGCGCATCCGTGGCTGACCGCCGCCCAGATCCAGGGCATCATCCGGGCGACGTCGACGCCGCTGATCGGACACAACTTCAACTGGCGCAAAGACGCCGGCTTCGGGTTGATCAACCCCGAGCGGTGCGTCGAGGAGGCCGCCGGTTACAACGCAGGAGATCGACAATGAGACTGCACGCCTTCCACGCCACCGACGGCGACTGTCTGCTTCTCGAATCCGCCGATGGCCGGCGGGTTCTCATCGACGGCGGGCGGTCGGGCAGCTTCAAGGAATGCACGCGGCCGGTGCTGGACGAACTGGTGGCCGACGACCAGGTGCTCGACCTCGTCGTGGTCTCGCACATCGACGCCGACCACATCAGCGGCATCATTCCGCTGCTCGACGCCGTGGAGAAGTGGGCGAGCTTCGAGCATCAACTGGCCGACGCCGCCGAGCGCGACGGCCTGCGGCCGCCCAAAGTGCCGAAACCGCCTGAGATCAAGGCGATCTGGCACAACTCGTGGCGACGGCAGTTAGGCGACAAGCTCGCCGACCCGGCGGGCAATCTCGCCCGTAGTGTCGGAGCGGCCGTCGACTTGGCATTCCGCGCCGATGCCACCGACGTGCCCGAACCCGCGCTCGCGCTGGCCAACCTCGCGACCAGCGTGAAGCAGGGCGAGGATCTGATGCTCAGGATCGAAGGGGCTCGCGTGCCGATCCCGTTCAACGAACCGTTCAACGGAATGGTGTTGCTGCGCAAACCCGTTCACGTCGAGCGCCTGGGTGATCTCAACCTTCACGTGCTTGGCCCGGCCAAGAAACACGTCGACGAACTGCGCGACGAGTTCACGGCCCTGCTCGACGCGATGCCCCGGCCGGCCCGCGCTGGGCGGACCGCACCAGGGGGTCGCCGGACACTGGCGGTCAGCCCGGACGTCGGCGGTGTGCCCCTGGATATGGCGCTCGACGCGTCGCTCGAGCTGATCGAGAACGTCGTGGCCGCCCACGCCGAACTCATCAAGGAGGCCGACGCATCGAAGGTGACGGTGCCCAATCGAGCGTCGATCATCCTACTCGCCGAAGAACGCGGCCGCACATGCCTGCTCACGGGCGATGCCGCCATGCCCGAGATCATCGACGGGCTCAAGGCCGCGAAACTGCTCGGGCGCGAACCGTTTCGGTGCAATGTGCTCAAGGTCCAGCACCACGGCGCCGAGCACAACGTCAGCGCCGACTTCGCCCGCCGGGTGCTGGCCGAACATTACGTGCTCAGCGGGAACGGCGCGTCGGGCAATCCGAACCCGTCGGTGGTGCGGACCATCGTCGAAACGCGGCTCGACGCCGACCCGGCCACGCCGTTCACGCTGTGGTTCACCACGTCGGACACCAGGCCGGATTCCGAGACCAAGCGGACGGTGATGCGGGCGGCGATCGCCGAGGCCACCAAGGCCGAACAGGATCATCCCGGCATGCTGTTCGTGCGGGTGCTGCGGGACGACGAAACGGTGCACACGATCGACGTATGACCGGCGCGCTTTGCATATGCGCCGCCGGAATCACGCACAGGAAACGCATAGTGTGCGGATCTTTACCGAATCGTGTTGCCACTGTGACCCTGGTAATCCACCGTTGCACGAGGTACTAGAGCGCTCTGAGTGCTCTCCGTGACAACTGAGGAGCCCACCATGACCGCTCGAGCGATCCTGCCGCTGGTCGCGGCCGTCACGGCAGGCGCGCTGACCGCCGCACCCGCCAATGCCGACCCGGTCGACGACTCGTTCATCGCCGCGCTGAACAGCGCCGGGGTGTCCTACAACGATCCGGCCGCGGCCGTGGCGTTGGGCCAGCAGGTGTGCCCGATGTTGGTCGAGCCGGGCAAATCCTTCGCCTCCGTCGCGACCAAACTGCGGGGTGACCGTAGCGTGGTCTCCCCCGATGTCGCCGCATTCTTCACCGGCATCGCCATCTCGATGTACTGCCCGCAGATGATGTCGTCGATCGGCGACGGGACCCTGCTGCGCATGCTGGCCGTCCCCGGGTTGACGGCTTTGCGCCCGTAGCCGGGCCCGACCCGCGGCCAGCCATTAGGTTGGACGGGTGGTACTTCCCAATCTCACTCGTGATCAGGCCATCGAGCGCGCAGCTCTGGTCACCGTCGACAATTACCGGATCGTCCTGGACCTCACCGACGGTGAAGGTAAGCCGAGCGCACGCACCTTCCGATCGACGACCACCGTGGAGTTCACCGCGCTGGCCGGGGCGGACACCGTCATCGACCTCGCGGCAGCCAAGATCCACAGCGCGACGCTCAACGGCAAGCCCATCGACGTATCGGCATACGACGAATCGACCGGCATCCCGCTCGTCGGGCTCACCGAGAACAACGTCGCCGTCATCGACGCCGACTGCTTCTACTCCAACACCGGCGAGGGCCTGCACCGGTTCGTCGATCCCGTAGACGACGAGGTCTACCTCTACTCGCAGTTCGAAACCGCCGACGCCAAGCGGATGTTCGCGTGTTTCGACCAGCCCGACCTCAAAGCGACGTTCGACGTCGCGGTCACCGCACCGTCGCATTGGGAGGTGATCTCGAACGGCGCGACGATTTCCGCCGGAGCCGCTCCGGCGGCGACATCGGATTCCGAGGGCGGCGCGCACACCTTCGCCACCACGCCGCGGATGAGCACGTACCTCGTCGCGTTGATCGCCGGCCCGTACGCGGTGTGGCGTGACGAATACTCCGACGAGCACGGCACGATCCCGCTCGGGCTGTTCTGCCGCAAGTCGCTGGCCGAATTCATGGACGCCGACCGCCTCTTCACCGAGACCAAGCAGGGCTTCGGCTTCTACCACGCCAACTTCGGCACCCCATACGCGTTCGGCAAGTACGACCAGCTGTTCGTACCCGAGTTCAACGCGGGCGCCATGGAGAACGCCGGTGCGGTGACCTTCCTGGAGGACTACGTCTTCCGGTCGAAGGTCACGCGCTACTCCTACGAACGCCGGGCCGAGACCGTGCTGCACGAGATGGCCCACATGTGGTTCGGCGACCTCGTGACCATGACGTGGTGGGACGACCTGTGGCTCAACGAGTCGTTCGCGACGTTCGCGTCGGTGCTGTGCCAGGCCGAGGCCACCGAGTACAAGCAGGCGTGGACGACGTTCGCCAACGTCGAGAAGTCCTGGGCCTACCGGCAGGACCAGCTGCCCTCGACGCATCCCGTCGCCGCCGACATCCCGGACCTGGCCGCCGTCGAGGTGAACTTCGACGGCATCACCTACGCCAAGGGTGCATCGGTGCTCAAGCAGCTCGTGGCATACGTCGGGCTCGAAGAGTTCCTCGCCGGGCTGCGGGACTACTTCCGCGACCACGCGTTCGCCAACGCGACGTTCGGTGACCTGCTGGGGGCGCTGGAGAAGGCATCCGGCCGCGACCTGTCCGGCTGGGGCCAACAGTGGCTCAAGACAACGGGTTTGAACACGCTGCGGGCCGACTTCGATGTCGACTCGTCCGGCGCGTTCACCCGGTTCGCCATCGCGCAGTCGGGCGCGGCACCCGGTGCCGGCGAGACCCGGGTGCACCGGCTCGCCGTCGGTGTGTACGACGACGTGGACGGCAAGCTAGTGCGCGTGCATCGCGAAGAACTCGACGTCGAAGGCGAATCGACGGAAGTCCCTGCGCTCGTCGGTGTTTCGCGCGGCAAGCTGATCCTGGTCAACGATGACGACCTGACGTACTGCTCGCTGCGGCTCGACCCCGACTCGCTGTCGACCGTGCTGACGCGCATCGCCGACATCGCCGATTCCCTGCCTCGCACGCTGGCCTGGTCGGCGGCCTGGGAGATGACGCGCGAAGCCGAGATGAAGGCCCGCGACTTCGTGGCGCTCGTGTCAAGCGGTATCCACGCCGAGTCCGAGGTCGGTGTGGCGCAGCGGCTGCTGCTGCAGGCGCAGACCGCGCTCGGCGCCTACGCCGATCCCGGCTGGGCGTACGCGGAGGGCTGGCCGGCCTTCGCCGATCGGCTGGTCGAGCTGGCTCGCGGCGCGCAGGCAGGCTCCGACCACCAGCTGGCGTTCGTCAACGCCCTGACCACCTCGGTGTTGTCGACGCATCACGCGGTGCTGCTGGCCGATCTGCTCGACAAGGACCCGGGTTCGCTTGGCCTGCCCGGACTGGTGGTCGACACCGACCTGCGGTGGCGCATCGTGACCGCGCTGGCCCGCTCCGGGCAGGTCGACGCCGACGGTACCGAGACTCCGTTCATCGATGCCGAAGTCCAGCGTGACCCGACCGCAGCAGGCAAGCGCCACGCCGCGGCAGCCGCGGCGGCCCGGCCGCAGGCGGCCGTCAAGGACGGCGCGTGGGAGCAGGTCATCGAAGACGACACGCTGGCCAACATCACCACGCGTGCGATCGTCGGCGGATTCGTGCAGCCCGGACAGGAAGAGCTGCTCGCGCCGTACCGCGACCGCTACTTCGGTGCCATCTCCGGGGTGTGGGAGCGGCGCTCCAGCGAGGTCGCCCAGACCGTCGTGGTCGGGCTGTACCCGTCATGGGACATCAGCCAGGACGGACTCGATGCCGCCGACCGGTTCCTGTCCGATCCGGAGGTGCCGCCCGCGCTGCGCCGGCTCGTGCTGGAAGGCCGCGCCGGCGTCGAGCGCTCCCTGCGCGCCCGCGCCTTCGACATCAGTTAGCTCCCCTGGCTGGCTTGGCACCGCGAACGTGCGTGTCTGCTGCGCGACACGCCGCACTTCAGCAGCAGTTTGCGCACGCTCGCGGGCCATACCCTTGGTCGGTGGCGGTCAGTCGAACCCGTAGCGCGCGGTATTCGCGCAGGCGTAAGCGTCGGCTCGACGCCGTCGTCAACGACCTCACCGACGCGCAATGGGAAGCGATCAAGAGCGCGTGGGGTGGATGCGCCTACTGCTGCGCAGTCGAAGGCCCGTTTCAGCGTGACTGCGTGATGGCGATATCGCGAGGCGGGCGCTACACCATCGACAATGTGGTGCCCGCATGCGCGTCGTGCAATGCGAGTAAATGCAATGACGAGGTCACCGGGTGGCTGCGCCGGAAACGCCTCGATGAGCGCAAGTTCCTGACGCGCTATGTGGAGATACGTGCGAGCCTGACCGCCCTGTAGCGGTCAGGCTCCGCGAGCGTGCGCGAAATGCTGCTTGGCAGCGGCGTGTCGCGCAGCAGACACGCACGTTCGCGGTGCAAAGGGAACAGGATCAGGCAGGTGAGACGCCGGCCGACAGCACGCGCACGGCGCTGATCAGCCCGTCGATCAGGTTGCCTTCCTTGAAGGACGCGGCGGCAGCGGAAACGCCGAGCGGGGCGGCCTCTTCGATGCCGCGGCCTTTGACGTCGGCGCCGTAGACGACCTCGATCGCGTGCTGGTCGGGCGAGACCGCGAGCAGCACCGCGTTGTTGGGCGTCGGCACCTTGGCCAGGATCTCGCGGGCGGTCGCCGCGGTGTCCTCGCCGAGTCCACCGATGTAGACGGCGAACCGGGCCTTGGCCGCGCGCGACCCGTACTTCAGTGCATCGTCGAGCACGACGAGGTCCATCGTCGGGAACGGGTAATGCACCGACAGTTCACCGGGCTCGGTGACGCCGGAGATCCGGCCGCTGGACGTCAGCGCGTAGCCGTAGGGCAGTTCGAGATCGGCGGGTGCGGCCGTCGCGAGTTCCGTTGTATGGCTACCACTTGCCACTTGCGCCGCCTCCGATCGTGACTCCATGCGAATCGTGCCCAGAATGCCCGTGATCACGGGGCTCCTCGGCGGCCCACAGGATCGGCTCGTGGGTCCACGGGTCGGACATCTTGTACGTGTCCGGGTGCGGTCCCTTACGGGTGAGGTAGATCAACGCCAGGACCGCGAACAACACCAGCGGAACCCCTCCGAGGAGGGAATGGGTAAGTGCTGTGCTCACGCGCAAACCGTATCAGTCGCGATGTGTCGGCGCGCCGACAGTAAGGCGTCCGTCACGCCGCGCCCTCGCCGAGGTAGCGCACCCAGGCCGGGTCGAGCTCTTTGATCGTCGACAGCAACCGCCAATGCTGACCTTTGGGCGGCATCGGGGCAGAACGCAGTGTCCATCCGAGATCGGCCAGCAGGTGGTCGGCCTTGCGGTGGTTGCAGGACGCGCACGCCGCGACGCAGTTCTCCCACGAGTGCTCGCCGCCGCGGCTGCGCGGCACCACATGGTCGACGGTGTCGGCCCGGCCGCCGCAATAGGCACAGCGAAAGCGGTCGCGGTGCATGAGCGCCGCGCGGGTCATCGGAATGCGGGCCCGGTACGGCACCCGCACGAAGCTGCGCAGCCGGATGACCGACGGAACCACGATGGTCCTGGTCGCCGAGTGGATAAGTGGCCCGGCCGGGTCATCGTGGACGACGTCGGCCTTACCGCACATCAGCATGATGACGGCGCGGCGCAACGGCAGCGCGGTCAGCGGTTCGTATGTCGAATTGAGCAGGAGAACCCGGCGGCGACCCCATAAAGATGCTTCGGGATTGCTCGTCGCGAAGGTTTCGACGCTGTGGAGCGGGCGGTTCGGCGCGTGAGGTCCCGATGGGCCGGATAAGTGACCGGTCCGTCGTGAGTGGCCTTTTTTGCTGTGCGCCATAGAGCCTCCGAGCACACAGTCCACCACGGATCTGGTGCAATCGCACGACAATTCTGAGTGAGTTTCCTGGACGGTTGAGTGAACACCGCATGACGAATCTGTTAGCCTGGCTAATGCAGTAGCACTTGAAGGGCCTTACAACCGCGTCAGCGGCAACCCAGGCCCGGGCGCTGCATCTACAGGAGTGATCCCTCTGGACACCCAAACTTCCACGCACGAGTACGCGCCTGCCCTGTTCATCGACGTCGTCAAGCCTGCGAGAACAACCGAACCCCTTCCGGCGATCGTTTGGCTGCACGGCGGAGGCTGGCGACTCGGCGACCGCACCGGCCGCCCCGACCTGACACGGCACTTCGCAATCCACGGTTACGTGATGGCGAGCATCGATTACGGCTCGCACCTGCCACCCGCCATCCCGGGCAACTTCACGACGTCCGCGCCGCTGTGCGGTGGTTGCGCCTTCGCGTTCGACAGCCACAACACCCAGATGCTGGGACTGCTCACCACCGGGGTGTTCGAGAAGTTCTTCGAGTACATGAACACCCCCACCGACGCGCACATCCACGTCGAGGGAAGCGGCAAGGAGTTTCCCGTGGCAGGGTTTGCCCGTGCCCGCGCCGAGTTGGATCTCGAGGTCGTCGGCCCACCACCGGAACGCGGCGCCCGCGGTTGATCGGCACAATGGAGGGTGTGACGGCCGCTCAACGATCCTTCTACGACGAAGTCGGTGGCCACGACACGTTCCGCGCCATCGTGTCGAGGTTCTACCAACTGGTGCGCGAGGACGAGATCCTGCATCCGCTGTATCCCCCGGACGATTTCGAGGGCGCCGAGGAGCGGCTGCGAATGTTCCTCGAGCAGTACTGGGGTGGGCCGCGGACCTATTCCGACCAGCGTGGCCATCCCCGGTTGCGGATGCGGCACGCGCCGTTCCGCATCGGCTACCTCGAGCGCGACGCCTGGCTACGGAACATGCACATCGCGGTCGGCGAGATCGATTCCGCGACGCTCGACGACCCGCACCGCAAGGCGTTGCTGGATTATCTGGAGATGGCCGCGGACTCGATGGTCAACTCGGCGTTCTGATGGCCGAGTGGTGGTCGCAGGCGGTTTTCTACCAGGCCTACCCGCGTTCGTTTCGCGACAGCAACGGTGACGGTGTCGGCGACCTTGACGGGATCCGCGCCGAGCTCGACTACCTGTCGGCGCTCGGGGTCAACGCGCTGTGGCTCAATCCCGTGATGGTGTCGCCGATGGCCGACCACGGCTACGACGTCGCCGACCCCCGCGACGTCGATCCGCTGTTCGGCGACCTGGAGGCCCTGGACCGATTGCTCGACGCCGCGCACTCCCGGGGCATCCGGGTGACGATGGATCTGGTGCCCAACCACACGAGTTCGGCTCATCCGTGGTTTGTCGAAGCGCTGGCCAACCCGGGCCGCCGTGATCGCTACATCTTCCGCGACGGCCTCGGCGCCGACGGCGCGACACCGCCCAACAACTGGGTGTCGGTGTTCGGCGGCCCGGCATGGACGCGCGTCACCGAACCCGATGGCACACCCGGGCAGTGGTATCTGCACTTGTTCGATCCTGGACAGCCGGACCTTAACTGGGAAAACCCCGAGGTGTTCGAGGATCTGGAGAAGACGCTGCGGTTCTGGCTCGACCGCGGGGTCGACGGGTTCCGTATCGACGTGGCCCATGGCATGGCCAAGCCGCCAGACTTGCCGGACATGTCGGTGACCGACACCGCTCTACTGCGCAACAGCGATGACGACCCGCGCTTCGACAACGACAGCGTGCACGACATCCACCGGTTCATCCGCACCGTGCTCGACGACTACCCGGGCGCCGTCGCGATCGGTGAGGTGTGGGTGCACGGCAACGAGCGTTTCGCCCGGTACCTGCGGCCCGACGAGCTGCACTTGGGCTTCAACTTCCGGTTGGTGCAGGCGGATTTCGACGCGGCCGAGATCCGCGATGCGATCGACAACGCGATGGCCGCAGCCGCGCTCGAGGGTGCGACGCCGACGTGGACGCTGTCCAACCACGATGTGGAACGTGAAGTCACCCGCTACGGCGGCGGTGCGCTGGGCCTGGCGCGGGCCCGGGCGATGGCACTGGTGATGCTCGCACTGCCTGGCGCGGTGTTCATCTACAACGGCGAGGAACTCGGCCTGGCCAACGTTGACCTGCCCGACGAGGTACTGCAGGATCCGGTGTGGGAGCGGTCGGGACATACCGAACGCGGACGCGACGGGTGCCGGGTACCGATGCCGTGGTCGGGCACCGCGCCGCCGTTCGGATTCTCCACGACCCCCGAGACCTGGCTGCCGATGCCCGAGGACTGGGCCACGTTGACCGTGGAACACGAGCTCGCCGACCCGGCGTCCACCTTGAACTTCTACCGCGAGGCCGTGCGATTGCGTTCGGACCGTGACGAATTCGACGGCGGCGGCATCGAATGGCTCGACAGCGCAACGTTCCGACGGTCCGGCGGCCTGGTGTGTGCGCTCAACACCGGGCCGCATCCCCTACCGTTGCCCGCCGGTGAGATCCTGTTGGCTAGTGGTCCGCTGACCGGCGACATGCTGCCGCCCGACACTGCGGTGTGGGTCGTCTGCTCGCGCTAGAGAAGCAAGGCCGGGTCGCCGCGGCGCCGATACACCGAGCCGAACCGCGCGTCGATTCGCAGCCACGCGGGATGAGCGCGCACCCGCACGATCTCATCGGCACTCACCTCGTCACCTGACTGAGGCAGGAAACCCATTGCCGTCAAAGCGAATACACACCGCATCGGAATGCCCACGCTGACGTCGTCAGCACTGACGCCGACCACCTCCTGGTCCAGCAGCGAGGCCGGCGGACCGTGTGCACTACTGTGCTCCTTGGCCAGCGCAATGCCCTGCTGCGCCAGATCGAGCACCACGCGAGCCGGAACGTCGTCGAGATGGGCGAACCCGGCCTCGGGCGGTAACGCGCCGCGCCAGGCCGAATCCATCGGAAAGCCCGGATCGACATAGTCGCCAGGCGCCGACAATCCGGCCGCCAACGCATCGGCGCCCGCCGACAAGTCGGACGGACGCACCCGCGCGGCCACGACCCGGCTGGCCAGCACGTCGAAACCCGTTGCCACCCAAGCCACTACAAACTCGGGAGCACGCTCACGCAATCGGACGACCGCGGCCTCGTCGAGGCGGAGTGCACGTTCGACGAACGCCATCAGGTCCTCGCGATGACGCGGATCCTCCACCCAGAGGCCGCGTTCGGGGCCGGTCATCGCAGATGGCGCTCTAAGTATGCGCGTTGTGCGGCCGACAACCGTTGCAGCCGTTGCTCTTCGATGTGCACGGCAGCCAGTTGTGTTTCGGCGATCACCGAAGGCTTCGAGTCCGGCGCGGCAGCCACCGACCGCACCTCGTAGCCGATCGTGAAGTCGACCGCACGCACCCGCTTGGACCACATGGTCACCTGCAGCGGGGAGTCCACGAGCCGCAGCTGTCCTTTGTAGACGATGTTCACCTCGGCGATGAGCAAGCCGATGGTCGTGATCTCCTCACCGAAAGGCTCACGCAGAAACGGTATCCGGGCCTCTTCCAGGATGGTCACCATGGTGGCGTGGTTGATGTGCTGGTACATGTCGATGTCGGACCAGCGCACGTGCACCGGCGCTACAAAGCTCGTCACCCAGTCGTTCCCGTTCCACTCGTTCGCGTCATGCTGCGGATCTGGCGGGCCGCGACGGACAGTGTGGCCAGATCCCGCTCCCCATCTTCGTATATCTCAGTGAGCGTGCGGCGGGCACGGGTCACCCGGGAGCTGTTGGTCATCTCCCACTCGGCGATTTTCTCTTCGCCGGTTTCCTCGGGTTCGCCGACGGCGAGCACGTCGAAGCACAGGGCGCGCAGTGAGCCGTAGATGTCGTCGCGTATCGCCAACCGCGCCAACGAATGCCACCGGTCGTCGCGACTCAATCTCGACACCGCGGTCAGCAGTCCATCGGCCCCGAGGTGGTCCATGAGCGCGAAGTAGGTGTCGGCGACCTCGACCGGATCACGGTCGACGATGTCGGCGATGTCGATGACATCGAGCAAGCTGTACTGATACAGCCCGGTCGCCACCGTGTAGGCCAAGTCCTCCGAGACGCCCTGCGCGGCGAACTCCCCCGCTTCCTTGGCGACGATGGCTTTGTCGTCGCCGCGTAGCCATTCGGACATGCGTGGGGTGAGGGTGGTGACGGTGGCGGCGAAGCGGTTGATTTCGGCGCCGACGGCCAATGGCTGGGGC